>CANASS010000022.1 GCA_947364395.1 uncultured bacterium
TTCTCCGGCTCCGGCCTGCCCCACGCCAATCTGGCGGCTCAGATCGCCCGTCAGGCCAAGGTGCTGGGGGACGAGAGCGCCAACTTCGCCGTGGTGTTCGCCGCCATCGGCATCACCTTCGAGGAGTCTGAGTTCTTCGTCCAGGAGTTCAAGCGCACCGGCGCCATCGACCGCACCGTGCTGTTCACCAACCTGGCCGACGACCCCGCCGTGGAGCGTATTGCCACCCCCCGCATGGCCCTCACCGCCGCCGAGTACCTGGCCTTTGAGAAAGACATGCACGTGCTGGTCATCCTCACCGACATCACCAACTACGCCGAGGCCCTGCGCGAGGTGTCCGCCGCCAAGAAGGAGGTCCCGGGCCGCCGCGGCTTCCCCGGCTACCTGTACACCAACCTGGCCACCATCTACGAGCGCGCCGGCCGCCAGCTGGGCAAGTCCGGGTCCATCACCATGATCCCCATCCTGACCATGCCCGAGGACGACAAGACCCACCCCATCCCCGACCTGACCGGCTATATCACCGAGGGCCAGATCATCCTGTCCCGGTCCCTGTACCGCCAGGGCATCAATCCCCCCGTGGACGTGCTGCCCTCCCTGTCCCGTCTGAAGGACAAGGGTATCGGCGTGGGCAAGACCCGGGAGGATCACGCCAACACCATGAACCAGCTCTTCGCGGCCTACTCCACCGGTAAGGACAACAAGGAGCTGATGTCCATCCTGGGCGAGGCGGCCCTGACCCCCACCGACCTGCTGTACGCCAAGTTCGCCGACGAGTTCGAGCGGCGCTACGTCAACCAGGGCTATGAGGAGAACCGCTCCATCGAGGAGACGCTGAACCTGGGCTGGGAGCTGCTGTCCATCCTGCCCACCGCCGAGCTGAAGCGCATCAAGCAGGAGTATATTGACAAGTATCTGCCCAAGAAAGACGAACAGTAAGGAGGGGTATTCATGGCAAACACCGTGGTAAACCCCACCCGAATGGAGCTCACCCGGCTCAAGGGCAAGCTGAAAACCGCCCAGCGGGGCCACAAGCTGCTCAAAGACAAGCGGGATGAGCTGATGAAGCAGTTTCTGGACACGGTCCGGGAGCTGCGGGCCCTTCGCTCCCAGGTGGAGCAGGACCTGATGCGGGTGCACAGCTCCTTCACCGTGGCCTCCGCGCTGATGAGCGCCCAGGCCATGGAACAGGCGCTGATGTACCCCAAGCAGTCGGTAGAGCTGACCATGACATTTAAAAACGTCATGTCGGTGAACGTGCCGGAGTACCACTACCAGACCCGCACCGAGGACACCGGGGACATTTACCCCTACGGTTTTGCCGCCACCAGCGGCGAGCTGGACGGGGCGGTGGCCGCTCTGGGCGAGGTGTTCCAGAACATGCTGAAGCTGGCCCAGACCGAGAAGGCCGCCCAGCTCATGGCGGAGGAGATTGAAAAGACCCGCCGCCGCGTCAACGCCCTGGAGTACGTGGTCATCCCCCAGACCCAGGAGAATATCCGCTATATCACCATGAAGCTGGACGAGAACGACCGCTCCACCACCACCCGGCTGATGAAGGTGAAGGATATGCTTTTAGCCGAGGCGCTGGAGGAGCGGAGGGCCGAGACCGAAAGGGCAATCAAGACCTTCGGGAAATCGGACGGGACGCACACCGAGGTTTAAGAGACGGACGCACGGGGCTTTACCGCTTCTGCGAGGGACCTGAACGGATAAAATGGCGCTGCTTGGGAGAGATCCCGGGCAGCGCTTTTTTAGCGTCCTTCACATTGAACGTACATTTGAATTATGATTGCCGCTTGCCTCCCCCCTAGCCTTTTCGCCGGTTCAGACCGGTTCTTCGCAAAACGATGTGGGGTGTGGTAAAATAGTGTATCATTGCCGGGAGCGTGCATGCTATGAATAACGACAAAGTATTTCAGATGAATTTTGGGAAAGTGTATGGGCTTCTGCTGGACAAGGCCGCCAGAAAGGGGCGGACAAAGGCCGAGGTGGATGAGGTCATCTGCTGGCTGACCGGGTACAACTCGGAACAGCTGGAGGCGTTCCGGTCCACCGATCTCGGCTATGGGGATTTTTTCCGCTGCGCCCCTCAGCCCAACCCAAACCGGGCGCTGATTAAGGGGGTGGTCTGCGGCGTACGGGTGGAGGAGGTCGAGGACCCGCTTATGCGGGAGATCCGATACTTGGACAAGCTGATCGACGAGCTGGCGAAGGGGAGACCGATGGAGAAAATCCTACGGGGGCAGGAGAAAACAGCCATGTGGGTATGCCCCAAGTGCGGGCGGTCATTCAAAAACAGGGAGCAGGGCCACTACTGCGGGAAGCCTCCCGCGACGATTGAGGAATATATCGCCGCCCAGCCGGAGGAGGCGCAGGACTATCTTCGGCAGGTAAATGCCGCCATCAAGGCCAGCATCCCGGAGGCCAAGGAGAAAATCTCCTGGGGTATGCCCAGCTACTGGAAGGGTCGGAATCTGATCCAGTTCGCGGCGTCTAAGCGGCACATCGGTTTGTATCCCGGCCCGGAGGCCGTGGAAGCGTTTGCCGGACGGCTGACGGAATATAAGTTCAACAAGGGCACGATTCAGCTTCCGTACAGCAAGCCGCTCCCACTGGAGCTGATTGCGGAAATTGCAGTATGGTGCGCGGAGAATAATTAAAACATTCCGCTGTCAACAGATAAAACTGCGGTGCACTCAAGATAACTGGCCGCCGGCTTTCGGAGGTGATCCCAAAAGGGGGCGGGAGTCAGTGGGACACTTAAGGCGCAAAAAAGAGCTGTATACCCATTTCAAAAGCTGTGTAAAAACCGTCCTGCGCCATGTTTGGAAAGATTATGAGGAATTGGCTGACGATGCCAGATACACCCCGGAATACAAGAAGCTTTATGCCTAGCGCAAAGAAACCATCGAGCGCGTCTTTGCCGGCACCAAGGAAAAGCATGGTATGCGCTATACGCTTTATCGAGGTCTGACCCAAGTCTCCATATGGGTCAGGCTTAAGTTTGCTGCCATGAATCTCAAAAAACTGGCCCGTTGGAAGGCCCTGCACCTTTCCTTCCCCCTGATTGCTATTTCCCTGCTTCATTTCAGAACCCGGATGCTCTTTTCGAGCTTCTGGGTTCTTTGACAGGCTCTAACAGTATGTACACATCTTAAAAATTTTCTTTACCCTATCTATAGCCTTGATTTTCTTTTTGGTAAGATATCCAGCACTCCATATCTGCAGAGAACCCAAAGACGAAATCCAAAGGTACAGATTCAAAAGATAAACTAAATGTGTGCCGCAACGTATAGAACCCATGCAAAATAAGCTTTGCTGCTCTGATCTATAAAAATAAAATTTCCCATGTTTTTCTTCCAAATGGAGACAAAACATAGGAATATGCCATAGACTATTTATCATCCGTGGTCATTTGAACCAACAATTTGACCACTATTTTGTGCGCTGCGCAGAGGAAATAGCAAAACCCGAGCATAGCCATGCTATACTCGGATTTTGTCTAATTTGGCGCAGCGGGAGGGATTCGAACCCTCGAGCGGTTTCAGCCGCTACACGATTTCCAATCGTGCTCGTTATGACCTCTTCGATACCGCTGCAAATCGGTGGTGAAGTCACAATACATCTCGCCGCTGTGGTGCGGCGCAACATAGATCATTATAACAGCTTTTTTGCTGTTGTCAAGTGGGTTTTGTACAAATTTCCCGCTATCGTGAAGTTATACAAAAGGGAGCGGCGCAGGCATGGAGAGAAGCTTGCAATATACATGCCTGGGATTGGTTTTTTCCGAATTCTGTGTTATACTCTATATTATGATACGGTCCAACACGAGCGGAGGAAAGGATGGGCGGCATGATAGAGCTTGGGCTCACGCAGAAACAGAAGCAGACGCTTTCGCCCCAGATGATCCAGAGCATGGAGGTGCTCCAGATGACCTCTCAGGAGCTTTTGGAGTATGTGGAGAGCGCCCTTCAGGAGAACCCGGTGCTGGAGTGCCAGGAGTACTGCGACGGGCCTGATGAGGCGGACAGCCTCCGGCGGGAGCTGGCGTGGCTGGAGTCCACCGACCTGCAAAACCGGGACTACTACCGGCAGGACCGGGCGGAGGACATGGACCCTCTGCGCAGCTGTGCCGCCCGGTCAGGGCAGGAGACGCTGTATCACCACCTGACCGCCCAGCTGGACGGCCTGGAGCTGGACGGGGAGACGGCGTTGTGCGCCAGGGCGCTGGCGGCCAGCCTGGACCAAAACGGCTGGCTGGAAGAGGACCTTCCCGCCCTGGCCCGGGAGCTGGGACGCCGGGAGGATGTGATGGAACGGGCCCTGGAGGTGGTGCAGTCCCTGGAGCCCGCCGGCGTGGGGGCGCGGAGCTTGTCCGAATGTCTCCGGCTCCAACTGCTCCGCTTCGATCCGGTGGACGGGCTGGCGCTGTGCATCGCGGAGAGACACCTGGACGCTCTGGCCAAGTGCCGCTACGGCTGGCTGGCCCAGACGCTGAAGGCGGGGCAGGAGCAGGTCCGCCGGGCCTGCAGCCTGATCCGAAGCCTGGACCCCCGCCCCGGTCTGGCCTACGCCGCCGAGTGGAACGATCCGGTGTATATTGTGCCCGACATTATTGTGGTCAACGCCCACGGCGGGCTTGAGCTGCTGCCAAACCACCGTTTTTTCCCCACCCTGAAGGTCAGCGCTTTCTACAGCCGCCTGCTGCGGGAGAGCGACGACGCCCAGGTGCAGGACTATCTGACCGGCAAGCTCCGGCAGGCAAAGTGGACCATCCGGGCGGTGGACCAGCGGCGCAGCACGCTGATGGCCTGCGCCGGTTGCCTGGTGGAGGAGCAGCGGGCTTTTTTCAGCGAGGGGCCGGGCAGCCTGAAGCCTCTGTCCCTGGCCGACGTGGCCGGTCAGGTGGGGATGCACGAGTCCACCGTGAGCCGGGCAGTGAACGGAAAATATTTACAGTGCAGCATGGGGACATATCCTTTGAGCTACTTCTTTTCCCGCCGCCTGGGACCGGCGGAGGGGGGGGGCGGCTCCTCCGTAGACAACGCCAAGGCGCTGCTGAAGCGTTTCATCGACGGCGAGGACAAGCGCCGACCCCTGTCGGACGAGAAACTGTGCCGGCTCATGGCCCAGGAGGGCTGCACCATCTCCCGGCGGACGGCGGCAAAATACCGGGATGAGCTAGGCATACCCAGTACGGTGGGGAGACGGCTTCAGGAATAGGACCGGCATAAACGAAAGGCAGGGCAGGGGATGATCCCCTGCCCTGTGCCGGTTATGCAGGCGTTCGCGGCGCACCCTGATTATTGTGATCTCCATGCCCTGTTTTGCAGTTTTGGTGGGACAATAGGGCAAAGGAGATCACTTTTTGCCGTACCGCCTGAATCGAAAGGCGGTCCACAGGCCCGCCAGAAGGACCAGCGCGGACGCCCCTGTCAGGATCAGGGCGGATGGACTGGTCCCGGTAGGCGCATCGGGGACGGCGGACTCACCGCTCTGGGACATCCCGCCGGGGAAGCCCCCCGGCATTTTCATGCCGTCAGGGGGCTGGCGGGGTTCAGTGCCGCTCCCATCTCCCATGGCGGGGCGGCCCTCTGGGCGGGCGCCGTTTTCGCCGGTGAGCTGGGGGGGAGAGCCGCCCTCCCTACCGGGTCCGCCGCCAAAGCCGCCGTTGTTCATGGCGCCCATGTCCAACAGGGAGAGGCCGGAGGCGTCCACCAGGGCGGAGCCGTCCGCCGCCTGCCCCTCATCCGTGGAGGGGATGGTCCCCGCAAGCTGGCCGGATACGCTCTGGACCCGCAGACGGCAGAAGTCCTCAAGCGTTGAAACGCCGGTTTCAAATTCCTCGTATGTGCAGAATTTGGTGGGGTCCCGTTCCACATAGGGGGCGATGAGTGCGCGGGCTTCTTCAATGATAACGGCGAGATCAACCGAGCTCAAAAATTCCTCAAAGTATTGGTGATACAGGGCCGTATACGCCTCGCTGGAAAAAATCCAGTCCGCCATGGGCCTGCTGCCGTCCCCGGCGACGGACAGGGGGGAGTCGATGGGGTCGTTCACCGCCTCGGAGGCGTCGCTGTTCTGGAAGGTGCCGAAGGCTAGGTTGTAGTCCCAGGGGAGCATGGACAGCCGCCCGTCCTCCTCATAGAGGTAGTAGTTGTGCACCATGGACCCGGTGTAGCTGTCGCCGTTGACCACGAAATTGTGGACCACGAAATAGCGCAACACCTGGTCCATGTCCAGGGCGCTGTCCGCATCCCCCTCTCCCAGCGCTTTCAGCGCCTGGATCAGCCGGGTTCGGTCGGCGTCGGAGGGGTCGGTCTTGGCGCTGCCGAAGATGTTGGAATAGCTGTCCGGGTCGTCGCCGGTGTATTGCAGCTTCACGTCGCTGGAGCCCATGCCGGACATCTGGAACCGGGGGACTTCCTCCGAGGGTGTGCTTCCGGCGCTGGGCGGTCCGCCCGAGGCGGAGGGATCAAAGTCCTCCGGCCCCGTTTCCTGCCGGTCAGGCCATCCCATGCCGTCAGACTGTCCGTCCCGGTCCATAAAATCGCCCATATCAAAGTCCCGGCCATTGCCCCGGCCCCCGCCGAAGCTCATGCTGTCCGGCTTGTAGAGCTGGCCGTGGTCCCGGCCGTAGCTGCGCTGAAGGAAAGCGTCCTCCACCCCCTCCACCGCCAGGTACAGTCCCCAGTCCTCCCCGTTGACGGTGATCCACACATAGCTGCACAGGGGGGCGTTGACCCCAAAGGAGGCCATCAGCCGGTAGGTGAGGTAGTCCTTCATCATGGTGTTGTCCTGGATGAGGTTGTTCAGACACAGTTTATCCAGGCCGTAGTAGCTCTTACCGCTGTCGTACTGGTCAAACTCAAGCTTGAAGCTGTAGCGGTCGCTGCCCATCTGGGACACGGTGGACAGGGAGGTGTTGCCCTTGGCCCGTATGCCCACGTTTTTGTATCCCTCGTTGTCGATGACCACCGAGCAGGGGGCGTACTCCTCGTTTTCGCAGGTTTCCAGAAATTGATCCCAGCCGTCCATGACGATTTCGATGGTGTGGACCCTGGAGGTGTCAAACAGCTTTTCCTCGTAGCCCATGACCTGGGAGGCGGGCTGTATGCCCAGGGCTCTGCCGTTCATGAACAGCAGGGCCAGCACCAGGGAAAAAAGGGCGGCGGCCAGGCAGATGCGGTCGATGTATTTGTGGGTGGACATGGCCTCACCCCATGTAGTCGCCGTTGTAGCTCACCAGCACGGCGCTGCGCACCCCCTCCATGGCGGCCAGGGTGTTGATGAAGTCCGTGCCGCCGTCCCGCAGCCGGACCTCCAGGTTCAGTTCGATCAGGTCCCTCTGCACCGTTTTGCTTTTGACGGCGCAGCGCTTGGTATTGTTCTCCAGAAAGGTTCCGGCTTGGAGTTCCGCGCTCTGATCCACGCACTGGAGGACCAGAATATAGGGGGTTTCAAAGGATTTTCTGTTGACGAACACCAGCAAAATCACCCCGATGGCCACGCTGCCGATGACGGCCAGGGGGATCATCCCCGCCGCCAGCACGATGCCCACGGCGATGGACCAGAACAGAAAGGCGATGTCCAGGGGCTCCTTGATGGCGGTGCGGAAGCGGACGATGGACAGGGCGCCCACCATGCCCAGGGACAACACCACGTTGCTGGTGACGGCCAGGATCACCATGTTGGTAATCATGGTCAGGGCCACCAGGGTCACGCCGAAGCTGGAGGAGTACATCACGCCGGAAAAGGTTTTTTTGTACACCAGGAAGATGAACAGGCCGATGCCAAAGGCCAGCGCCAGCGCCAGCGTCATGTCCAGCAGGCTGACGCTGGCCACGTTTTCCAGAAAGCTGGACTTGAAAATTTCTTGAAAAGTCATAAAAACGGTTCCTTTCTAGCATTGATGGATGCAGGGCACTTCTTTTTCTTGCGAAATAAGCCCCCGTCAGCCGTAAATTCTGCACTGCGCGTATTTGGAGAACGCTCCGGTCCGCCGCCCCTCCAGCTGTACCGCGTCCCGGATGACGCCGGGGAGAAAGGCGTCCCACTTCACCTCCAAAATGGCGATGGACTCCCCCGCGGGGATGGTGACGCAGTCCGGGTTTAAAAAGTCGGTGCGGCCCAGCCCTGTGCGGATGTCGTAGTCCAGGGTCACCCGGACGCCGCCGGGGGCGTAGACAAAGGGCTCCCGGGTGTAATCCACAATGGTGCGGGGCCGCAGCCCCTGGGCGCGCATTTTGTGGTAGAGCTCCTGGACCAGGGGGCAGCCGCTGTCCGGCATCCAGTCCAGCTTTCCGTCCACAATGGCCTGGGCCTCGGCGGGAGACAGCTCCGCCGTCTCCTTGGTCCCCAGCCCGCTGAACCTGCTTTTTTTCTCCAGGCGGATGGGGGAGGGAGTCCCGTTGTAGTACCGCATGCGGAACTTTTCCCTGGGGGTGACCCCGTCGATCTTCTCCCGGAGGGCTTTGTCGGACAGGTTGTCAAAGTAGAGGCTCCTGATCCGATAGCGTCCGTCCATGGCATGGCCGTCTGTCCGGCATACCGCCTTCAGCCGGGCCCGGAGGATCAGGCGGTCGGACAGGCTGATTTCATGCTTCCACTCGTGCCGGTATTGGGGCATAGCATCACGTCCTTTCACTGGGGACTTTACCATATAAAACTGAAGCGATTCTGAAAATGGGGGCTGAAAGCGTAAACAAATTGTGAATAAACACCCAGACCGGGGGCCGGGGCAGGCAAAAAGAGAAGCGGCACAGCTGTCAAGCCGTACCGCTTTCTTTGTTATTGTGAGCCGGGAGTTCCCCTCACATTTGGAGGACGGCGCCCACCAGCGCCGCCAGACCGATGAAACAGATGGGGTGCAGCTTTTTCAGCGGGGTGAACTTCACCAGCACGAAAATGGCCGCCGCCAACAGGATGGCGATTTCATTGGGATAGACCGTGAAAGCGCTCTCCAGGCCCTGGGCGGGGCGGAACAGCGCGATTTTCGCCACCTGGAGCAGGGCTGCGGTGATGAGGGCCACCGATGCCGCCCGCAGGCCGTAGAACACCCCGTCCACCACCTTGGACTGGCGGAATTTCTCCAGAAATCCGGCGATGATCAGAATGATGACGATGGAGGAGGATACCAGACCCAGGGTGGCCACCACGCCTCCCACCACGCCGCCGGTGTGGAACCCCACGTAGGTGGCCATGTTCACCCCCATGGGCCCGGGGGTGGACTCGGAGATGGCGATCATGTTGGCCAGATCGCCGGGGCTGAACCAGCCCGTGCGCTCCCCCAGGTCGGTGAGGAAGGGGATGGTGGCAAGGCCGCCGCCCACGGAGAACAGCCCCACCCGGCAGAACTCCAGGAACAATCTGATATAAAGCATGAAATCCACCGTGAGAGGCATTATTTCAGCCCTCCTTTCGCCGCGCGGACGCACAGTCCGGCCACGCCCGCCGCAATGACCAGGAATACTGGGGACAGGATGAAGCCCAGCACGGCGCCCAGGGTTCCCTGGGGCATGGCGCAAAAAGCTCCTGCGGCGGCCATAACCAGCACCACGGCATAGATGACCCGGGTGGGCCAGTCGATGACGGCGTTTTTGAACAGCTTGATGACGCTGGACAAAATCAGCGCCACCACCCCGGCCCGGACGCCGTTGAACGCGTGGACCACGAACTCAAGGTGCATAAAGTTCTGCAAGAAGGCGGCGATGACCATGATGATGACCAGGGAGGGGAACACCAGCCCCAGGGTGGCGAGGATTCCCCCGGCGGTCCCCGCCTGGCTGCGGCCCACGAAGGTGGCGGTGTTCACGGCGATGATGCCGGGGGTGCACTGGCCTACGGCGTAGTAGTCGGCCAGCTCGGTCTCCGTGGCCCACTTTTTGTTTTCCACCAGCTCCCGCTGGAGTATGGGAAGCATGGCATAGCCGCCGCCGAAGGTGCATACCCCGATGCGGGCAAAGGTGAGAAACAGGTCAATGAGAATGTTCATATTATTCCAACCCCTCCAATTCATCCAGCCACAGCCTTGCCGCCGCGTCGCTGGGCATTTTCCAGTCGCCCCGTGGGGACAGCGCCACCGACCCCACCTTGGGCCCGTCGGGCAGGCAGGAGCGCTTGAACTGCTGGGAAAAGAACCGGCGGTAGAAGCTTTTCAGCCACTTGAGCAGCGTTTCCCGGCGGTACTGCCCGTCAAAGGCGCACTGGGCAAGGCGAAGAATTTTACGGGGCGGGAAGCCCCAGCGGATGGCGTAGTACAGGTAAAAGTCGTGGAGCTCGTAGGGCCCCACCAGGTCCTCGGTTTTTTGGGCGATCTCCCCGTCCCTGGGGGGGAGCAGCTCGGGGGATACGGGGGTGGCCAGGATGTCCCGGAGCACCTCCCCGGCCCGACCGCCCAGCCGCTCCGCCTCCCAGGCCGTCAGGTGGCGCACCAGGGTTTTGGGGATGGAGGCGTTGACGGCGTACATGGACATATGGTCTCCGTTGTAGGTGGCCCAGCCCAGGGCCAGCTCGCTGAGGTCCCCGGTGCCGATCACCAGACCGCCCCGCTGGTTGGCCAGGTCCATGAGCACCTGGGTGCGCTCCCGGGCCTGGGCGTTCTCAAAGGCCACGCCGTGGTCCTCCATGGACTGGCCGATGTCGGCGAAGTGCTGCTCCACCGCTTTACCGATGTTCACCTCCAGGAAGTCCGCTCCCAGCTCCCGGGCCAGAATCTCGGCGTTGGATCGGGTGCGCTTGGTGGTGCCGAAGCAGGGCATGGTGACAGCTAAAATCCCTTTACGGTCCCGGCCCAGCAGGTCGAAGGCCTTGGCGGTGATGAGGATGGCCAGGGTGGAATCCAGGCCGCCGCTCAGCCCCACCACGGCGCAGGAGGCGTTGGTGTGCTCCAGCCGCTTTTTCAGACCCAGGGCGGCGATGGTGATGATCTCCCGGCACCGCTCCCCCCGGCGGGATTCCTCCGACGGGATGAAGGGGGTGGGGGACACGGGGCGGGTGAGGGGGGTTTCTTCCCGGTCAAATTTGCAATAGCTTGGGAAAACATATCCCTCACCGGGCGGGAAGGCGTAGGTGTTCATCCTCTGCCGCTCATAGGTCAGCCGCTGTACGTCAATCTCGCTAATGGTCAGCCCGGTGCTGAACCGCTGTTCTGCCAAAATCGTCCCATTTTCCGCGATGATGTTGTGTCCCGCGAATACCAGGTCAGTGGAGGATTCCCCCTCTCCCGCGTCGGCGTACACATACCCGCACACTAGCCGCGCCGACTGCCCGGTGACCAGCTGGCGGCGGTATTCTGCCTTGCCCGCCGTCTCGTCGGAGGCGGACAGATTCAGGATGAGGGTGGCCCCCTCCGCCCCGAGCCGGACGGAGGGCGGCACCGGGGCCCACAAATCTTCACAGATCTCTACGCCGATGACCAACCCCGGAACTGTCCCACATTCAATCAACGGATGAGCCGCCATTTGCACCGGCAGCCCCGCCAGCTGGAATTCACGCCCGCCGGTCCGCGCGGAACCATCGTACCTCTCCAAGGATGTGGTAAACCATCGGGCCTCGTAGAACTCCCCGTAATTGGGAATATAGGTTTTGGGGGCCAGCGCTAAAATCGCGCCTTTTTGTATTACTGCGGCACAATTATACAAATTGTTTTGGCATCTCACCGGCAGGCCCAGGGCGGTGACGATGTCCAACTCCATCGTCTCGTCCAAAATGCGGCGCATGGCCCGTTCCGCCCCGTCCAGCAGAGTGGGCTGTAAAAACAGGTCCCCGCAGGTGTACCCGGTGACGCACAGCTCCGGCAGGGCCAAAACCTTTACACCCTGTGCCGCCGCTTCCTTCATCAGGGCAATGATCTGTTCCGCGTTGTGATGGCAGTCGGCCACCCGTATCTTCGGCGTGCCCGCTGCCACCTTCACAAAGCCGTCTCTCATAGTGCGGCCTCCTTTTGGTCCCATGTTGTCACGCTGCAAAGCGGCCAGGGCGCTCGGTCGCTTTCGCTCCGTTCCAAGCTCCCTCGCTGTCCGCTTCTCCGCGCTTCGGCGGTATTTTACCCCAATCCCGCCGAAAAAGCAACGGGGGGCCTCACAAAACCCGGGGGCTTTTTTGCGGAATTTATAACCTGTTCATTGATTTCCGCCGGGAAATGGTGTAAACTAAATCAGTTGAACAAAAATTATGAATACGGGAGGCTGCGGACATGGCGTACAAATTTGCACAGTATCAGGAGAGTGCTGATTACATCAAGGAAAAAATCGGAGGATTTATCCCCAAAGTTGCCATGGTGCTGGGCTCCGGCCTGGGCTTTCTGGGCGACGTGGTGGAAAATCCCATCGCCATCCCCTATGGTCAGATTCCCCACTTCAAGGCGTCCACCGCCCCCGGACACAAGGGGCAGCTGGTGTTCGGCGTGCTGGCGGGCAAAAACGTGGCCGTCATGCAGGGCCGGATGCACCACTACGAGGGCTACGGCTATGACGACGTGTCCTACGCCGTGCGGGTGCTGCGGTTGCTGGGTTGCGACACGCTGATCGTCACCAACGCCGCCGGGTGTGTGCGCACCGACTGGCAGGCGGGGGACCTGATGCTCATCACCGACCATATCAAGCTGTTCTCCCAGTCCCCCCTGCGGGGGGAGAACATCCCTGAGTTCGGCGTCCGGTTCCCCGACGCTTCCCACCTGTACACCCCCCGGCTTCAGAAGATCGCCCGGGACACCGCCGCCGATATGTTCATTACCCTGCGGGAGGGGGTCTATTTCTACTGCTACGGCCCCCAGTACGAGACCCCCGCCGAGGTCCGGGCGGCCCGGATTCTGGGGGGCGACGCGGTGGGCATGTCCACCGCCCCCGAGGTCGTTGTGGCGGGCCACTGCGGCATGGAGGTCTTGGGCTTTACCCTGCTGAGCAACATGGCGGCGGGCATCCTGGACCAGCCCCTCAGCGAGAAAGAGGTGCTGGACGCCGCCGAGGCCGCCAAGGACAAGTTTTCACGACTTGTTCTGGGGTGCTTGCGGAAAATGTAAAAGGGTCCAGGCCAGCGCCCTGGTATAGGAAAAGCCGGACAAAAACGGCTGGTGCTGGGCTGCCTGAGAAAACTGTAATTATTCATTAGGAGGGGTTCGTATGACCACCCTGTTTACCAACGTCACCGCGCTTCTCATGGACGAGGCGTTCACCACCCTGCGCTACGGCTATGTGGCGGTGGATGGGACCAATATCTCCTACGTGGGCCCCAACCGCCCCCAGGGGGACTTTGACCAGACCATCGACTGCACCGGCAAGGTGATGATGCCCGGTTTCGTCAATTGCCACACCCATATCCCCATGACCCTCATGCGGGGCTACGGCGGGGGCTGCGACCTCCAGACCTGGCTCAACGATTACATCTTCCCCGCCGAGGGCAGGTGGGACGACCGGGCCATGGCCGCCGCCACGGGGCTGGGGCTGGCGGAGATGATCGCCTCCGGCGTCACCTGCATCGCCGACATGTACATGCGCATGGGGGTGGTGGCCCGGCAGGTGCTGGACGCCGGAATCTCCGCCAATCTGTGCAACGGCGCGGTGTATTTCGGCGCGCCGGAGGACTTCTCTCCAGACAAGTGCGGGGACTGCGAAAACCACATCCGGCTGTACGAGGACTGGCACAACGCCGGGGACGGCCAGCTTCTGGTGGACGCCTCCATCCACGCGGAGTACACCTCCTGCCCCCCGGTGTGGGAGTGGGTGGCCGGTTTCGCCCAAAAGCATGGCCTGGGGATGCATGTCCACATCTCCGAGACCCGGAAGGAGCATGAGGCCTGCGTGAAGAAATACGGCCTCACCCCCATCCAGCTGTTGGAGCGGTACGGCGTGTGGGACGCCCGGGCCATCGCCGCCCACTGCGTCCACACCATCCCTGAGGATTGGGAGATTATGAAGAGGAAGGGCGTGTCCTGCGTCCACAACCCCTACTCCAACCTGAAGCTGGGCTCCGGCGTGGCCCCCATCCCCGCCATGCGGAAGGCCGGGGTGAACGCGGCCCTGGGCACCGACGGGGTCAGCTCCCACAACAGCACCGACCTGTTCGCCGACATGAAGCTGGCCGCCGTCCTCCACAACGGCGTAAACCAGGACCCAATGGCCATGACGGCCCGGCAGGCCTTGGAGATGGCCACCGTCAACGGCGCGAAGGCCCTGGGCCGAAACACCGGGCGCATCCAGGCGGGCCGGGTGGCCGACCTGATCCTGGTGGATTTCGACGCCCCCAACCTGATCCCCTGCCACGACGAGGCGGAAAACCTGGTGTTCTCCGCCCACGGCTCCAATGTGTGCATGAATATGGCCAGGGGCCGCGTCATATACCAGAACGGGGACTTCCTGACGCTGGACCTGGAGAAGATCAAGGCCGAGGTCAGGCAGTATGCCCTGCCCCTGATTTTTAAGTGATGGGAAAGGTCTGAGGTCATGTCTGCATCCACCCCCAAAAAGAATTCCTTTTTCGGCGGCGCGGCCATTCTGACGGCCAGCGTCATTGTGGTCAAGCTCATCGGCGCGCTGTACAAGGTGCCCCTGGGCAATATCCTCACCGACGCGGCCTTCGCCGACTTTAACACCGCCTACGATATCTACTCCCTGCTCATCATCATCTCCACTGGCGGCCTGCCGGTGGCCCTGTCCAAGATGGTGTCCGAGGCCAACGCCCTGGGCCGGGTGAACCAGGTGAAAAAGGTGTTCACCCTGGCCCTGGCCGCCTTCTGCGTGCTGGGCACCATCAGCTTCTGCATCATGGCCTTCCTCCCCCAGCAGCTGGCCGACCTGATGCAGGACAGCCATGCCGCCTACAGCATCCTGGCCCTGGCCCCGGCGGTGTTCTTCATCTGCCCCATGTCCGCCATGCGGGGCTATTTCCAGGGCCATGCCCAGATGACTCCCACCGCCGTGTCCCAGGTCATCGAGGCGCTGTGCAAGCTGGTCATCGGCCTGGCGCTGGCCTCCGCCTTCAAGACCTCCTTTGAGGACGAGGCCATGGCCGCCGCCGGGGCCATCCTGGGGGTGTCGGTGGGCTGCCTGCTGGGAGCGGTGTATATGTATGTCTGCTACCGGAGGCACTCCCGGTCCCAGCCCAGGAGCAATGACGAGCCGGAGGACTCCAAGGCCATCCTTACCACTCTGGCGGCGCTGGCCATCCCCATCACCCTGAGCTCCTCCGTTATCGCCCTGACCAACATCCTGGACAACGCCATCCTCATGGGGCGGCTCCAGGACGCCCTGGGGCTCTCCCTGAACGAGGCCAGGACCCTGAAGGGCGTGTACAATAAAGCGCTCACCCTTTACAACCTGCCCGCCTCCTTCATGGTGCCCCTCACCGCCAGCGTCATCCCCCACGTGTCCGCCGCGCTGAAGGTGAAGCGCCGCCGTCAGGCCGCCCAGATCAGCGAAACCACCCTGCGCACCACCGCCCTGCTGGCCATACCCGCCGGGGTGGGCCTGTTTGTGCTGGGGGAGCCCATCATCCGCCTGCTGTACGCTTCCACCGACGTGGAGCTGGGCGGATGGATGCTGTCCGTGCTGGGGGCGGCCTCCATCGCGGTGTGCTTCATGCTGGTGAGCAATTCCATCCTCCAGGCCCACCGCATGGTGGCCCTGCCCATGACCACCACCGTCATCGGCTGCGCCATGAAGCTGGCGGTGGGCTACGTGCTCATCGGCAGCGAGGAGATCGGCATCCGGGGCGGCCCCATCAGCACCGTGGTGTGCTTCTGGCTCATCGCTCTGCTGGACCTGTTCATCATCAAGCGCACCCTGCCCCGCTCCCTGAGCATGGCCCGGGTGTTTGTCAAGCCGGTGGGGGCGGCCGCCGCCATGGGGGCGGCCGCCTGGGCGGTCAACGGGCTGTGCTATCAGCTGCTGGTGAAGCTGAACCTCTTCCTGGAGCTGGGAGAGGACGAAAAGCCCCTGCTGGACGCCGCGGGCAACGCCCTTCTCAGCCGGACGGGGACGGCGCTGTCCGTGGCCGCCGCCATCGGCGTGGCGGTCGTCGTCTACTTCGCCCTCATCCTGGTGACCCGCGCCATCTCCAAGGAGGACCTGGCCCTGCTGCCCAAAGGGGATAAAATCGCCCGGATTCTGCGGGTGGAGTGAGCCGGGAACCTGTATTCGCAGCCTTGAATCACCGCCTGGGCGGGCTTTTTCCGCCGCGCTTTGCTGGATTTTTGCCATGGGCACAGGCATGTCCGCGGAAATCTGTCTGGCCCGGCGGAAAAATTCCCCGCCCATCCGTTGGTTTCGGCTGTAAATTCAGGCAAAAAAACGAAAAATATTTACGAAAACCTCTGTTCAGAGGAAAAAAACCCTTGCAATTCAGGTGATACTATGGTAAATTGGTCCATGAAAAAAACTTATACCTGCCAGGACCTGATGGAAATCGTCCGGGTCCTGCGCCATCCGGGCGGCTGTCCCTGGGATCAGGAGCAGACCCATCAGTCCATCCGGCGCAACTTTCTCGAGGAAGTATACGAGGCGGCGGAGGCCATCGACAACGGCGACACGGACGGCTTGAAGGAGGAACTGGGGGATGTGCTCCTCCAGGTGTTCTTCCACACCTCCATTGAGGAGGACGCGGGCCGGTTCAATTTGGACGACGTGGCGGACGGGGTGTGCAGAAAACTGATCTACCGGCATCCTCATGTATTTGGAGAAGTAAACGTTCGCTCAACGGAGGAGGTCCTCTCCAACTGGGAGGAGCTGAAGCGGAAGGAGAAGCACCAGGACACCCAGGCCGACGCGGTGGACGCCGTGGCCCGCACCCTGCCCGCCCTGTGGCGGGCGGAGAAGATGAAGAAGAAGGCGGCGAAGGCCGGATTCGAGTGGCGGGACGTGGGCGGCGCACTGGACAAGCTGTCCGAGGAGCTGGATGAGCTGAAGGCGGCGGCTTTAAACGGGGAAGGGGACCCGGCGGAGGAGCTGGGCGACGTGCTGTTTTCCACCGTCTGTGCGGCCCGGTTCCTGGACGCCGACCCGGAGGCGGCCCTCCACGCCGCCTGCGAGAAGTTTTCCGCCCGGTTCCGAAAGACGGAGGAGCTGGCGGCGGAGCGGGGGCTCAAGCTCAGCGGGCTGTCCGAAGAGGAGCAGACCGCCCTGTGGGGAGAGGCCAAAAAGCGGTTGCAATGACACTTACAGCGCCACGCCGCGCTTTAAGTATATACGCGGCGATGCCGCAAGGGAAGACCTGGCCTCTGGGCCCCGCCTGACCATATAAATTTTAGGAGGAAGAGAAATAATGAACAAAACCGAACTGATCGCCGCTGTGGCGGAAAAGACCGGCCTGTCCAAGAAGGACAGCGACGCCGCTGTGGCCGCCGTGGTGGACGCCATCACCGAGTCCCTGGTTCAGGGGGAGAAGGTGCAGCTGGTGGGCTTCGGCTCCTTTGAGGTGAAGAGCCGTTCCGCCCGCATGGGCCGCAATCCCCACACCAAGGAGCAGATCGAGATTCCCGCCTCCAAGGTCCCCGTATTCAAGGCGGGCAAGGCCCTGAAGGACACTGTGAGCGGCTGATGAACGCAATATTCCCACCTCATTCCGGGGTGGGAATATCTGTTGTGGAGGGCAATCATGAGATTGGATAAATGGTTGAAGGTGTCCCGGCTCATCAAGCGGCGCACCGTGGCCAACGAGGCCTGCGACGCCGGGCGGGTGAGCGCCAACGGCAGGCCGGTAAAGGCGTCCTACGACGTGAAGCCGGGGGACGTGCTGGAGCTGAAGTTTGGCGAAAAACTCATCCGGGTGGAGGTGCTGTCCACCGCCGACATTGTGGGCAAAGAGGGAGCCGAGGCCATGTACCGGCAGCTCTGAGAGGACAGCGCACACGAAAACGGGCCCCGCCTGCGGCGAGGTCCGTTCTCCGTTTATCCCCGGGTCAAATGCGGGCGGCGCCAGTGTCCCGGGCGGCCTGGGCCACCGCTGCGGCCACCGCGGGACCCACTCTCGGGTCGAAGGCCTTGGGCAGGATGCACTGGGGGGACAGCTCCTCCGGGCCCACCAGCCCGGCCAGGGCGTGGGCGGCGGCCAGCTTCATGGCTTCGTTGATCTCCCGGGCCCGCACGTCGAAGGTTCCCCGGAACACCCCTGGGAAGGCCAGCACGTTGTTGATCTGATTGGGGAAATCGCTGCGGCCGGTGCCCACCACCGCAGCACCCGCCGCCAGGGCGGCGTCGGGCATGATCTCCGGGACGGGGTTGGCCATGGGGAACAGGATGGGGCCGGGGGCCATGGACCGCACCATGTCCGCCGTCACCAGACTGGGGGCGGACACCCCTATGAACAGGTCGGCTCCGGCCAGCGCCTCCCCCAGGCCCCCCCGGACGGCGGGCTGGGTCATCTGGGCCAGCTCGTCCAGGTAGGGGTCGCCCGTCAGGTCGGGCCGCCCCGGATAGACCACCCCGTTGATGTCGCACAGCACCGCCCGGCGCAGGCCCAGGGCCCGCAGCAGCTTAAAGATAGCCGTGCCCGCCGCCCCGGCCCCGGAGAAAACTGCGCGTATTTCCCCGATTTTTTTGCCGGTGACCTTCAGGGCGTTGAGCAGGGCGGCGGCCACCACGATGGCGGTGCCGTGCTGGTCGTCGTGGAAAATAGGGATGTCGCATTTCTCCTTCAGCTTTTTCTCGATCTCAAAGCACCGGGGGGCCGCGATGTCCTCCAGATTCACCCCGCCGAAGGAGCCGGACAGCAGGTACACCGTCTCCACGAACTGGTCCACGTCCTTGGTTTTGACGCACAGGGGGAACGCGTCCACCCCGGCGAAGGTTTTGAACAGCACGCATTTGCCCTCCATGACGGGCATACCCGCCTCGGGGCCGATGTCCCCCAGGCCCAGCACGGCGGAGCCGTCGGTGATGACGGCGCATAGATTGTGGCGGCGGGTGAGGGTCCAGCTCTTGTCCGGGTCCTTTTGAATCTCCAGGCAGGGCTGGGCCACGCCGGGGGTGTAGGCCAGGGACAGGCCGGCGGCGTCTGCCGCCGGGGCCCGGGCGGTCACCTCGATTTTGCCCGCCCACTCCTGGTGGAGCCGGAGGCTTTCCTTCGCGTAATCCATGATGGCATCTTCCTTTGCGGTTGATTTGAGCAGACTCAGTCCTGTTCAAAATACTACAAAAGGGGAGCGCTGTCAAACCTTTGTCCGGGCGGAGGGGCGCGGGCGGAAAAAAACGAACAAAACTCGAACGTCTTTCCTGGAGAAACCCCGGAAAGAATCGAACGAGTATCGAACAAACTGTGAAGCTTTCCTCTGCGTGTTTGACCCCAAAGCCAGGGCGGAATGGAATAACAGGTATTCAGCCATAGAAATTTCAAAAAGCAGGATTTTTGTGGTGATATTTATGGATTCATTCCGGATGCAGACCAGAAAAAAATAACTTGAAATCTGTGCCCCAATGAGGTACAATAGACATCGAAAGGAACTAAACCATATCTGAGCCTGTAAGGAGGAAGAAAATTCCCATGAAAAAGAAACGAGTGTTCGCGCTTCTGCTGGCGGGGTGCTGCCTGCTCACGGGATGCTCCGGCGCGTCTCAGGAGGGGGACCCGGCGGGGGAGAGCCCCGAGGCCCTGCAGAGCAGCCTGGTCCAGAGCGCTGAGCCCAGCCAGGGGACCGAAACGGACGCGGCGTATATCGACTCTGTGTCCATGGAGGCGGAGGTGAGCCTGGAAGAGGAACTGGTGCCCATGTCCTCCGCTCCCGCCGTGGCCAGCATACTGTCCCCGGTGGCCTCCGGCACGGCGGTCAAATCCGGCGGCGGCGCTGAGATCGACTACTCCAACACCAAGGACGGCTACGTCATGTGCCGGTTCGCCGCCGCCAACAGCAAGCGCCTGAAGGTGCAGGTGGCGGGCCCCACCACCACTTACACCTACGATCTGTCCACCGGCGGGTGGGTGACCTTCCCCCTGTCCGATGGCAACGGCAACTATAAGACCACCGTTCTGCAAAACACCACGGGCAAGAAGTACGCCGTCCTGGCCTCCGCTTCCTTCTCTGTGGCGCTGGCGGACGAGTTTGCCCCCTTCCTGCGGCCCAACCAGTACGTGAACTACGAGGGAGCCGCCAACACCATCGCCATGGCGGCCCAGCTGACCAACGGCCTGTCCGACCCGCTGGACAAGGTGGGCGCGGTGTACAATTATGTGGTGAAGAACCTGACCTACGACAAGACACGGGCCAGCGCGGTGGCCAACGGCACGCTGACCAGCTACCTGCCCAACCTGGACAGCGTGCTGGCCGAGAAGAAGGGCATCTGCTTTGACTACGCCGCGCTGATGACCGGGATGCTCCGCAGCCAGGGCGTGCCCTGCAAGCTGGTGGTGGGCTACGCGGGCACCGCTTACCACGCCTGGGTGAGCGTGTGGACCCAGGAGACGGGCTGGGTGGACGGTGCCATCTATTTCGACGGCACCACCTGGCACCGGATGGACCCCACCTTTGCCTCTTCTGGAAACGGCAGTGACGCCATCATGAAGTACATTGGAAACGGCAGCAATTACAAGGTGAAATACCTCTACTAAAGCGGGGGGCCTTCCATGAAACATTTGATTTCCAACGACGATATCGCAAGCTTGTGCCTGGAGCTCTCCCTGCTCCTCCACGCCGGAGTCAGCACCGGCGACGCCCTCTCCCTCCTCGCTGAGGAGGGAGACCGGGGGGGCGTGCTCAAGGCCATGGCGGAGCAGGTGGACAGCGGCGAGACGCTGTCTGCCGCTTTGCGTGAAAGCGGGGCCTTCCCCACCTATGTCTGCGGACTGGTGGAGGTGGGCGAGCGGACGGGCAGGACCGAAGAGGCCCTGTCCGCTTTGTCCCGTTATTACGAGGACCGGGTCCGGCTGGCCCGGCGGGTGCGCTCCGCCCTGCTGTACCCGGCGGTGATGCTGGCGCTGATGCTGGTGGTCATCGGGGTGCTGCTGGTGAAGGTGCTGCCCATTTTCGACGACGTGTACGCCTCCCTGGGCGGCCGGCTCACCGGGGTGGCGGCGGGTCTGCTCACCCTGGGCCGGTGGCTGGAGGGAGCAATGCCCGTGCTGTTCGCCGTGCTGGTAGTTGTGGCGGCGGCGGTGCTGCTCTTCACCCTGGCGCAGCCCCTGCGCCAAAGGGTGCTCTCCCTGTGGAAGAGGTCCCGGGGGGACAGCGGCGTGTCCCGGAAGCTGAACAACGCCCGGCTGGCCCAGGCGCTGGCCATGGGCATGGCCAGCGGATTGCCCGTGGACGAGGCGGTGGCCCTGTCCGCCAGCCTGATGGAGGGGGGCGCGAAGGCGCGGTGCCAGAGCTGCCAGCAGAAGCTGGAAGAGGGCGGAAGCCTGGGTCAGGCCCTGAAGGACAGCGGACTGCTCCCCCCGAGGCAGAGCCGTCTGCTGGAGCTGGGCCAGCGCAGCGGCGCGGGCGACGCCTCCATGGAGAAGATCGCCCGGGACCTGAGCGAGGAGGGCGAGGCCGCCCTGGACGCCCTGGTCAGCCGGGTGGAGCCTGCCCTGGTGCTGGTGTGCTCGGTGCTGGTGGGGCTGATCCTGCTGTCGGTGATGCTGCCCTTGATGCACATCATGAGCGCCATCGGGTGAGCCTATGAGGAGAAAGAAGAGCGGTCTGTTCACCCTCCTGCGGGGGGTGCTCCTGCCGGTGATTGCGGCGGCGGCCCTGCTGTGGTTTGCCACGGCGGTGGACAGCCTGGACAGCGGACGGTCCCAGGAGGACCTGCGCCAGCTGGAGGAGACCCTGCGGCGCAGCTGCGTGGCCTGCTACGCCGCCGAGGGGGTCTATCCTCCCGATTTGAGCTACATAGAGGAGCACTACGGCTTGCAGGTGGATGAGAAGCGGTACACGGTCAAGTACTCCGCCTTTGCAGAAAACCTGATGCCGGACATCACCGTGCTGGAGAATGTGCCATGAAGAGACAGGGAACAAAGCACCAAATCGACGGGCTTCTCATGCTGCTGCTGTTCGGCGTCTTTGCGGTATGCGTGCTGATTGTACTCCTCACCGGGGCCAGGGCCTACCGGGAGCTCACCGAGCGGGACCGGGCGGCCTACGACCGCCGGACCTGCGTGCAGTACATCGCGACGAAAGTCCGCCAGGGGGACTTGACCGGCGGCATCGCCGTGGAGACCTTCGGGGATGCTGAAGCACTGTGCCTGAAGGACCCGGACGGGTTTGTCACCCGGCTGTACTGCCACGAGGGCTGGCTCATGGAGCTGTACACCTTCGCGGACGGGGAGCTGGAGCCCCAGGACGGGGAAAAGGTCATGCCCCTGGCAGGACTGTCCCTGGATTTGGAGGACGGCCTTTTGACGGTGGAGTTCCAGAACGGGGAGGGCGTGACGGATACGCTGCGGCTGTCCCTGCGTTCGGAGGAGGGGGGACGGCCATGAAAAGCAAAGCGCCCCTGCTGCTCATGGAGCAGATGGTGATGCTTCTGGTGTTCGCCCTGGCGGCGGCGCTGTGCCTCCAGGCCTTCGTGAAGTCGGACGGCCTGTCCGGGAACAGCGAGGCCCGGGACCGGGCGGTGACCCTGTGCCAGACGGCGGCGGAGACCGTCCGCCACAGCGGCGGTAATTTCAATGAGGCGGCGGAAAAGCTGGGCCTGGAGTTCGGCCAGGGCAGCACCATGTTCCGCTATTACGACGAAAACTGGGAGCCGCTTCCCATCAGCGAGGGGCCTATCCCCGGCGGCGGCGAGGGCTATGACCCTGCCCAGGAGGGAGCCTATTGCCTGACCATCCAAGCTGTGCTGGACGCCCCGCCCGGTCTGGGCAAGGCGTCCGTCTGCGTGTCCGAGGCGCACGGTGAGGCGCTGTTTGAGTTGGAGGTGGCTTGGCAGGAGGAGGTGAGCGCCCATGCCGGTTAAAAGGGAGGAGCGGTTCTCCCCTCCGGCGGTGGGGGGCATCTCCCTGCTGGTAGTGTTCGCCGTGCTGTGTTTGGCGGTGTTTGCCCTGCTGGCTCTCACCACCGTCCAGGCGGACAAGCGGCTGGCGGACGCCTCCGCCCAGGCGGTGTCGGACTACTACGCCGCCGACTGCGCGGCCCAGGAGATTCTGGCCCGTCTGCGGAACGGGGAAACCCCCGAGGGGGTGGAGCTGGCGGAGGAGCTGGGCGACGGAAGATACACCGCCCGCTATGCCGTCCCCATCTCGGACAGGCAGGAGCTTCAGGTGGAAGTGGAGCTGACGGAGGACTGGGCGGACTACGGCTGGCGCTATCAGGTGGTCCGCTGGCAGGCTGTGCCCACGGTCGAGTGGGAGGGCGACGAGTCCCTGGACGTGTGGGACGGAACTTGACAACCAAAGGAGAAACCATATGACGCAACTGACGGACTATCTGCAGCGGGCTGTGAGCGATCAGGCCTCCGACCTGTTCATTGTGGCGGGCGGGCCGGTGTGCGCCAAGGAGGAAAACCGGCTGGTGCCCATCAGCAAGGACCGGGTGTTCCCCGAGGAGACGGAGGAGCTGGTCCGGGCGGTGTACGCCATGGCGGCGCGCCCCATGGACCGCTTCCTGGAGCAGGGGGACGACGATTTCTCCTTCTCTGTGCCGGGCATGGCCCGGTTCCGGGTGAATGTCTACCGCCAGCGGGGCTCCATGGCGGCGGTGATCCGGGTGGTGGCCTTCGACATCCCCAGCTGGAAGGACCTGCTGATCCCCGAGGGTGTGATGGCCCTGTCCCAGGTCCAGCACGGCATGGTGCTGGTCACCGGCACGGCGGGCAGCGGCAAGTCCACCACCCAGGCCTGCATCATTGACCGCATCAACCAAACCAGGGAGTGCCACATCATCACCCTGGAGGACCCCATTGAGTACCTCCACCGGGACCAGAAGAGCATCGTCAGCCAGCGGGAGATGGCCATTGACACCGCGGACTACCCCTCCGCCCTGCGGGCCTGCCTGCGTCAGGCCCCGGACGTGATCCTGCTGGGGGAGATGCGGGACCAGGAGACCATCCACACCGCCATGACGGCTGCGGAGACGGGCCATCTGCTCATCGCCACCCTCCACACCAAGGGGGCGGTGAACACCATCGACCGCATTGTGGACACCTTCCCCAGCGGCCAGCAGGACCAGGTGAGGGTACAGCTGAGCATGGTGCTGCACACCGTGGTGTCCCAGCAGCTGGTGCCCAACACCAGGGGAGGGCTGGTGCCCGCCTTTGAGATCATGCACGTGAACAACGCCATCCGCAGCCTCATCCGGGACAGCAAGACCCATCAGATCGACAACGCCATCGCCGCCGGGGGCGGTGAGGGAATGATTACCATGGATCAGTCTCTGCTGGCCCTGTACAAGGGCGGAGAGGTCACGGCGGAAACGGCGCTGGCCTACGCGGACAACCCGGACCAGCTGAAACGGAGAATGGGATAAAAAGTGGGAGCTTCCACAGGAAGCTCCCGCTTTTTTGTCATTTTCGGGTGAGATACCAGCTGAATTCGCTCTCAGTGAGGGCGTAGCCCCTGCTTTGGGCGGCCTCCAGGATAGAGGCCGGGTCGTCGAAAAGGCAGTTTTTGGACAGAAAGATATAGTCGGGGACCTTGTCCGGGTTGAGCCGGTAGTAGTCCTTCAGCCGGTCCAGGGCGGTCTGGTTTTCCCCGGAAATCCAGCCGGAAAAGGACGCGTACTCCATGGGGTGGGCGGCCAGGGGGCACCAGGAGCGCTCGTTGAGGATGAGCAGCCTGCCCCGGGGCAGGGCTTTGTAAACCTGGAGCTCCCCGTTGAGCCGTTCATATACCCCGGCCCGGTAGGGGGTGGTGCGGATGCCCCGGCCCGGGCCGTCCTCCAGGGTGGCGGTGAGGGCGGGGGGCGGGTCGTCCATGAAGCAATGGGTGGCCTTCACGGAGACCTGGAGCAGGAGGAGAACTGCGGCGGCAGCTGCCGCCGCTCCGGCGGCGGCCCTGCGGGGCCAGGGACCGGGGAAGATCCCGGTCCGGTCCGTCGCCGCCTCCTGGAACAGCCTGCCCATGAAGAGCAGGCTGGCGGCGCTGGGGAGGGCGCAGGCCATAGAGAAGGCGTAAAAGTAGTTGTTGGACCCCAGAGTGACGGCGGCGGCGTAGGCCAGCCCGCCCAAAAACAGGGTGACGAACAGGTCCCAGGGCCGCTCCCGGCACAGGAGAAAGGCGGTGAGCCCGGGAATGAGCATGGGGACCATGATGGCGTTGTAGTAGGCCTCCGCCGCCCCGGCGCTGAACAGGGCGTAAGCGGCCAGGGCCAGGGCGCAGGAGGCGGTCAGGTAAACCCACCGGCGGCGCTGACGCCCCCTGTCGGCCAGCAGGGCGGATAGGAGGGCGGCAAAGCCCCACAGCACATATTGGAACAGGGGGTGGCAGTGGACCAGGGCATACCAGGTGTTTTGCAGCTTCACCACCGGGGAAATGGCCTGATGCTCCGGGTCTGCCAGGATATAGGGAAGGTTGTCCAGCAGCCCCCGGAGGCCGCAGGCAGCCAGCACATAGGCCAGGAACAGGGCGGCCGCGGCGGCGCACCCCGCCGTCAGCCACAGCAGACGGGCGGGAGAGAGGACGCCGCCCGTACTGTTTCCGGCGGGGCGGAGCCTCCGCCCAAGGGCCCGGACCCCCACTCCGGCGGCATAGAGAAAATAGGCCCCGGCCAGATATGGACAGCACAGCACCGCCCCCGCCAGGAACAGCCCGGACAGCGCCCATCGCCGCCGGTCAGAAGCGGCCAGCAGGAGGCCGGACAAGAGCAGGAAATCCATGCCCATGGTGTTGTAGCTCAGGGCCATAATGTCGTAAGGGGTGAAGAGGAACCAGGACAGGGCGGCGGCCCCGGCGGCCGGGCCGTATTCCCGGACGCGATGGTAGAAATACAGGGACGCCAGCCCGTGGAAGAACACGTAAGCGTACCGGGCCGCCAGCAGTATGCCGTCGGTGGAGCCGGAGGCCGTCTGGTACAGCCATACCAGGGGGGTGGTGAACAGTCCCGCCATCTGGGACACATGCCACTCGTCCACAAACAGCCGGTCCCCCATGCTCAGCCGGTGGGGGACGGTGAGGTAGAAGGCGTCGTCGTAGGAGCCGAAGCCGAAGGGGCATTTCCACAGGGCGAACAGGACGGCGGCGGCGAAGAGCAGGGCAAAGGCCATATCCCGCCGCCGCTGGAGATCAACTGTGCGGGTCAAGGCCGGGGTCACCTCCTGCCTGCAGGGACGCCATGATCCGGGTGATGAGGCCCGTCCGGCGGAAAGGGGTCATCAGATACCAGCCGTCGGTATAGGGGACCATAGCCCGGGCGGTCTGGACCGACAGTTCCAAAGCCAGCGCCTCCGCCGCCTCCCGGTCCAGATTTTCATAGCGCTTGACGATATCTTCCGGCACCGACACGCCTGCCACCTCGTTGTTGAGGAACAGGGCGTTGCGGTGGCTGACGATGGGGAACACGCCGCCGAGAATGTATCCGCTCAGCGCCTCCCGGGCCCGGGCCAGGTTTTCCAGCGCCCGGGGGGAGTGGACCGGCTGGGTGAGAAAGCCCGCCGCGCCCGCCGCCTCTTTTTCCCGGGCCAGCTCCAGCTGCTTGGCAAAGTTGGGGGCGTTGAGGTTCAGCGCCCCGAAGATCTGGAAGGGGGTGGACAGGCCGTGGTCCGTGAGGCCGCTGACATAGGCCGTCAGCTTTCGGGAGTTGAAGTTGAACACGCTCTTTACCTCGTCCCGGTCCTGCGTGGGGATGGGATCGCCGGTGACCAGCAGAACGTTGTGCACGCCCTCCATGCTCAGCCCCAGCAGCAGGGCCTTGGTAGCGTTCAGGTTTCGGTCCCGGCAGGTGAGGTGGGGCAGGGGCTCCGCCCCGGTCTCCCGCCTGATCTTACAGGCCAGCAGGGAGGAGTCCCCCCGGGGACGGCCCACAGGGCAGTCCGCCACCGTCACCGCGTCCGCCCCCGCCGCCCGCAGGGCACGGACCCCCTCCATGAAGCTGTCCGCCTGGTCGTCCGCCGGGGGGTCCAGCTCCACGGCGATGACCCGTTTTCCCGCCGCAAGCTTGTCCCGCAGCCGGTTCTGCCCGGGGCGGACCTCCGCCTTGGCCCTGGGCTGGGCGGGGAGGGCGTGGGACCTGCCCGGCAGACCATCCAGGGCCTGGGCGGCGCGGGCGATGTGGGCCGGGGTGGTGCCGCAGCACCCGCCCACAATGGACGCGCCGGATTGGGCGGCCTCCGCCATCAGCTCCGCGAAGTAGTCCGCCCCGCCCCGGTACGCCACCCGGCGGCCCAGCACGGTGGGGTAGCCCGCGTTGGGCATGACAGACAGGGGCTTTCCCTCCAAACAGGACAGGTCCAGCCCCCGGATGAACTCCAGCAGGTGCCGGGGGCCGGATACGCAGTTGAAGCCCACCCCGTCCACCCCGTCCAGGGCGGCGGCCCGCTCAAAGAGGGCGCGGCCTGACAGGCCCTCCCGGGTGACCCCGTCGGGGGCCGCGGCGAAGGAGACCAGCAGGAAGGACTGGGGACAGCGCTCCTTCAGGTATTGGGCCAGATCCGGGATGCCCTCGGCGCTGGGCAGGGTTTCGGCGATGAAGCAGGTCAGCCCCTGGGCCAGAAAGACCTCCGCCTGACGGCGGTAGTGCTCCCCGGGGGACAGCGGCCCATTCTGAGGGGCGGGGCCCAGGTCGGCGAACACGAAGGCGCCAAAGGGCTCCGCCGCCGGCCGGGCGATGGCGCACCCGGCCCGGATGATCTCTTCCGCCGTCTCCCAGTCCCCGGACAGGTCGAAGGTATTGGTGCGGATGGCGTTGCACCCCGCCTCCAGATAGGCCCGGTGGATGGCGGCAATCTCTTGGGGGGCCCGGAGGTTTGCCGTTTCGCACCGGGCCTCGGCCCGGCCCGGCTGAGCGGCGTACCAGGTCCCCATGGCCCCGTCGAAGAGCAGGGGCTTTCCCCCGGCCAGATAGTCCCGAATATTCATGAGCCCAGCACCTTTCGGGCGATCTCCGCCGACTGGCGGGCGTCGCGGGCGTAGTAGTCCGCCCCCATCCGGGCGGCGAAGTCCGGCGTCACCACCGCGCCCCCCACAAAAATCACCGGGGGGGACTCCAGGGTGTGGAGGAGCCTGATGGTGTCCTCCATGGCGGGCAGGGTGGTGGTCATCAGGGCGGACAGCCCCACCAGCTTGATGTCCTGGGCCTTTACGGTCTCCAAAACCACCTCCGGCGGCACGTCCCGGCCCAGGTCCACGGCGTCATAGCCGTAGTTCTCCATCACGGTGCGCACGATGTTCTTGCCGATGTCGTGGATGTCCCCCTTGACGGTGGCGATGACGAACCGGCCCTTTTTCACCGGGGCCCCGCCCTTTTGGGCCAGGGAGCTCTTTACCGTCTCAAAGACGGCCTGAGCGGCCTGGGCGGCGCTCAAAAGCTGGGGCAGGAAGGCCCTCCCCGCCTCGTAGTCCGCCCCCACCCGGTCCAGGGCGGGGATGAGCCGCTTCTCCACCAGGGACAGCTCATCCTGGCTTTGGAGGGCCTCCCGGGCCAGACGGCCCGCGTCCCTCTCCAGCCCCCGAGCCACCGCCTCCTCCAGGGTGAGGGAGGGGCTGCTTCCAGCTGGGGCGGCGGGGGCGGTTGGAGCGCCGGCAAACCGGGCGATGTAGGCCCGGCACCCGCCGTCCTCCCCGGACAGCACCCGGAAGGCCGCCACCGCGTCCATCATTTCCCGCTGGTTGGGGTTGAGGATGGGCAGGGTGAGCCCGGCGGACAGGGCCTGGGTCAAAAAGCTCCGGGTGACGGCGGCCCGGTTGGGCAGGCCGAAGGAGATGTTGGACACCCCCAGCACCACCTGGAGGCCCAGCTCCTCCCGGACCATGCGGACGGCTTTCAGCGTCTCCATGGCCTGTTCCTGCTGGGCGGACACGGTGAGGGTGAGGCAGTCGATCCACACGTCCTCCGCCGGAATTCCATAGCTGAGGGCCGCGTCCAAAATCCGCTTGGCGATGGCCGTCCGGCCCTCCGCCGTGGGGGGGATACCCCCCTCGTCCAGGCACAGGCCCACCACCGACGCGCCGTACTTCTTCACAATGGGCAGGACGCGGTCCAGCACCGCCCGCTCCCCGTTCACCGAGTTCACCGCCGCCTTGCCGTTGTACACCCGCAGGGCGGCCTCCAGGGCGGCGGGACTGCTGGAGTCCAGCTGGAGGGGCAGGGCCGCGGCGCTTTGAATCTTTTTCACCGCCTGGGGGAGCATGACGGCTTCATCCACCCCGGGATGGCCCACGTTTACGTCCAAAATGTCCGCCCCGGCATCCTCCTGCTGGACCGCCAGGTCCAGCACGTAGTCCAGGTCCTGTTCCAGCAGGGCCTGCTGGAGCCGCTTTTTGCCCGTGGGGTTGACCCGCTCCCCGATGACCCGCACTCCATCCAGGAAGCAGGGGGTCATGGCGGAACAGACAAAACCGGCGGAACGGTAGGTTCGGGGGACGGGGGCTCTGCCCTCCAGGGCCCTGGCCAGGGTGCGGATGTAGTCCGGCGAGGTGCCGCAGCAGCCGCCCAGGATGGTTGCTCCCGCCTCAAGGCAAAGGACGAGGGCCGCCGCAAACTCCTCCGGCCCCATGCCGTACTCCCCGGTGGCCGGATCGGGCAGGCCCGCGTTGGGCTTGGCAATGACGGGCAGGCGGGTGTTTTCGCACAGCTCCCGCACCAGGGGGAGAAGCAGGTCCGGTCCCAGGGAGCAGTTCAGCCCCACGGCGTCCGCCCCCAGGCCCTCCAGGGTCCGGGCCATGGAGGGGATGGTACAGCCGGTGAAGGTCCGGCCGGTCTGTTCAAAGGACATGGTGACCAGCACGGGCAGGGAGGTGTTCTCCTTCACAGCCAGCAGGGCGGCTTTGGCCTCGTACAGGTCGGTCATGGTCTCGATGGACACCAGGTCCGCCCCGGCCCGCTCCCCGGCGATAGCTACCTCTTTGAAATACTCGTAGGCCCGCTCAAAGGACAGGGTGCCCAGGGGCTCCAGCAGCTCCCCCAGGGGGCCCAGGTCCAGGGACACCTTCACCCCGGTTCCGGCGGCGGCCTCCCTGGCCGCAGCCACGGCGGCGGACACCGTCTGATCCACGGTGTACCCCGTCCCCGCCAGCTTCAGGGCGTTGGCCCCGAAGGTGTTGGCGCAGAGGATCTGACTGCCCGCGTCAATGTACTCCCGGTAAATGGAGCGCAGCAGCTGGGGGTTGGTGAAATTCAGCAGCTCCGGCCTGCCGCCGGGGGGCAGGCCCCTCTGCTGTAAAACGGTGCCCATGGCCCCGTCCAGAAGGACCAGTCCACGGTGTAAAAAATCAAGCTTCACAGGTTTTTCCCTCCTTGCGGTATTGGCAGTTCTCTCTCAGATTGCAGAACCCGCACCCGCGGACGCGGGCGGGCTGGGGCCTTTCCGACAGGCCGACGACGGCGGTGACGGTTTTGGATGGGTTCAGCAGAAAGCTGTCCGTCACCTGGACCCCCAGCCGCCGGGGGGCGTCCAGCAGGGCGCACACGTCCTTTTGCAGGGACAGCGGCAGGTCCCCGTAGCCGGGGCTGAAGCGGTCGGTGAGGTACATCCCCGGAAACCGGGAGGAAATCTCCGCCTCCGCCTCGCCGCACCCCGCCTCCACCCAGACGGAGGCGCAGGCGTCCAGCAGGGCAGCCCCGGCCATGGTCCGGGCCTGCTCCGCCCGAAGCATGGCCTCGAACTCCGCGCCCAGGGTGCAGGCCAGCAGGACGGCCTGGGCGCAGTCCGACAGCATCCGCCCGGCCATGTCTCCGGGAAAGGCGAGGCCCGTCCCCTCCAGGGCGGGACCCTCCGGACCAAAGGCCAGAGGGAAGGCCCGCCAGACCCACCGGGGGGCCGTCTGGCGGGTGAGCTTGTCCGCCGCGGCGGACAGCTGGGCCAGCAGGGCGGGGTCCGGTTCCCCCCTTACGCCCAGATAGCGCAGGGCCTCGGATAGATTCAGTTTCATTAAGCTGCCCCCTCTCACTGGAGAAGATGTCTCATATCATACCGCAAACCGGGGAAAAAATCCAGAGGCTGGGGAGAAAAACAGGCGCGGGGAGGGCTCCCCGCGCCTGTTGGGAAAACTCAGAACTTGGCCCCGCCGAACTCGGACAGGGAGACGGATTTGTTGCGCTCCGCCGTCCAGTTGATGGACCACAGGGAGGCGAAAAGCAGCAGCTGGTTCTGCCGGTAGTCTTCCACCAGCATAGCGTCGCCGGGGAGGGTCAGGTCCTCCGCCCGCAGGGGCTCGTCCCCGTCGTGGCGGAGCCAGCGCAGATACTCGTAGGGCAGGCCCTCGGCGTACAGGTCCACGCCGTACTCGTTTTTGAGCCGGTACTCCAGCACGTCGAACTGCAATGTGCCCACCACGCCCACAATGACCTCCTCCATGCCGGAATAGGGGGTCTTGAAAATCTGAATCGCGCCCTCCTGGGCGATCTGCTCCATCCCCTTGAGGAACTGCTTGCGCTTCATGGTGTCCAGGGGCCGCACCCGGCGGAAGTGCTCCGGGGCAAAGGTGGGGATGGGGTCGAACTGGAACTTGCGGGCCGCCGTGCACAGGGTGTCGCCGATGGAGAAGATGCCGGGGTCGAACACGCCGATGATGTCCCCGGCGTAGGCCTCCTCGATGATCTCCCGCTCCGCCGCCATCAGCTGCTGGGGCCGGGAGAGCTTTATTTTTTTGCCTCCCTGGACATGGTAGACCTCCTTGTCCGCCTCGAACTTGCCGGACACCACCCGCATAAAGGCGATGCGGTCCCGGTGGGCCTTGTTCATGTTGGCCTGGATCTTGAACACGAAGGCGGAGAAGCCGTCGTCAAAGGAGTCGATGAGCTGTTCCCCGGCGGTGCGGGAGAGGGGGGCGGTGGTCATGCGCAGGAAGTCCTCCAGGAAGGGTTCCACGCCGAAATTGGTCAGGGCGGAACCGAAGAACACCGGGGAGAGCCGGCCGTGGCGCACCCGGTCCATGTCGAACTCGCAGGAGGCCCCGTCCAGCAGCTCGATCTCGTCGCTGAGCTGGTCCCGGTAGGACTGGCCGATGAGGTCCGCCAGGGTCGGGTCGTCCAAGGACACCTCGGTGGCGGTTGCCGCCTTGGACCCGCCGTTGGAGGTGAAGTGAATGATGCGCTTGCGCTCCCGGTCGTAGACGCCCTGGAAGGCCTTGCCGCAGCCGATGGGCCAGTTGACGGCGTATGTGTCGATGCCCAGCTCGTGCTCCAGCTCCTGGCACAGCTCAAAGGGGTCCCGGG
>CANASS010000023.1 GCA_947364395.1 uncultured bacterium
CAGCGCGGCGGCCCCCGCCGCCCCGGCCCAGAGCGCCGCCCCCGCTGCGGCCCCCGCCCCCGCGGCCTCCGCCGCCCCGGCCCCCGCCGCCCAGCAGCACCCCAAGGAGACGCTCATCAGCGTCAACCTGTCCAAGCTGGACCAGCTGTCCGCCGTGGTGGGCGAGATCGTCATCACCGAATCCATGGTCACCTCCTCCCCCGATTTGAAGGGGCTGGTGCTGGACGCCTTCTCCAAGTCCGCCCGGCAGCTGCGCAAGCTCACCGACGACCTCCAGGACGTGTCCATGTCCCTGCGCATGGTGCCCGTGTCCAGCGTGTTCCAGAAGATGACCCGCATCGTCCGGGACATGACCAAGAAGCTGAACCGCCCGGCCAAGCTCACCCTCATCGGGGAGAACACCGAGGTGGATAAGACCATCGTGGACTCCATCGGCGACCCCATCATGCACATGATCCGCAACTCCATGGACCACGGCATCGAGGAGACCCAGGAGGAGCGCATCGCCGCCGGGAAAGACCCTGTGGGCGAGATCATCCTGTCCGCCCGGGACACCGGCAGCGAGGTCATCATCGAGATCATTGACGACGGCCGGGGGGTCAACGACGAGGCGGTGCTGGCCAAGGCTATCCGCCAGGGCATCGCCTCCCCCGACGCCGACTACAGCCACCGGGAGATCCTCAACTTCCTGCTGGCCCCCGGCTTCTCCACCAACACCGAGGTCACCGAGTTCTCCGGCCGCGGCGTGGGCATGGACGTGGTGAAGCGGGGCGTGGAGGAGCTGGGCGGCACCGTGTCCATCTCCAGCGAGCTGGGCCGGGGCATGACCACCACCATCCGCATCCCCCTGACCATGGCCATCATGGACGCCATGGAGGTGGCGGTGGGCGACTCCATCTTCACCATCCCCATCAACAACATCCAGGCCACCATGAAGGTGTCCTCCGGGGATATTATCCACGATTCCAGCCAGGGCGAGATCATCAAGTGCCAGGGCAATTTCGTGCCCATCGTCCGGGCCAGGGACCTCTACCAGCTCCAGGGCGGGTTCAGCGACATCGAAGAGGGCGTGCTCATCTGGCTGGAGGCGGGGGACCACTCCTACTGCCTGTTCGTGGATGAGCTGCTGGGCCAGCAGCAGGTGGTGGTCAAGCAGCTGCCCGCCTATGTGAACAGCTTCAATGTGAAGAACTACGGCATCAACGGCTGCACCCTGCGCAGCGACGGCAGCATCAGCATTATCCTGGATGTGGCCAGCCTGTATACCGCCGCCCGGGGCATGTGAGAAGGAGAGAAGATTATGAACGATGAAATCCTGTTTGCCCGCGAGGACGAGATGGAGGCGCTGAACACCGTGGACGACGCGGTGGACTCCCAGAAGTACCTCATCTTTATGGCGGGCCACCTGAAGCTGGGGGTGGTGGCCGAGGACGTGGTGGAGATCCTCCACAACCAGGTCATTACCTACCTGCCCATGGTGCCCGATTATATCCGGGGCATCATCAATATGCGCGGCCAGATGGTCCCCATCCTGGACATACGCGCCCGGCTGGGCCTGACCTCTCAGGATGAGGACAGCCTGGTGGTGGTCCTCAACCTGAACGACGTGCAGCTGGGCATCCTGGTGGACGGCGTGGACCAGATGCTGGACATTCCCAAGGCCAACATCCACCCCCTGCCCGCCAACAGCACCCAGATGCTGGTGTCCGGCATGTGCTCCCTGCCCGACGGCTCGGGCACCATGATGATTCTGGACTGCGAACAGCTCGTGCCCAATGATTAACGCCGGAAACGGAGCGGGCGGCTCCAGCTCCTTTTCCGCCCTGACCATCACGGACAACGACTTCAACCGGCTGGTGAAGTTTGTGCAGTCCAACTACGGCATCGACCTGTCCCAGAAGCGCCAGCTCATCACAGGCCGGCTGTCCACCGCCCTGAAGCAGCGGGGGTACACCACCTTCACCGACTTTGTGAACCACGTCCTCCAGACCAAGGACAACGACCTCATCACCCTGCTGCTGGATAAGCTGACCACCAACTACACCTTCTTCATGCGGGAGAAGGAGCACCTGGACCTGTTCTGCAGGCAGATCATCCCGGACATCGTCCGGCGCCACCAGCGGGATAAGACGCTGGCCATCTGGAGCGCGGGGTGCTCCACCGGGGAGGAGCCCTATAACATCACCATGTTCCTGCTGGACTACCTGGGCCCCCAGGCCAGCCAGTGGGATACCCGGCTGCTGGCCACCGACATCTCCAACCGGGCCATGACGGCGGCTAAAAAGGGCGTGTACGAGCTGCCCGACACCATCCCCCCCGAGTGGAAGAAGAAGTATTTCGTCCCCCAGGCCGGGGGGCAGTACCAGGTGGCCCCCAAGGTGCGGGACAACGTGATCTTCCAGCCCTTTAACCTGATGGACCCCATCCGCTTCCGCCGGAAGTTCGACGTCATCTTCTGCCGGAACGTGATGATCTATTTCGACCAGCCCACCAAGGACGCCCTGGTCCGCCGGTTCTACGACGCCACCGTCCCCGGCGGATACCTGCTCATCAGCAAGTCGGAAAACCTCAGCGCCGACATGCCCTACAAGCGGCTGGCCCCGTCCACCTTCCAGAAGTGATTCGCGCACCGGGCCGGTCGGCGAGGACCGGCCCGGAAGTTCTCAAAGAGGGAGGAACTCCTTACATATGCCAATTCCTGCGACAGTGAACAAAAAAATACGCGTCCTGGTGGTGGACGACTCCATAGTGGCCCGGGGTATGATTATCCGGGGCCTCTCCGCCCACCCCATGATCGAGGTGGCGGGCTTCGCCATCAATACCCTGGACGCCAAGAATAAGATCCCTCAGTACAAGCCGGACGTGGTCACCATGGACGTGGAGATGCCCGGCCAGAGCGGCCTTGAGTTCCTCAAGCAGTACCTGCCCGCCCACCCCATTCCTGTGATTGTGGTGTCCTCCCTGAACCTGAAGGTGTTCGACGCCTTGGCGGTGGGCGCGGTGGATTTTGTCCGCAAGCCGGACAACCAGCAGAGCGCCGAGGCTTTTATCACCGCCCTGACCCAAAAGATTATCATCGCCTCCAACGCCCGGCCCCGCCCGGTCGCCCCCCCGGCCATGGCTCAGGTGGTGTCCGCCGCCCCCAAGCTGGGGAACTCTCCCGGCCTGGACCGGGTGGTGATCGGCCTGGGGGCCTCCACGGGGGGCACTGAGGCCACCCTGGAGGTGATGAAGCGCCTCCCCGCCGACATCCCCCCCATGGTCATCGTCCAGCACATGCCCCCCGGATTTACCAAGATGTACGCCGAGCGCCTGAACCGGCTGTGCGCCATGGAGGTGAAGGAGGCCCAGAGCGGCGACGAGCTCCGCCGGGGCCTGGCCGTGGTGGCCCCCGCGGACCTTCAGTGCCGGGTGGTGCGCATCGGCGCCCGGTACACCGTCAACTGCACCCAGGGGGAGAAGGTCAGCGGCCACCGGCCCTCGGTGGACGCCATGTTCCACTCCATGGCGGAGACGGTCACCTGCAAGATGGTGGGCATCATCATGACCGGAATGGGACAGGACGGCGCGGTGGGCCTGCTGGAAATGCGCAAAAAGGGCGCCTACACCATCGGCCAGGACAAGGAATCCTCCGTGGTCTACGGTATGCCCGGCGTGGCCCAGAACATCGGCGCGGTGTGCGTGCAGGCATCCTGCGAAAATGTGGCCGGCGTGCTCCTGCGGCATCTGAAAACCCTGGGCTGACCTGGAAGCCCCAGGAAATCCGTTGAAAAAAGTAGTTGAAACAACACGAAACCCGCCCGGAGCCTCTTCCATCAGGCTCCGGGCGGGCTTTTTTTGCGCAAAGAAATTTGCGGCTTTTCCTTATGTTCGAGTGAAGCGTGCCGATATATAAAGTGAATGTAAGAGACTGAAAACCCTTCGGATAACAAAAGGATGTGAGTGACTGTGTTGACCTCGTCTGGCTACGGCGCGATCTCTTCCATTGGTCCCGCAAAGGTCTATCGGACCAAGGCAGGGCACAATGAGCGGGCCAAAGCGAGCCCGGAAACAAACAAATACGACAGCGTCAGCATCTCCGCGCCCAGCCAGGACAGCCGGTTCCATATGGGACTGGTGAGCCGGCTCTCTCAGGAGGTGCGTACCGCCACCACCACCGGCGACATTACCGCCCTGCGCCAGCAGGTGGCCTCCGGGGAGTACGTCCCCGACCCCATGGCCATCGCGGCCAGAATTCTCTTCCTCGGGGAGGGCCGGTAAATGAGCGCTCCCTTTTCGGATTACCTGAAGCTGCTGCGGGAGGTGGGTACCCTGCTGGAGCAGCTGGCCGTGCTGGCCCAGCAGAAGGCCGACGCCGTCCGGCAGGACGACCTGCTGGCCCTGGATGAGGTGCTCAAGCAGGAGCAGGCCCTGGGCCTGAACCTGCGGGGGCTGGAGCTGCGGCGGGCCAAGCTGGTGGGCCAGCTGGGGCTGGAGGGGACCACCCTGTCCGCCCTGCCCGCCAAGTGTCCCCCGGAGCTGGCGGCGGAGACCGATCAAGTCGTCTCCGATGTGCAAATGAGCTACCGGGCCTATCGGAGCAGCGCCAATATGGTGCGGACCACCCTGGAGCTCAACCTGCACCAGATCGAAAAGCTTGTGGCCGCCGCCGGAGGCGACCCCAAGGATCTGGATGCGGGCTACGCCCCTCCCGCGAACGCGGAGCCTCCCCGGCGCATGAAAACAGATTTCCGGGCCTGAGTGAGCCCACGACATATATAAGGAGTTATGGCTTATGTCTACTATGGGAACCTTTGACGCCTTTACCTCCGCCCGCCTGGGCATCTACGCCGCCCAGCACGGCCTGCGGGTGACGGGCAACAACGTCTCCAACATCAATACCGTCGGCTACACCCGCCAGCGGCTGGACCAAGTCAGCTTTAAGGCCGGAGCCTATGACCGCTACCGCTCCCAAATGGACAACCACGTGGGCAGCGGCGCGCTGGTCATGAACATCAATCAGGTCCGGGACCCCTACCTGGACGTGCGCTTCCGCAATGTCTCCGCCGATGTGGGCTACCACGACACCATGCTGGCCGGCCTCAAGAATATTGAGAGCATCCTGGACGAGGTGAACAAGGGCGAGGACGCCGGGGACAACGAGAAGGGCGACGGCCTCCTCCACGCCCAGATTCAGGACCTGCGCGACAAGCTGCTGGCCTTCTCCAAAGAGCCCACCTCCGCCAACAACAACCTGGTGCGTACCGCCGCCTCTATTTTGTGCGGTACGCTCAACAGCTACTCCAAGAAGCTGGACACCCTTTATAAGGAGACGGTGATGGACTTCAACAGCAAGGTCACCGAGATCAACGAGTGCCTCACCAATATCCGGGACTTGAACAGGGAGATCCGGGACTGCGAGATTTACGGCGACAACGCCTTGGAGCTGCGGGACGAGCGCAACCGCCAGATTGACACCCTGGCCCAATACCTCCACATCAGGGTGGTTTACACCGAGGAGGACATCGGCTGCGGCCAGAAGGTGGAGAAGCTGTCCATCTATCTGGACGACGACAACCCGGATAAAAACATTCACACCGACGAGTCTATGCTCATTGACGGCGTGTTCGGCACGCAGATTTCCTCGCCGGAGGAGCGGGTGGTGTTCAACCCCTACTTAGGAAACGAGATTCAGGGACTAGAGGGTTTGAAGGACTTCCTGTATCTGACTGACCAGCCCCTTGAAGATCCAAATAATGCAGGCCAGTTTTTGTACATGCTGGATGACGGAACGGTTGCTTCCTTTGCCCCCAAAGACCCTGCTATCCCTGACACCGCCAAGGCCATCATGAAGGGCACCAACTTTGTGGAGGACGCCGCCAAGGTGGACAACGACATTTTCGCCCTGGAGATCGGCAAGCTGGTGGACGTGAACAACAAGGAGTGGACCGACCGCAAGTCCACCTATGAGCAGGTTGCCGACGCGATTTTGGATGAGGTAAAGAAGCTGGATGAGAATGACCCCCCAATCGCGACTGGTCCAGCAGCTGGCTGGAGCGTTGAGAAGAATCCCACAAATGCCGTATTTGAATTCAAACTCCAGGCCTCTGCCGATGGCTGGGACAATGTGAATGAGATTGTGATTGGCGGCGAGACAGTTGACCTCACAGGAATTGATGTCCAGGACCCTGCCGAGCTGGCGAGAGTAGTCGCCCAGAAGCTGAATGGCAAGGACCCTGACTATGACATTACCTCCGATGCGGACGGCAACCTGATATATATGGCAAAAACTGAGGGCAGAGTGGGCGTGAGCGGTCCGGCCAAGGCCCCCAAGGGACCTGTCTTTACGCCGGGTACAGGCGACGCCGCCAACGCCAAGATTGCCATCACCGCGGGGGATAAGAATTATGGTTCGGAAGCAGTCCTGAAGCCCCCTGAGGTGCCGACAGTGACCGATCCCGACACCGGCGTGGATACCATCACCTCCTACCAAGAGATCAACGGGGTGTGGAACAAGGTGACCACCACCGTCAAGCACACCCAAGAGGTGGCCTTGGACGACAACGACATACACGGGGCCCTCCAGGCGGTCCGGGAGCTGCTCACCGAGAACGGGCAGTTCACCACCAAGGACATGGTGGCCAATGTGGACGAAAACGCCGCCTCCAAGCGGGGCATCCCCTATTACCAGAAAGCGCTGGACCTGCTGGCCAAGGAGTTCGCCAAGCAGTACAACCAGCTGAACCAGGGCTTTGCGGTGGACGAAAAGGGGAACTATTTGATGGACACGGGAAAGGTGGACGAGAAGGGAAATCCCGTTTACGAGCCGCTTCCCGACTGTACGACGCCCCTCAAATACTGGGTGGACGCGGACGGAAACTTTGCGGGCTTCACTGATCCCGGCACCACCGGGGCCAAGGAGGTCGAGGCCACCTTGAACCGTGACATGTCCGCCAGCGCCAAGGAGGCCTTTGATGCCCATTATAAAGACAACGGTTTCCCCGGCGGCACGGAGGAGTATTTGAAGAAAGAAGGCATCTTCATGGGCGGTCCCCTGTTCAGCACCCGCAACGACAACAACGAGACGGAGGGCATCACCGCCGGAAATATCTCCATCGCCCAGGGTTGGACCAACGACGTTTACGGGCTGGTGCCCAAGTTCGAGCTGCTGTTTGGCGGCAGCACGGACCACTCCACCCAGAACACCAACGCCGACCACATGGTGACCATGATCGACAAGGGGCTGGTCTACAATCCCAAGGACATCGTGCCGGACGCGGTGAGCGACAACATGTTCACGGGAGACTTTGGGGACATGTTCAGCAGGATTAACACGGTGCTGGGCCAGGACATCCGGGCCAACCAGATTGATCTGAACAACAGCTACACCCAGTGGGTGGAGATTGACACCAGCCGGGACGGAGTGTCCGGCGTGGACCTGAACGACGAGGCCATGAATATGATGCAGTTCCAGAAGGCCATGAACGCGGCCATGCGTCTGATGACCGTGGTTGACGAAGCGCTGGACCGGCTGATTAACAATACCGGCATTGCCGGGCGCTGAGCGTAAGGAGGGTAACACAGCATGATTCGAGCGACCACAGGCGGTGTGCTGAGAAGCTACCGCACAAATTTGATGAACTCCTTCATCCGGGACAACAAGGCCCGGGAGACGGTGCTCACCCAGCGGGTTTTCAATTCCTACGCCGAGGACCCCGCCTCCGCGGCCAAGGCGTTCCGGCTGCGCAAGGCCCGTATGCAGGCCAGCAGCCAGCTGGACGTGTGCAAGGACAGCTTCTACAAGTACCAGGGGGCGTATGCCTGCCTCCAGAAGGTATCCGAGCTCATCGACACGGAAAACGGTTCGGACATGGCCACGCTGAAGGATACGGCCCTGCGATGGCTGGACGACCCCAAGGGAGACGCCCGCGTCCAGCTGGCCAAGGTGCTGGATAACCTGAGCGACACCATCATTCAGAACATGAACCAGACCTATGGAGACGACTTCATTTTCGCCGGGGCGGACGGCCAGAACGTGCCCTTTGAGGTAAAGGAAGTGGACGGCCACAAGCAGCTGTATTACCGGGGTATTCCGGTGGACGCGGCGGTGCCCAAGGTCATGACCAACACGGACGGAACCAAAGTCGAGATGCCCAACGGGGATTACGTGATGGCCAGCGCTGAGACAGTGGAGAAGGTTGCGTTTCAAGAGACGGTGGCGGGTACGCCTGACACCGTGGCTACGGAAAATGGAACGGTTTTCTATGTCAACGATGGCGCCGCGCCGCTGAATAAGACGGCATATGACGCTTTGACGGCGGAGGAGCAGGCGGAATACACGGAGATTCCCGATACGGCTGTTCCCCCTGGGGATCCTACCTATTATAAGACCTCTGAGCTAACCGACAAGGAGAGCTATGACAAGGCCCTTGAGAGCGTGATGAAGGACGCCAATGGCAACCCGATCACTGTTACCATTGACGGCAAGGACCACTATGTTGTCGAGTGTGACAAAGCGACCATCACTCAGGCCGACTATGACAAGTCCTGCAAGGACGCGGAAAAGCTGGAGTACCTGGCGAAGGAAAAGCGGTTTGTGGATATCGGCCTGGGCCTCCAGGAGGACGAGAACGGCAAGCTCATCGAGTCCAGCGCCTTCAACGAGGCCCTCAGCGGGCTGACCTTCCTGGGCTATGGCCTGGACAAGGATGGCGACCCAAAAAATATCTATTCCATCGTCCAGCGGCTCAAGGATATCTCTGATAGCGTCCCCGAGGGGGGAGACTTCCAAAGTGCGTGGCCTGAGTTCAACCGCCTGGTGGGCAAGCTGGAGACGGCCTCCTCTGAGTTCAAGACCCAGTTCACCAACCAGAGCGCCGCCACCACCAAGCTGGAGGGCAACATCGAGCTGCTGGAAGACAACGTATATAACCTGAAAGAGCAGTACTCCAATCTGGAGGACGTCAACATGGCGGACGCCATCACCTCCTTTATCTGGGCTGAATACTGTTACAATGCCGCGCTGAAGGTAGGCAACAGCATCCTTTCCCAGAGCCTGATGGACTACCTGCAATAACCTGACGCGCACGTTTCGCGCCGGCCGTGAAATACCCGCGCTGGCGGCCGGCCGTTAAGTAATTTGAGCTGGAGAGGAGCGAAGAAGAGTTTATGTATCCCCTGATAGAAATCAAAACCGTCCCCATTGAGATTGAGATGAAGGTGTCCCACGCCAAGCTGGAGTATACGCGCGGAACGGCGGATTTAGAGATCTCCCGGGGGGACGGCGGCCTGAGCATCAAGAGCAGGCCCATCAAGCTGAACATCGACACCTTCGAGGCGCGCAATTCTGTATGCCCCACCGCTGTGCGTTCCATCGAGCAGTACGCGCAGAAGGGACAGCAGGCGTCTTACACTGCCACGGCCACCTATGCCCAGCACGGCGATATGTTGCTCAACGCCAAGATTGGGCAGGATGTGCTGTCGCAGTTTGCCGCCGAGGCGGCCACCAAAGATCTCAAGCCCAATGTGGGCCTTCAGTTCCTGCCCTCCGTTCCCCCTGAGATCACCTGGGACCCGGGGGAGATGCACATTCGCTATGAGATGGATAAGCTGAATTTCGACTGGCGGGTGAACCAGCCCAAATTTGAGTTCACCCCCGGGGACATTGAGCTGTCCGTGACCCAGCAGCCCGACGTGGTTATCAAGTACGTGGGTGGGCCGCTGTATGTCCCGCCCTCCTCCGACCCCGACTACACCCCGGTGGACGTGGAGGCCTGAGAGGACACACCCTGACAGGAGGCGTTTGTTTGAAGCTCCAGACCAAATATTTTGGCGAGATTGAGTATGAGGCTGGCGATGTGGTCCATTTTCCCACGGGCCCCTTCGGCTTCGAGGAGGAGCACGAGTTCCTGATCCTGCCCTTTGAGGGAGGCGCGGGCTCCCTGCTGTGCTTCCAGAGCACCCGTACCCCCGCCCTGGCCTTTGTGGCCATGGACCCATTCTCCCTGCTGCCCCACTACGAGCCCGTCCTTCAGCCCCACGAGCTGAAGGAGCTGGGGGTGAAGGACAGCCAGGAGCTGGGCTTTTACGTGCTGTGCGTGGTGAAGAAGCCCGTGTCCGACAGCACCGTCAACCTGAAATGCCCTGTGGCCATCCACCCGGAGACCCGGACGGCCCGGCAGGTGATTCTGGAGACGGACGCCTACGAGATGCGCCATCCCCTGGCCCAGTTCGGCGGGGAGGAGGGCGCTCCATGTTGATCCTGCAACGCAAGGCTGGCGAGGCCCTGATGATCGGTGAGAGTGTAGAGGTCCGTGTGATCTCGGTGGACGGCACCCGGGTGCGGCTGGCCATCTCCGCGCCGGAGGACGTGTCCATCCTGCGCAGCGAGCTGATTACCGCCACCGCCGCCAACCGGGACTCCGCCATGGAGGAAGCGGCCCCTGCGGAGCTTCTGGGTTTGCTGGGCGGCGTGCTGGATAGAAGGGAGAACCCCGCTGGGGGCGCTCCCGAGACGCAGACTCCGGCGAGCCCGGAGGGAAAGGAGGACTGACCTATGATGGAATCCATTGCCAGCATGGCCATGGGAATGAGCGCCGCGTCGTTTGCCACCAACTATTCCATGGCTGTCACCAAGAAGATGATGGACAGCCAGGAGCTGGCTGGGCAGGAGCTGATGAAGATGCTGGAAGCCGTGCCCACTCCGGCCAAAGGCAGCTATATCGACGTGTACGCGTAACCGCGTGAAAAAGCCGGCCTGCGGGCCGGTTTTTTTTATGGAAAAATTGGGGGCTGGAGGGTTGATTTGGGGCGCAGATGGCTATGATACAGGTATTTGACAGCTGTGAGGAGGCCGTCCATGGAGTTTTCCCAGTTTTGCGCCTGCGGCCCGTCGGGGTACGCCGCGCTGAAGCAGAAGGTGGACGCCTGCGCCCGGCTGGGCCGGAGCTACGAGTTTTCAAGCTGCGCCCTGCCCCCCGGCTGCGCCCCCGGCCAGGCGCAGGTGGGCTTTTGGAGGCGGGGGGAGGAGGACTATTTGCTCTATTTCCGGCCCGCCGTGGCCTACGGGGGACCGGACCCCCGCCTGAGCGAGTTCTTTTTGCGGGGGGCGGTTCAGCGGTACGCCGGGTTCCAGGCCATGACGGACAGCCTGCGGAAGCTGGACAGCGCCTTCACGGCCCCCAAGCCCAGCCTGTTCCAGATCCTGAACCGGGAGCTGCAGCGCCGGGTGCTTGGCCAGGAGAGGGCGGTGGAGGCGGCGGCGTTCAAGCTGTGGGGGCACGTGTCCAAGCGGGAGCCCCTGCGGCCCCTGTCGCTGATCCTTTACGGTCCCACGGGGGTGGGCAAGTCGGAGCTGGGCAAGGCCATTGCCCCCGCCCTGAACCGATGCCTGGGGGAGGAGCGCTTCGGGCTGGTGTGGACGGAGCTGAACACCTTCACCCAGGCCCACTCCGCCTACCGGCTCACCGGCGCGCCGCCGGGCTATGTGGGCTATGACGACCCGCCGGTGCTGGAGGCGGTGCGGCGGCGGGCCCACACGGTGTTCATGTTCGATGAGCTGGATAAGGCCCACCCGGAAGTGCTGAAAATATTTATGTCCATTTTGGACGAGGGGCGCTGCACCGCCCGGCGGGAGGGGGCCCAGGGGGAGCGGGAGCTTGATTTTCGCCGGTGCGTGTTCCTGTTCACCACCAACACCGACCTGTCGGGGACAAGGCCGCGCCTGGGTTTTGCCCCGCCGGAAGGACCTGCGGCGGCCGCCGCGCCCACAGCGCTCCCCTCCGGCGCGAATCTGGCCCAGAGACTGTACCGGGAGGACGAGGCGGCCCGGCTGGCCCTGGCCCGGTCCGGCGTCCTGCGGGAGATTGCCGGGCGGTTCAGCGGCCTCATCGGCTTCCGCCCTCTGGACCGGCAGGCCCGGGAGCGGGTCACCGCCAAGCAGATCGCCGCCCTGGGCCGGGAATACGGCCTGGAGGTGGGGGAGGTGGCCCCGGCCATCGCCCGGGCCCTTACCCCTGGACAGGCCGTCTCTCCCCGGTCCGCCGTCCCCATGCTGGAGGGGGTCCTGGGGCCGGTTTTCCAGGCCTGCGCCCGGCAGGGGGAGCCCCTCCGGCTGGAAGGCACGCTGGAGAACATGTATCTGGTTCCGGCAAGGGAAAACCGCTGAGAGCAGACGCTCTCAGCGGTTTTTTTTAACGGTTTAGGGCGCGGTGTACTCGTAGCCCTCCACCTCGATGATCTCGTCGGTGATGGGGTCCACCCGGTAGAGGTGGTCTCCGTCGATGGTCATCAGGTAGCTGCCCAGGAAGTCGTTGGCCCCGGAGGAGCTGCTTCCATACACGTGCATCCGAATGGCGGTCAGATCGTTGACCATTTCGGTGCCGTCCATGGGGATGATCTCATAGGCCTCCATGGAGTCTCCGGGCAGGCCCAGTTCCGCCGGGCTCATGCCCTCCAAAATCTGCATGGCGCCCCGCTGGGTGACGGGGTGCTGGGCGGGGGCGGGAGGCGGCGGTGAAGTAACCCGGCCCTCCTCCTCGTCGGCGGTGACCACGCACTGGCCGGGGGACCAGGTGATGCGCACGGTGAGCACCAGGTCCGGGGCCTCCTCCACGGGCTCTGCCGGTTCCGTGGGCTCAGCCGAGGGTTCGGCGGAGGGCGTGACAGATTCCTCCGGCGCGGCGCTGTCCTCTTCCCCCTCCGGGGTGGGGGTGGGCTCGGGAGCGGGGGTGGCCGTGGGCTCCGGCTTGGGCAGGTTCCGGGCCATCAGCACCATGCCTTCCTCCGTGGTGAAGTCGGGGGCGTCCGATTGCCGGACAAACTCCTCGTCTACGATGGAGAAGTGGTCCTCAGCGGACTTGAGCTGGTCCACATAGGTCTCAGCCACCTTGCCCGCGTCGGCCAGGTCGGTATAGGTGTAGGTGATGGTTTTGGCCAGCACCGCCTGGGCCTGATACTCGTCCGACCCCAGCACCATGCCGGGGACCATGTTGTCCCCCACCGGCAGCTCGGAGGGCAGGACCGGGGGATCGGGCTCCACCGACACGCTGGGCTCCGGGTCCTTGTCCCCGGTGAACTTGGGGATCACCACAAGAATGATGATGGCCGCCGCTGCGGCGATGACGGCAATGGGGATCAGGAAGAAGATCAGCGGTTTTTTCTTTTTGGGCTGCTCCTCGCCCTCGACGGCCCCAGTCTCCTCGACGGGCAGCTCCTGCTCCTGCCCCTTCTTGGGCTTCTTACCCCTGGGGGGCTTTTCCTTTTTGGGTTTCTTGGGCTTTTTCTCTTTGGGCGCTTTAGGGGGCTTGGGCTCCTTAGGCGCCTTGGACTTTCCAAATGCCATGGATTTAACACCTCTCGCGTCGGTCTAATCAGGTCACGGAAATGGTGACGGAATCCTGCTCCTTCAGCGCGTGCTGGAAGCCCCGCTCCACGCCGTTCACCTCCAGGCGCACCGCCCTGTCCAGATGCTCAAAATCAATGCCGGAGTAATCCAGCAGGTCCATCAGATAATAGGGGGAGCCGTCATCCTTTTTGGGGAGGACCAGGGGCTTCCCGTTGAGGATCAAGTGCACCTCCCGAGGACGTGGGGCGGGCTGGACGGGGGCCGCCGCCTGGGGGGTATAGACGGCCGAAACAGAGGGGGTGGGGGGCGCCGGCTGGGGGGCCGGAGGCGGCGTCTGCCGCAGGGTGAGCACCACGTCTCCCTGGTCCAGGGGACGATCCAGGGGGGCGATGGCGTTGTTCACCATGACCTTCCCGTAGAAATCTTCCCCAAGCAGCTGGCCCAGGGTGCGGTGGGCGTCCTCTCCCCGGGTGGCGGGGACAAAGCGGATCTCGTCCCCGGCGTGGACCACGGTGGACAGGGAGGCTTCCTCCTCGTTTACCCGCAGCACGGCGGGTACGGCGGGCTCTCCCCGGTACACCATCCGCTTGCCGTCCACCGTGACCGTGAGACTCTTGCCGGTCTTGCCCACCATGTCGGCGTAGCTGTAGCCGTTCATCAGCAGGATGTCCCGCAGGGTGAGCACCCCGTTGCGGAACAGCTTGGCGCTTTGGCCGTTGAGTATGACCACATAGCTGTCGTTGAGCAGCCCCAGGCCCGCCGAAATGGCGATGCCCAGGGGGGTGGCGTACTCCGGCTTTTCCAGCTCCAGGCTGTCGGAGAACACGCTGAGGGCGAAGTTGTTGCCCGCGATGGCCACCCGCTTGTCGTCCATCTCCAGCTGGACAGCCACCTTTTCCCGCAGGCCGGACAGCTTGCTTCCGCCCCCCGCCAGGAACACGGCGGAGGGGGCGTTTCCATTCACGCCTAGGATCTGCTTGGCGATGGCGTCCGCCAGCTTGTCCATGGGCTCCTGGATGACCTGAAGCACCTCGCTGGCGGCGATGCGCTCCTCCTGGCCCAGGATGTTCCGGCAGCGGATCAGGTCCTCGCTCTCGCCAATGGAGCGCTTGATCTCCTCGGCGGTTTTGAAATCCACCAGGAAGGAGCGCATGATGGCCTCGGTGACCTCGTCCCCGGCCACGGTGGCCATGGTATAGCCCACCACGCTGCCATCCCGGCACAGTGCGATATCGGTTGTGCCCGCGCCGATGTCCACCATGGCCAGATTCAGCAGGCGCAGTTCGGCGGGGATGGCGGCGTTCATGGCGGCGATGGGCTCCAGCGTCATGCTGGCCACCTGGAGGCCAGCGCTGCGCATGGAGGCGTACAGGCTCTCCACCACCTCGCCGGGAAGGAAGGTGGCCACCACGTCCGCCTCCACCTTGCGCCCGGTGTGGTATTGGAGGTTTGCCATAGGGTAGTTGTCCAGCCGGTACTGGGCCACGGTGTAGCCCACCAGGAACATCTGGCGGCGGTCGCCGCCGTCGCTCTGGAGGGCCTCCTCGGCGGCGGACACCGCCCCGGCCTCCAGCCGGCTGATCTGCTCGGCGTCAATGGACTGCTCTTCGGGGAGCTCCAGGGTGAAGGAGCCCTTCTGGGTGCGCAGAGCCCGCCCGGCGGCGGCCACGCACACCCGCTCCAGGCGGACCCCCAGGCGGCCCTCCAGCCGCTGGGTCACCGTCTTGGCCAGGGAGCCCACCTGCCTGATGTCGTCGATCTGGCCGTCCATCATGGCACGTTTGCCATGCTCGGCCATCTCCACATCCAGAACCTTCAGCCGGTCGCCCACCGGACGGCCTACCACGCCCACAACGCTGCGTGTGCCGATATCCAGGGCGAAGATCAGGTCCTTGTCCTGGGCCTTCATTTCTGCCATAGGACCGCTCCTCTCTTGCTTGGTCACAAAAACTGCCAGGGGACGGCATGACTGCCGCCCCCTGGCAGCCTGTTGATTTGCTTAGTACTTGCTGAATACGCTGGAGGCAGAGGCGCCGGGCGCGGCGTCGTAGCTATCGTCATAGGAGGAAGAGACGCTGGAAGCGGCGGCGCTGTAGGCGGGCTGGGGCTTGGGCATGAAGCCGTCCTGGCGCAGCTTGAAGCGGCTGAGCAGCTCCTTCATCAGCGCGGCCTGGCTGGACAGCTCCTCGCTGGCGGCGGCGGACTCCTCGCTGGTGGCGGAGTTGGTCTGCACCACAGAGCTGATCTGGTCGATGCCCTCGGTCACCTGGGCGATGGCCTCGGACTCCTCCTCGGCGGCCTTAGCGATCTGCTGGACGGAGATCATCACCAGACCGGCGCGCTCGTTGGTGGCCTGGAGGGCGGCGGACACCTTCTGCACGATCTCGCTGCCCTCCTTGACGGACACGATGGAGTGGTCAATGAGCTCCTTGGTGGCCTTGGCGGCCTCATCGGACTTGGCGGACAGGTTGCGCACCTCGTCGGCCACCACGGCGAAGCCCTTGCCGGCGGAACCGGCCCGGGCGGCCTCCACAGCGGCGTTCAGGGCCAGAATGTTGGTCTGGAAGGCGATGTTTTCAATGGTGGCGATGATTTTGCCGATCTCGGCGGAGGAGTCGGAGATCTTGGCCATGGCCTCCACCATCTGCTGCATGTAGTCGGAGCTCTCGTTCAGGCAGCCGCTGGCGTCGGTGGCGTGAGACATGGCCTGCTCGCTGCTCTGGGCGTTCTGGCGGGAGTTGTTGGCGATCTCGGCGATGGTGGCGGACAGCTCTTCCACGGCGCTGGCCTGCTCGGTAGCGCCTTGGGCCAGGGACTGGGCGCCGGTGGACACCTGCTCGGCGCCGGCGGATACCTGCTCGGCGCTCTGGTTGATCTGGGACAGGGCGTCGGTCAGGCTGCCGTTGATGGCCCGCACGGAGGTGAGGATGCTGTTCAGGGAGCCCACATACATGTTGGCGTCCTTGGTGCGCACGTCGAAGTTGCCGTTGCCCATTTCCTCCAGCAGGTGGCAGGTGTCGCTGATGACTTCACCCAGCACATTTTGGCTGGTACGCAGGGCGTCGCACATATCGCCCAGCTCGCTGGTGCTGTGATAGTCCACAGGGATGTCCAGCTTGCCCTGGCTGAAGCCGCTGAGGGCCACATGGACCTGCTCGGCGGGCACTACGATGCTTCTGATGATGATGAGGGCGATCCGCATCACGATGATGGTGGCGATGACCATCACGGCCAGGATCACGCCAATGGCGATGCTGGAGGTCAGGTCCTGGCGGCTGATGATATCCGCCTGTGCCTGCTGGAGGGTGGAGGCCAGGATGTCGCCCTTCTCAGCGGCCTCCTTCAGTCTGGGAGAGCAGTCGCTGGCGATCATGGCGGCGGCCTGGGTGCGGCTCTCGGCGGTATTTTCCCGGGCCACATTGACAATCTTTTCGGCCTCGACTTCCCAGGCCTCCACAGTGTCCACGAAAGCGTTCAGCTCAGTCTTGTTCTCCAGAGGATAGATCTTTTCCAGTTCCTCCAGGCGCTGCTTCAGCTCGGCCACTTTGTCGGCGGTGGTGTCCAGGTTGGAGAGGTCTCCGCCCAGCACCGCGTCGCGCAGGCTGCGCCCGGCGATGTTGTAGTCAACGCGACATTCAAATACGATGCTGTTTGCGCCGACGTAATCGTCGAGGATGGCGCTGTACTGGCCCTTCTGCATAGTCATCAGCACGATGGACGCGATGATGATGGCCAGGGAGACAATGATAGTGACCCCGAATCCCAGAATCAGGCTTTTCTTGATCTTCATGTTCTTGATCATGGACTCTTCCTCCTAAATTTCTTGACTGTGGATTTTTATATGAAATCGGTTTTGAGCTTGGTCAAGACCAGGGGTTTCCTGTCTCGCTCCAGCACATCGCCGTATTTTCCCTTCTCCTCGTCGGTAACCACACGGCCCGCCGACATGGTGATAACCCGGCGGCGGAGAATGTTCACATACTGGCTGTCATGGGTGGCCATGATAACCGTGGTGCCCCGGCGGTTTACGTCGTTGAGCAGGTGCAGGGTGTCCCAGATGCAGTCGTCGTCCAGATTGGCGGTGATTTCATCCAGGATGAGAATGGGCGGGCTTCCGATAAGGGCCCGGGCCAGCTCCACCCGGCGGCACTCTCCAATGGACAGCTCCACGGGATACTTGGGCTCCACGCCCCGCATCCCCACCAAGCCCAGCACCTTCTTGATCCGTATGTCCATCACCTTGGGGCTCTCCCGGCCGTTGGCGATCTGTGTGGCCAGGAGCAGGTTCTCCCCGATGGTCTTTTTGCGGATCAGGGTGGGGTCCTGCCAGATCTTCCCAAACATCACCGAGGCCCGGTTGCGGCTGAGCAGCAGCGCCCGGTTCAGATCCCGGTCCCCCAGGAACACCCGGCCCGAGGAGGGCTTGGCCTCGCCGGTAATCAAGCGCAGAAGGGTGCTCTTTCCCGCGCCGCTGCCCCCCACCAGAAAGACAAATTCCCCCTGGTGGATGGTCAGCTCCACGTTTTCCACTCCCATGTTCTGGTGGATGGGACCCTTTCGCCGCCGTTTGGGCTTATAGAATTTTGAAACGTGGTCCAAATGTATGGTGGGCATAGACGTCTCCTGACTCTGCATGTGGAATGATTGGAACCAAATTTCTTTCCATTGAAAAAGACGTTTTTTCTGTTATAATAGAAGTCAAATCCAAAGAGGGGAGGTGGGCAGGTGAAGCCAAACAAGGGGTCCGGCCGTTTGGCGCGCAACATCATCTTGGTGGTGCTGCTGGCGGTGCTATGTATCGGCGGAGTGGAGCTGGCCGCCTGCCGCCACTTTGCCCCGGACACCTATGAGCGCATCGTGGCCCCCGTCCGCTATGCCGCCGCCGTGACGGTTGACGCGGGAAAAGCGGCGCTGGACGCTGCCGGACGGTTTTGCGTGGGGGCCGCCAACAAAGCCGTGGAGGGCCTGAACTGGACCGGGCGGCAGATGCTGGCGCTGGGGAACTGGGCCGCGGATGCCTGGGTGGATCTGACGGAGGGCCCCATGCTGTCTATACCGGAGGTGACGCCGGAGCCGGATGATATCTCACCCAGCGACCCGCCCGTCACCCAGGTGCTGGAGGCATCCGGGAAACAGCTGCTCACCGGCGGGCTGTGGGACGTGGTCTACTACTGCCAGTCCGACGAACAGTGGGCTAATCAGCTCTACGGCACAGATCCCATCGGCCCCTACGGCTGCGGTCCCACGGCCATGGCCATCGCGGTGGCCACCATGACGGACACGGACACCGATCCGGCAAAAATGGCCGCCTGGGCGGCGGACCATGGATATTGGGCCCGGCGGAGCGGTTCCTATCACTCCATCGTCCGGGGGACAGCCCAAGGCTTTGGGCTGGAGGTCCAGGCGGTGACCGAGCGGACCCCGGAAAGGCTGCGGGACATTCTGAGCTCCGGCGGGATGGTGGTGGCCCTCATGGGCCGGGGCCACTTCACCGACGGCGGGCACTTTATCGTCCTGCGGGGGACCACCCTCGCCGGGGAGATTCTGGTGGCCGACCCCAACAGCCTGGAGCGGAGCTTGCAGGCATGGGACCCTCAGCTGATTCTGGACGAGCTGTCCTCCGCCCGGGACAACGGCGCACCCCTGTGGGCCATCTACACGCCCGGTACATAAACCGCTCTCGCTCGTGGAATATCGGCCCGGTGGATCACCGGGCCGATATTTTGTTGATTTGCGCCCTATTGGTAGGCTGAATTTTCCCGGGCCATCCGCTGGTTCAGCGCCTTGTCCAGCTCCATAATCTGCTTGAGGCGGCGGTTGTTGGAGGCCACCTGTTCGCAGAGCGCTGCCTGGAATTGCTGGCTGGGGTCGGCGGCGGGGCCCGCGTTGAGCATGGCGGCCAGCTGGCGGGCGGTATCCCGGTTGGGCAGGGCCTCAAGCTGGTCCCGCAGGGCCTGGTCGGCGGCCTGGAGCTTGCCCAAGGGCTCCTCCCGCATGGCGATGAGCATTTGAGCGCTCACCTGGTCGTTTCGGTCGATGGCCTGGCCCAGCTGCTGGGTCAGGTCCCACAGCTCGTTGAGCAGGTTGCCGGTGCGCTTCATCTGCACCAGGGCGTCCATCACGGTCTTCTCGTCCATGCTCAGCCCCCGCCCTCCTGCTGCCGGGCCAAGGCGGCCAGCTGCTGGTCGGCGTTTTTGTTGGCCTCCCGGAAGGTGTCCCGCAGTTCGCTCACCATGACCCTGACCCGTTCCAGCTCATCCTTGTTGCGGCCCGCCTTCACACGGTTCAGCTCGAAGCTGAAGTAGTCGTAAAGCCGGTTCAAGTTCCTGCTGATGGGGTACTGCATATCCAGGGTGTCGTCCAAGTAGCGGACGATGTCCAGGCAGCGGTCCACGCTGGCCTCGAACAGGGGGTAGTCCGCCTTGTTCAGGGCCAAGCCCGCCCGGACCAGCCGCTTCACCAGCTCGTCATACAGCAGAAGCAGCAGCTCTCCGGGGGACATCTCGTTGATGCCCTGTTCTTTATAGCCCTGGTACCCCTGGTAGCCTTTGAAATCCATTCTTGACTCCTTCTTGACTTGCGGTAATTTAGTAGCCGCCGCTGCCGCCCATCAGACCGGCCATGGAGGAGGCCTGGGAATTCATCTCGGCGATCAGCTGCTCCAGACGGCTGAACTGGGTGGTGTAGCGGTCGATCTGCCGGGCCATCTTGTCGGTCCAGCGGTCGATCTGGCTGTCCAGGTTGTCCATCTGGGTTTTCAGGCTGTTGTTGTTCAGAGAGGTAAATGCCTTGTTGGAGCCGGCCCGCTGGATCAGGATGCCTTTGGGCTCGCCGGTGGTCTTGACGTAGTTGTTCAGGGTGTTCTGCATGTTCTGCATCAGCCCGTCGCTGGAGGAGCCGCCCTCCTTGCTCTTGGTGAAGGCGCTCTTCACCTTGTCCGGGTCGCTCTCCAGGGCGGCGCGCAGCTTATCCTCATCCAGGCTCAGGGTGGTCATGCCGTTGCTGTAAGCGGTGCCGATGCCGATTTCCCGCAGGGTCTGGCCGTCGGAGCCGCCGGGCTGGATGGAGCTCAGCAGCTTGCTGTACATGCTGGACAGGTCGGAATCGCCAAACAAGATGCCCTGCTTGGCCTTCTCGTTGTAGGCCTTCAGCTCGCTCTCGCTGTACTGGTCCTCCTGCTCGGCGGTGAGGGGCTCATACCGCGCGCCGTTGCTCTTCTCGGCGGGCATGGTGGAGTAGGCGTTCTTGATTTCCGTGACCATCTCGTTGTAGTCGTTGACAAACTCCCGGATGGTTTCCACAATCTTGTCCGTGTCGGTGGAGGTCTCAAAGGTGATGGGCTCCTCCGGCTTGCCGTCCTTGTCCACGCCGGTGGTGAACTCGCCTTTCACATTGACGGTGAGGCCGTCGATGTCAAAGCTGTTGCTGGAGCGGGTCAGGTTCTCAAACCGCTTGCCGTTGATCTCCACGTCCATGATGGCGTCCTGACCGGAGGTATAGTTGACGACGGGCTTGATCTCCCGCTTGTAGGAATCATCCCACTGATCCTTGATGGTGAAATCCTGCTTCGCGCCGCTTTGGTCGGTCACGGTGAACTGGCCCGTCTTTGCATCGTAGGAGGCCTTCAGGGCGGACCCGCTGTTTTCCTGGATCTGCCTGGCAAAGTCCTCCATGGTCGTTGACTTATTGACGCTGACATTGACGGCGAACCCGTCAAGCTGGACGGTCATATTTGCGTCTTGGCCTTCCTTCAGCCAGCTAATGCCGAAGTTGTCCCCAAAATTGTGGTTGACCTCAACGTCGCTGGGGGGACCGAACAGATCCTGGGCCAGCCCCTCGAATTCAATCTTGCCGTTGGCCCCGGTTTCGGTGGCGGTGAATTTGAACTCGTTGGTCAGCTTGGAGTAGTTCACCTTCACCCCGGCCTCGGCGCTGGAGTTGATGGAGTTCATCAGGCTTTCCAGGGTGGTGCCCTTGGTGACGTTGATATCCGCGCCGTTGACGGTGAACTTGTACATCTCCTCGCCATCGCTGTTGAGGCGCACGCCGTCTTTGTTCACCCGGTTGCCCTTCTCGTCCACGTAGTATTTGCCGTTGGAGCTGAGCCGTGCCTCGCCCACGCCCATCAGCTTGTTTTCATCCTTGAAAATGCTGTCGTCCAGCAGGTCGGACAGCTTCTTGCCGGGGTTGACGAAGTTGGAGTCGCCGCTTTCAAAGCCCAGGGCCTCGACGGCGGAGCCGCCCAGGCTCAGGGTGGAGCCGCTGTCGGTTTTGAAGGACAGCTTGCCGTCGGTGTGGTCCACCGTGACCTTGTCCTTGCCGAAGGCGTCGTCCAGCTCTTTCTGGAGGGCCTCCTTAAACTGGGTGTTTTTGTCCTTGTCGGCGTCATAACTGAAGTCAATCTTATTCATGATGTCGGACATATTGATCTTCTTGGTGGTGCCGTTGAAGGTAACGCCCAGCTCCTTGCCGCCGGACCACTTGCCGTCGTCGCCCTTGGTGCCGCCCAGATACTCGCTGGTGGAGACCTTTTCGGTGAGCCCGTCGATCCCGGCGAAGCGGATGGAGCTGCTGCCCTTGTCCGCCCCGGGGATGTCGTCGAACTTGCCGCTGACGCCCTCGATGGAAACCTTGTTGCCGGTGCCCAGCCCGTCCTTGAAGCTGATGGACAGGGTGAGGGGGTCCACCTCCACCTTGATGGCCTTGTCGGCGGTGGTGGTCTCCTGGAAGCCGTTCTTGGTGTAGCTGTAGGTGATTTCGCCCAGTTTGTTATTGATGGCCTGGGCCAGCTTCTCCACGTCGGTGGCGTCCTCCTTCACGTTGCCGTCGGCGTCCAGCACCTCCACCTCGTTCAGGTTCTCCAGCTCGTCGAAGTTGATGGTAAAGGTGGCGCCGTTGGTGCCGCCGTACTTGAGGGACAGGCTGCCGGACACGGTGCTCACGTCCAGGTCCTTGCCCAGGTCGAACTCCTGGCCGTCGATGCCGCTGATTTCGCCGTTGTACTTGCCGCCCAGGCCGGACACGGTGTAGGTGGCTGCCGTGGCCAGCTGCTTCACCGCGTTGATCTTGATGTCGCTGGAGGTCTTGCCGGTGGCGGTGATCTTGTCCTTCCAGGTGCCCTTGACGGTGGTGTTCACCGCCTTGTCGAAAAAGCTGGCGCTGAGCAGGTTGGTCTTGGAGGAGTAGGAGGTGTACTTGGTGTTGAAGTTCACCGCCTTGTCGATGATGCTGCGGTAGGCCTCCTGCTGCCACTCGATCTTGGTGCGGCGCTTCTGGAGGTTCTGGATTTTCAGTTTGATGCCGGATACCGCGTTTTCGATCATGGTTTCGGTATCCATGCCGCTGGCCAGGCCGCTGATCACGTTGCGGTTGCCGTAGATGCTGCTGAGGGAACTGGTGCCCCCACTCATCATGCTGGTAATAGACGCCATATTCAATCGCTCCTTTCCATCGGACGGTCATGTGCGGAATACACCGCTGGAGGCGGGTCCGCGGGAGAAATTTCTAAAAAATTTTTTACAGTTTTTTCACTGTACCTCTGTTCTTTTTTATCGACCTGTAGTATATTAAACTTAAGACTTTTCCCCAAGTTTTTGTGAAAGGGAGGGAATGTTCCTTGACTCAGATAATTACCGTCACCAACCAAAAGGGAGGGGTGGGCAAAACCACCACCGCCTCGGCCCTGGTGTGCGGGCTCCACCAGCGCGGGGCGAAGGTTTTGGGCATTGATCTGGACCCCCAGGGCAACCTGGGCTTTACTCTGGGGCTGGACATCGGCTCAAGCAGCACTGTCTACGACGTGTTCAAGGGGAACTGCTCTATGGAGGAGGCCATCGCCTCCACTGAGTACGGCGATGTACTGCCCTCAGATATTATGCTGTCCGCCGCCGAGGTGGAGTTCACCGCCCCCCGCCGGGAGTTCATGCTCAGCGACCTGCTGATGGGAGTGCGGGACCGGTATGACTTCGTCATCATCGACACGCCCCCGGCGCTGAATGTCCTCACCGTCAACGCCTACGTGACCTCCACCGGCCTCATCGTGCCTATGGAGGCGGAGGTTCTCAGCCTGGTGGGCGTCACCCAGCTCCAGGAGACCATTGAGACGGTGCGGGACGCCTTCAACCCCAGCCTGAAGGTGATCGGCATCCTCATCAACAAATTCAACGGCCGGCTCACCTTGTCCAAGGACATTCTGGAGCTGGCCCAGGAGGTTGCGGAGCAGCTGGACAGCCGGGTGTTTGAGGCCAAGATCCACCGGGGGGTGGGCGTGGCCATGGCCCCCGCCCACGGGCAGAGCGTGCTTACCTACCAGCCGGACTCCCGCCCCGCCCAGGATTTCCAAGAGATCGTGGACGTGGTGGCGGGGAATCGCTTCCCCCGGCCCAAGCCCACCTTCCGCCAGAAGTATATCTCTAAATTTTTCAACTAAGTAAGGAGTACAGCGTCATGGCATCTAAGGATAAGACCAGCAAGACCGCGCGGGTGATGAACCTGCTGAGCAAAAAGCCCGATCCCGCCGCCGAGGAGGCCGCCGCCCCAGAGGCCCCCGCCGCGCCCGCGGCCCCGGTGCCCCCCATCGTCACCTCCATGGCCCCGGACGCGGCGGTGTCGGTGCAGATCAAGAACGCTCTGGAGGACGCCCTGGAAGGGGAATTGGAGGCCGTCCAGCCCGCCGCCCCCGCCCCCTCCCAGCCCGAGGCCGTCTCCGTGGCGGTGCAGGCGGCCCCGGAGTCCGCGCCGGAGCCCGAACCCCAGCCCCTTCCTGCGGAGCCCGAGCCGGAGCCCCAGGCTGAGAAGCCGGAGGAGCCGGCTGAGCCCGCCCCGGCGGAGGAAGCGCCCGTCCGCCAGTTTGTGGAGCCGGAAAACCCGGGCTACATCAATGTGATGCAGGTGCTGGTGGAGGAGAAGGCCCCCAAGTATGTGGAGATGTTCGGCCTGTGCACCTGCAAGCGCTGCATGGAGGATGTAAAGGCCTTCACCTTGAACCACCTTCCCCCCAAGTACGTGGTGCTGGAGCCCAACGACCGGGTGCCCCGGCTGACAGTGTACGAGGGCAAGTTCAGCAGCGATATCACGGCCCAGCTGCTTCAGGCCTGCAAGGTGGTCATGGAGACCCCCCATCACACCCGGGGCTGAACAAAGGAAAAACTCTGGCGGATGGTTTCCATCCGCCAGAGTTTTTATCTTTTTGAGAGGGTTTAGCTCTGGGAGCCATCGGAGGCCTCGTCCTCGGGGGGAAGCTGCTGGGGGTAGGGGCTGGTGAGCTGTTCCCACAGGGTGTTCACATTTTCCATGCAGATGAAGTAAACGCTGGTCATCATATTGTCGGGGATGCCCAGTTCCTCCGCCAAAGCGGTGATCTTTTCCCAGTCGGCGGACTCGTAGCTGAGCACCAGGTCAAACAGCTTGCCGCAGCGGCCCTCGTGGGTGAGCAGGGCGGTCTTGATCTCGTCGGCCACCGGCACCTCTGCCAGAATCTCCTCCAGGGGGGCGTCGATGAGGTAGTTCAGGGTGGAGAACATGCCCATGAGATAGGCCTCCGACTTGGAGATGGGCATGTTTTTGGCGTGGTTCATCAGCTCGCTGCAAAAGTTGGCCCGCAGGAAGGAGCGCTTCAGGAACTCTTCGGAGCCGGGGTCCACCTCGTTCTCCGCGTTGCTGGCGCTGAGCAGGTAAATCCACTGTTTCAGCTGGCCCAGGCCCAGGGTCATGATGGCCTGGGTGATGGTGGTGGCGCGGTGGCGCAGGGCGAAGTAAGCGGAGTTGACCATCTTCAGCAGGCCGTAGGTCAGGCTGGCGTCGGCGGCGATCATCTGCTCGATCTCCTCCACGTTGGGCTCATCCCTGGTGACGGCCACCATCAGCTGGAAGAAGTTGCTCTGGATGTAGGCGCTGCTGTGGGCCTGGGTGGTGAGCTTGGCCGCCACATAGGGGCCCTCCAGCCCGTCCGCCCCCAGGGCCACCGCCCGCTGGTACAGCTTCTCCTCGTTGATGTGGGTGACGATGCACTTGATGTTCATGCTGTGGGCGATCTCCACCGTGTTGCGGATGGTGAGCTCAGTGGCGGTCTTGGCGTTGATCTTGATGAAGTGGATGTCGTCCAGCAGGGAGAGGTACCGGGGGGTGAACTGGAAGTCGTTCACGGCGATGCGGTAGCCCTCCTTGGCGTACTGCTGCACCAGGTGCATGGACAGCGGATGGATGATGACCGCGTCGTCGATCTGGATGACCAGGTCGCTCTTGTCAAACAGCCGGGGGGTCTTTTTCATCAGGAGCATGGTGGTGAAGGTCATGAAATTCAGCGTGCCCTTCAGCACCTTGGGGCTGTTGTCGGTGAGAAAATTGTAGATGGTGTTGGCGGCGGCAAATTCCGCGCTGGACGTGGAGCTGTCACTACTGAAGGCCTGATTGGCGCCATGGTAAAGGATCTCATGTCCAAGGGTGTTGCCCGCAGCGTCTCGAATGGGTTGCCGCACGATATATCTGCCGCTCATAGAAAATTGCCTCCTATCCTGTCCTGTCCGGTATTAGACCCGTACCTGCTTGTCCTGGCGCAGGAGCAGATGGTCCATTACATCCACCAGATGGCCGATTTCCGGCTTGGTGAGCTGTTCGTCCGCGCCCAGGTCCCGGCCCTTGCGGCGCATCTCCTCGCTGATGAGGGAGGAGAAAATGATGAGGGGAATATGTTTGAACCGGGCGCTGTCCTTCACCAGCTTGGTCAGCCGGTGGCCGTCCATCTGCGGCATCTCAATGTCGGTGATGATGAGGGCCACGTCCCGGCTCAGATCGCCCTCCTGGGGCAGGGCGGCCAGGGCCTCCCACAGCTCCAGGCCGTTGGAGAACATGTGCAGGTTGACGTAGTTGGCCTTGCGCAGAGAGTCCTCGATCATTTTGCTCAGCAGGACGGAGTCCTCCGCCACCCAGATGGGCTTGTCGTTGCGCTCACGGGGGCCCAGCTGCTCCACCTCGGACATCTGGATGGAGGTCTCCGGGGCGATCTCCGCCACAATGCGCTCAAAGTCCAGAATGGTGACCAGCTCGCCGTCGCACTGGGCGATGCCGGTGGCCACGCCCTCGGTGCCGCCGGACACGGTCTTGTCCGGCTTCTGGATGTCCGTCCAGGAGATGCGGCTGATGCGGTCCACGGTGTGCACCCGGAAGGCGATGAACATCTTGTTGAAGTTGGTGATGATGAAGATGTCCTTGGGGTCCTTGGGGCTTTCCACGCCCAGGTAGTTGGGCAGATCCACCACGGTGAGCACCGTATCCCGGGGCTTGAAGATGCCCTCCACCGCCTGATGGGCCATGGGCATGGGCTTCACCGGGGCGGAAATCATGATCTCCCGCACCTTGGCCACATTGATGCCGTAGAGGTTGCCGCCAATGGTGAATTTCATGATCTCGATCTCATTGGTCCCGGACTCCAGCAGGATGCCTTGCTTGTTTTCTTCCATCATTTCCAACACTCCCTTTCCGCTTGCGCGGTGTCAAATGATAAGTTCCTTGCGGCCATAGCTCCGAATACAGGCCAGGCCGGTATTCACATCAAAGAGCAGGGTGCGGGCCACCGTTCCGCCCACATCCTCCTTCAGCAGGCGGATGCCCTCCTTTTTCAGGTTGAGCTTGACGCTGTCGATATTCCGCTGCCCGATGTTGCCCATCGCGCCGCTGCTGTCTTTGAACATCATAGCCCCGCCGGCGATCTTGGCGGTGATCCTGGAGCGGCTGGCGCCCTTGGCCTCCATCTGCTTCAAGGTCTCTCTGATCCCGGTATCGGCATATTTCATCGGGTTCTTCCGCCCCGTCTCCATATTCAGCGGCAGCATAATGTGCACCAGGGCCCCCAGCTTGAGGACCGGGTCGTGCAGGCAAATGCCGATGCAGGACCCCAGCGCGTAGGTAACCAGCATACCCTCACCCTTGGCCATCTTCATGTCCGCAATACCGATCGTGATCTTATCAGCCATCGCTCACGCCCAACCTCCGTAACAAAGCGTTCAGCGACCGGAGGTCCGGCGACATCAGCAGCCGGCAGGGGACCTCCTTGTTCTCGCTCACAAAGTTGCCTCCAATGGTCATGATGTAGTCGGACTGCCCGCCGTACTCCGCCATAGGCACGGCCAGAATGGCACCCTGCATGTCCACGGTGTAGGCGGGGACGGTGAGGTTCACATTCATGCCGGACAGGCCGCTCAGGGCGTTGATGAAGGTGGAGATCATGATGTTACCCACCTCCACCAGGGCGGAATTCTCCATCTCTGACAGCTCGGAGTAGTCGGTGATGGTCCGGGACAGGGTGCTGTTCAGCACCGTGTTGACAAATTCCAGGGGCTGCACCGACAGCATGATGCCGGACAGCTGCCCGCTCATTTTCACCAGCACGCCGGCGGTGATCTCCTCCGGGCCGCCGATCCACTCGATGGCCTCGTTATAGCCCATGATGCGCACCTCTGGCAGGGTGATGCGCACCGTGCGCCCCAGCATTTGAGACAGAGCGGTGGCGGCGTTGCCGGTGCCAACGCTGCCGATCTCCCGGAGGGTGTCCAGCTCCAGGGAGTTCAGCTCGTCGTAGTTTTTAATCGCCATTGGGTTCCCTCCTATCTATCAGGTGCGCAGATTGTTGATGGTGCTTTCGATCTCGTCGGAGGTCTGCACCATCTTCAGGGCCAGGCCGTAAGCCCGCTGGGATTCAATGACCTTGGTGTATTCCTCGGCCAGGTCGGCGTTGGAGCCCTCCACCACGCCCTGGCGCAGCCGGCCGGTGCCGTAGATCAGGTTGCCGTTCTTGTCCACGGGCAGGTAGCGTGTGTCGTCGATCTGGGTCATGCCGTCATAGTTGATATAGTCGAAAACGCCGATGGGCAGGGGATCGGTGGAGCTGCTGTCGGGCACCTCGATGAGGCCGCCCACATTGCTGAGCACAAACCGCCCCTCGTCGTCCCCCAGGAAATAGGTGAGCTCGATGATGGGGTTGCCGTTCTCATCGACCTCGCCGGTGGGGGTCTCCCGCGCGGACCTGACGAACGCGCCGTTGCGGGTGTAGGTCACCTCGCCCGTTGTCAGGTCCACCAGGGCGAAGAAGCCGTCCCCCTCGATCATGTAGTCCAGGATGCGGCCGAAGTCCTCCACCGGGCCCTGGGAGTTGTCCTTGGAGGTCATGAGCAGCCGGGCACCCACGCCCATGGGCAGCTCGGCGTTGATGCCCTTGTGGTTCTGGTACAGCAGGGCGGTGAAGTCGGCGCGGTTTGCCTTGAAGCCCATGGTGTTCAGGTTGGCAATGTTGTCGCCGTGGATGTTCATCCGCTTGAGCTGCTGGGAAGCGCCCACCGCGCCGATATAGAAGGATTGATTCATGTCATTTCACCTCGTCATCCCATGCGGCCCACGTCGCTGGCGGAGTGGCCCATGACCTCGTCGTAGATCTTGGTCACCGTGGCGCAGCTTTGCAGCGCCCGCTGGCAGGTGAGCATCTCGGTCATCTGCTGGATCATGTCGGCGTTGGACCGCTCCAGGTATTTCCACAGCACGTAGGGGGTCTGCACGGCCTGGGCCCCCTCGCCGGTGAAGAAGCCGTCGCCGTTGTGCTCCAGCTGGGCCACGTCCTCGAACTCGTAGACGCCCACGGTGCCCAGATAGCCGCCGGTGTCCTTGTGGAAGATATTGCCCTGATCGTCCACGTTCAGCTTATCGGTGCGCAGCTGGATGCGCTCCCCATCGGGGTTGAGCACGTAGCCCATGCCGGGGAAGCACAGGTAGCCCTCGTCGTCCAGGGAAAAGCTGCCCGCCCGGGTATAGACGGTGCCGCCCTCCAGGCTTTGGATGGCGAAGAAGCCCTCTCCCATGATGGCGAAATCCAGGGGGATGTTGGTGGGCTCGGGGACGCCCTGGGAGTAGTCCACATAGACCTCGTCGTTGGCGCGGATGTAACTCTGGCGTCCGATGTCGGTGTAGATCTTCTCGCGGTTGCCCACCCGGGTGTACATCACGTCGTCGAAGGTTCTGGCGGTGTACCGGCTCTGCTTGAAGCCGGCGGTGGATACGTTCACCAGGTTGTTGCCCACCACGTTCAGGTTCTGCTGCTGGGTGTGCATGCCGGAGGTGAGGTTGTAGAAACCTTTAAACATCTTGCATCATGCCTTCTTCCGCTTTTTGGATGGTTTTTTCGGGGCCTCGCTGTTCATGTATGCGCCCATGTGCTCCCGCAGCTTCTGGATGGCCCGGGAGTGGATCTGGGAGATGCGGGGCTCGCTGACCTGCATCACCTGGGCGATCTCCTTCATGTGAAGGTTCTTTTCATAGTAGAGGGACAGGACGATCTGCTCGTTTTTTTGCAGGGAGGCGATCCCCTGGGCCAGGGTTTCCTGAAGCTCCTGGTCCTCCAGCACGGCCTCGGGCTGTACGGCGGGGTCCTCGGTGGACACCTCGAAGCGGTAGCCCTCCAGGTCACGGGCGTCCATCAGCGCGTCCAGGGACAGGGTATTGGACAGCGCCACCCGGGCGGTCTCTTTTTGATACTTGTCGGTGGGGATGCCCAGGTGGGCGGCCACCTCCTGGTCGGTGGGGAACCGGCCCAGCTCGTTGGACAGGGAGGACACCGCCGCGTCGATCTCCTTGGCCCGCTGGCGGATGTTCCGGGGCAGCCAGTCCTGTTTCCGGGCCAGGTCGATGACCATGCCCCGGATGCGTTTGGCCACATAGGTCTCAAACTTGATGCCCTTATCCAGGTCGAACTTGTCGATGGAGCTGAGCAGGGTGAGAATACCCTCGCTGACGATGTCGTCCACCTGGGCGAAGCTGCTGTACACGCCGCGGATCTGCAGGGCCGCGCTTTTGATGAGCCCTTCGTACCGCAGAACCAGGGGCCATTTCAAGGTCTCGTCCCCGGTCTGCTTGTAGAGGGCCAGCAGGTCGGAGGTCCCCATGGCCTCGATTTCGGACTCAGTGTAGTGCCGCTGGGCGACGCCTGTGCTCATGCGTTCACCGCCCTTCGCTGGGCCTGGGCGGCGGACTGGTCGGTGATGTTGCCCAGAGCCTGGATCTGCACGGTGTTGGTGATCTCATTGAAGGAGAGCACATAGACGTGGGGATAGAACTGGGTAATCATCTTGCTGAAGTAGCCGCGGATGACCTGGCTGACCAGGATGACGGGGGTTTGAGACAGGTCGCCGAACTTTTTCAGGTGCTCCGCCAGCTGGGAGATGATGGACTGCATGAGCTCGGGGCCCATGGCCAGATAGACGCCCTGCTCGTTGCGGGTGAGGGAGGAGATGATCTTCTTCTCCACCTCGGCGTCCAGGGTGATGACCCGCAGCTGGCCGTCCTCGCAGAACCGCCTTGTGATGGTGCGGGCCAGAGCGCCGCGGACCTGCTCGGTGGTCATATCCAGGTCCCGGCCCTGGGAGAAGGCGTCGCTGGCGGTCTCCACAATAGTGGCCAGGTCCTTGATGGGCACGCCCTCCATCAGCAGGTTGCGCAGCAGCTTTTCCAGCTTGGAGTAGGGGATGATGGCCGGGACGGCCTCCTCCACCAGCTCGGGGGAGGCCTGCTTCAAATTGTCCACCAGCCGGATGGTCTCCGACCGGCTCAGCAGCTCGTAGGCGTGCTTTTTCACCGTCTCCGCCAAGTGGGTCAGCATGACGGACAGGGGGTCGATGACGTTGTAGCCGTAAATCTCCGCCATCTCCTTGTTCTCGGGGAGAATCCACCGGGAGGGGATGCCGTAGGCGGGCTCGATGGTCTCGATGCCGTCGATTTCCCCCAGAGGATTGGGGGGCTCCAGCGCCAGATAGTAATCCACCAGAATCTCGCCCTGGGCCACCACCTCGCCCTTGATGCGGATGGCGTACTGGTTGGTGCCCAGCGCGGAGGAGTCGTGGAGGCGGATGGAGGGGATGACGAAGCCCATATCCTGGGCGTACTGCCGCCGGAAGATGACGATGCGGTTGATGAGCTTGCCGCCGTGGCTCTCGTCCACCAGGGGGATGAGGCTGTAGCCGAACTCCATCTCCACCGGCTCCACCGACAGAAGGGTATACACGTTGTTGATGTCCTTGTAGTAGTCGCTCTCGCTGGGCGCGGCCAGCTCGGGGATCTCCTCGGGGGCCTGGGCGGCCGCCACCGCAGCCTCCTGCTGGGAGGTCATTCTGCGGGTGAGGAAGAGGCCGCCGCCGATCAGCGCCGCGCCGCCGCCCATCAGGGGGAGGGTGGGGGTGCCGGGGATGAGGGACAGGAAGGCCAGGATCACGCCGGTGGTGGTGAAGGCCCTGGGCTGGGCGGTGAACTGGCCGGTCACGTCCACGTTCAGGCTGCCGTCGGACACGGAGCGGGTGACGATCATGCCGGTGGCGGTGGAGATCATCAGGGAGGGGATCTGGGACACAAGGCCGTCGCCGATGGTGAGGATGCAGATGCTGCTCAGCGCCTCCATGGGCTCCATGCCCCGGCTGAACATGCCGATGAGCAGGCCGCCCACCAGGTTAATCAGCGTGATGATGATGGACATGGTGGAGTCGCCCTTGACGATCTTGGTGGCGCCGTCCATAGCGCCGTAGAAGTCGGCTTCCTTCTGGATCTT
>CANASS010000024.1 GCA_947364395.1 uncultured bacterium
TTTTCGACATTTTCTGTTCGCCGAAAAACAACAAAACCGTCTCGGCGCTGACACTCTGCTTCAATTGTAGCATAGAAGGAGCCGAAGGGAAAGGTCCTTCTTTTTCTTGAAAGAAAAAGAAGCAAAAAGAACTTTTGAGCCGTTACGAAAGCGGGTGCAGACTGTGAAGCATCCGCTCGATAACGAATACCAGATCAAATCAAGAAAAATATATATTTTTCATATTTTACGGGCGGGCGGAAACAAATCAGTTTCTGCCCGCCCGCAAAGGGTGGATATAGGATACGGATAGCAGTCTAAAAGTTTCTTTTTTCGCTTCCTTTTTTCTTTTCAAAGAAAAAAGGAAGACCCCCGTCAGTCCAGCTCGAACTGGCCGGTGTACAGCTGGTAGTACCGCCCCTGCTCCTCCATGAGCTGGGCGTGGCTGCCCTTTTCCATGATGCGCCCGCCCTCGATGACCACGATGCAGTCGGCGTTGCGCACGGTGGACAGCCGGTGGGCGATGACAAAGACGGTGCGCCCCTCCATGAGGGCGTCCATGCCCTGCTGTATGTGCCGCTCGGTGCGGGTGTCGATGGAGGAGGTGGCCTCGTCCAGCACCATGATGGGCGGGTCCTTGACGGCGGCCCGGGCGATGGCCAGCAGCTGCCGCTGGCCCTGGGACAGGTTGCCGCCGTCCCCCGTGATCTGGGTCTGGTAGCCCTCGGGCAGGCGGCGGATGAAGCCGTCGGCGTTGGCCGCCCTGGCTGCGGCGACGCACTCCTCGTCGGTGGCGTCCAGCCGTCCGTAGCGGATGTTGTCCATGACGGTGCCGGTGAACAAGTGGGTGTCCTGGAGCACCGCCCCCTGGCTCAGCCGCAGGGAGTCCTTCTCAATGAAGCGCACGTCGATGCCGTCGCAGGTGATGACCCCCCCCTGGATCTCATAAAAGCGGTTAATCAGGTTGGTCACGGTGGTTTTGCCCGCCCCGGTGGAGCCCACAAAGGCGATTTTCTGCCCCGGGTCGGCGTAGACCGACAGGGTTTTCAGCACCGGCTTGCCCTCCACGTAGGAGAAGTCCACCTGGCTGAGCCGCACCGCCCCCCGCAGCTCGGTGTAGCAGAATTCCTCGCCGGGGACGTTGCGCACCGCCCCCCGGATCAGGTGAAGGCCCATCCGCCCGTCGGGATCGGGGTACTTCCAGGCCCAGCCGTGGCCCGCCATCTCCTCCGGGGTCAGCGGCGTGAGGGAGCCGTCCCCCTCCAGGCGCACCCACAGCCCGGTCTTGGAGTCCTGGCCGGGGGGAAGCAGCTTGAGGGCCCCGTTTTCCTCGTCCGCCTGGCCCAGCTCAAACAGCGTCTCGTCTTCTCCCACCGCCACGGGCACCAGGGCCATGCCGCAGTCCCGGGGCGCCTTCCAGGCCCAGGCCTTGGGCCTCCCCTGGCCGCCGAACTTGGACAGGGAGCCGTTGGCGTCCTTGTCCACGGGCACCAGGGTCACCCGTCCCTGATCCACTTCGGGCTGGGCGTCCATAACGGCGAAGATGCGCTCCGCCCCCGCCATGGCGGACAGCAGGGAGTTCACCTGCATGGAGATCTGGTTGACGGGCTGGGTGACCTGCCGGTTGTACTGGAGGTAGGTCACCAGGGAGCCCAGGGTGAAGCCGGTATTGACCCCGGCACTCATGGCCAGGGCGGCCCCCAGCACGGCGGTGACGGCGTAGCCCACGTTGGTCAGGTTGGAGGCGATGGGCATGATGGCGGAGGAGTAGAACCCGGCCTGGCTGGCCGCCGTGCGATAGTCCTCGTTGAGAGCCTCAAACCGGGCCTTGGCCTGCTCCTCGTGGTTGAAGGCTTTGACCACCTTCAAGCCCTCGATCATCTCCTGGATGTTGCCGTTCACCGCTCCCAACGCGCCCTGCTGCCGGGCGAAATACTTCCGGCTGCGTCTGCCGAACAGGGTGAACACCGCCAGCACCGCCCCCAGCATCACCAAGGAGCACAGGAACAGCAGCGGGGACAGGGCCACCATCATGGCCACCACCCCCGCGAAGGTGACCACGCTGGAGATGAGCTGGATCACCGACTGCTGAAGGGCCATCTGCACGTTGTCCGCGTCGTTGGTGAAGCGGCTCATGAGCTCGCCGTGGGTGTGGGCGTCGAAGTAACTCAGGGGGAGCTGCTGGAGCTTGTCGAACAGCTCCCGGCGCATACGGTTGCAGCCCTTGAGGGCCAGCTGGGCCATCAGGTTGGCCTGGAGATAGGCGCACCCCGCCGCGATCAGATAGGTTCCCGCCAGCTGGACGCAGGCGGACGCCAGCTCCGGAAGGCGGGACTGCCCGGAGGCCAGGGCCAGGGTGAGGCTGTCGAAGATGGGCTTTTGCAGGTAGGTGGCCCGGACGCCCAGCAGGGCCTCCGCCACCACGCAGGCCAGCACTGCGGCCAGCAGGACGGGCCGGTCCACAATGTATTTCAAGGTGCGCAGGGCGGTTTTGCGCAGGTCCTTGGGCTTGCCGAAGCCCCCCCTGGGCCCCCCGTGGGGGCCGCCCGGCCCGCCGGGGCCGTGGGGACGGCTGTTGTTGTTCTCAGCCATTGCCCTCCCCTCCTTCCTGCTGGGAGTCATAGATTTCCTTGTAGATTTCGTTGGAGGCCATCAGCTGGTCGTGGGAGCCCACCCCGGCCACGGCCCCCTCGTCCAGCACCACGATCTTGTCGGCCTGCTGCACCGAGCTGATGCGCTGGGCGATGATAATGACGGTGGTGTCCTTCAAATTCTCCCGGAAGGACTCCCGGATCTTCCCCTCGGTGGCGGAGTCCACGGCGGAGGTGGAGTCGTCCAGGATGAGCACGGCGGGCTTTCTCACCATGGCCCGGGCGATGCACAGCCGCTGCTTCTGCCCGCCGGACACGTTGACGCCCCCCTGGTCCAGGTTGGTGTCGAAGCCGTCGGGGAAGGACATGATGAAGTCGTAGGCCTGGGCGTCCTTGGCCGCCTGGACCAGCTCCTCCTCGGTGGCGTTCTCATTGCCCCACAGCAGGTTTTCCCGGATGGTGCCGGAAAACAGCACGTTGTTTTGCAGCACCATGCCGATGCGGCTGCGCAGCTGGTCCAGAGGATAGTCCCGCACGTCCAGGCCGTCCACCAGCACCCTGCCCTTGTGCACGTCGTAGAACCGGGGGATCAGGTTCACCAGGGAGGACTTGCCTGTGCCCGTGCCCCCCACGATGGCCACAAACTCGCCGGGCTTGATGTCCAGGGTGACGTTTCTCAGCACGTCCTCCCCCGCCCCCTCGGTCTGGTAGCGGAAGGACACGTCCTGGAACTCCACCCGCCCCCGGGGGGCGGGGAGGCGGTCCGCGCCGCCGCCGGTGATGGCGGGCTGGGCGTCGATGACCTCAAACACCCGGCGGATGGAGGCCTGGGCCCGGGTGTACTGGAGGACCGCCATGCCCACAAACATAATGGACATCAAAATCTGCATGATGTAACCCAGCACGGTCTGGAGGTAGCCCACGTCCAGCTCCAGGCCCAGCACCATGTTGCCGCCGAAGTAGAGGGTCAGCACCGTGGCCGCCGCCATGCAGATCATCATCACCGGCTGCATGGCCACCATCCGCAGGATGGCCCGCAGGCCCGCGTCGGTAAAGCCGTTGTTGGCGTCCATGAACTTGGCCCGCTCCCGGTCCTCCCGGACATAGGACTTCACCACCCGCACGGCGATCAGGTTTTCCTGCACCGTTTCGTTCAGGTGGTCCAGGGCCTTCTGCATCTTCTCAAACAGGGGCATGCACACCTTCATCAGCGCCAGCAGGGCCGCCGTCATAATGGGCAGGATGACCAGCACCACCAGGGCCAGCTTGGGGCTGATGACCAGGGTGAGCGCCACGCTGGCCACCAGCATGGTGGCCGCCCGGATGAGTATGCGCAGGCAGATCATGGCGGTGTTCTGGATGTTGGTCACGTCGTTGGTCATACGGGTGATGAGGGAGGAGGAGGAAAACCTGTCGATGTCGGCGAAGGAGAAGGAGGAGATCTTCTCAAACTCCGCGCTGCGCAGGTTGGCTCCCAGGCCCTGGGCGGCGCTGGTGGCGCACTTGGCCGCCAGCCCGCCGGTGAAGGTGGCGATCACCGCCACCAGCACCATCAGCCCTCCGGCCTTTAAAATGGGGGCTATGTCCTCCTTTAAAATACCCTGGTTGATGATCTGGGCCATGAGCAGGGGGATGGCCAGCTCGCAGGAGGTCTCCAGGATCACCAGGAGTGGGGATGCGGCGGCGTACTTCTCATAGCCCTTTAAGTAAGACGCGATGCGTCTCAGCATGGGTCACACTTCCTTTCCGGAGGGATGGGGGGCGGGGGAGGCGGCGGACACTCCGCCTCTCCGCCGCCCCCGATTTGATAGAGATTTTCCAGCATACGCTGGTGAAGCCGGTACACCTGGGCCAGCTCCTCCTGGGTGAAGCCGTGGTACATATGGCCGTCCACCTGCTGGAAAGCCTGAAAGCTGGCCGCCACCGTGTCCCGCCCCTTGGGGGTGATAAAGATGCGGTTGCGGCGGCTGTCCGCCTGGTCCACCCGCCGGGTGACGTACCCCTGGCGCTCCAGCACCTTCAGCGACGCGGCGATGGTGGCCGGGGCGCTGTGGAGCTTGTCGGCCAGCTCCTTTTGGGTGGGCGCGCCCTCCGGCCCGTCCGGGTACTGGGCCAGCTGGACCAGCAGGCGGGGCGAGCCCACATCCTCCACGCCGCGCTGGGCCAGGGCGGCCATGCAGGCGTTGTGGTGGGCGCGGAACAGCTGATTGAGCAAAAGCGCTGATTGGTCCATGACGACCCCTCCCAATCGTTCGCAGGCTAATCATTCGTGCACGTATTATTTTACCCAGTCGGTCAAAAATGTCAAGAGGGCGTTTGTGAAAAGTTTGTGAATTGCTGACGCGGCCCGCAGCATCCAGCACAGGCCCTCCGTGAGACTGGCGCTAGAGAAAAAGGCGGCATGAACTGGGCGGGCGGCGGGGGGGGACCATACGCCCCTCATTCCGGGGCGTACCAGCGCAATACGTCCGTTGTTCCCTCCCGCCGCAGGGCGGCGCAGGTCACCAGGGCGTCGGAGGCCAGCACAATGAGGGCGGGAGGCCCCAGCCAGCCCGGAATCCGGGCGGTCAGCTCCGCCACCGCCGGGTGGACGGCGTACACCAGCCCCAGGGCCAGCACCGTCCAGCAGGCGGAAAAGGCCGGGCACACCAGCCCGCCCAGGCTGCCCGGCATCCCGGCGTAGTCCCAGAACTCCACCCCCAGGGCGTAGCGGTAAAAGGCCCCCATGAAAAGCTCGGCGGCGGTGGCCGCCAGCCCTCCCGCCAGGGCCACCCACAGGGGGCTTTGGACCCGCGGGGCCAGCCATAAAATGAGGCAGGCCCCCAGGCCGTACACCGGGCACAGGGGGAGGAGGAGCAGGCATTTTCGGTCCCGCTTGGGGTGGCGGATGGCCCGGGCAAAGGCCACCTCCAGCAGGAAGCCGCAGAAGCTGTAGATGATAAAATACCAGAGCCAGCGCATAAAAAATTCCCCCGCCCAATTTTCTTTTGGCTTCCCGCCCCTTTCGGAGCGGGAAGCCCTATCCTGAAAATTAGGATGGGGAAACGGGAGCGTTTTGATACAGGAAAGTTTTTTACGTCTTGCCGCGGACCCGGCGGCGCATGAACAGCAGAACCGCCGTCACGGCGGCGCTCGACAGCAGATAGGCGGCAAAGTAGCAGGTCAGCGCCCGCAGAGGCCTGCCTCTCCACCAGCCCCAGTGCTCAAATATCCAGTTGAAAGCCAATATTTGGGGAATCGGAAACACCAGCCAGCAGACGATTGCGTAAAAGCTCAGACGCGCGGTGCGCCGGCAATCCCCCATTCGGGGGGTGGCCAGCTCAAACAGCGCCACGCCCAGCAGCTGGATCATGAATCCGACAACCAGCGGGCGGACGGTGCGGCCGCCGAATCGGTAGGACATGAGGCCCACCGCCAGCCCCAGGGCACACAGACCCATTGACAGGACAAAGGCGTTGTGCGTCCACCCCTCTTCATCCAAATGCGCCTCTCCGGGCGGGGCAGGCTGAGGCGGGTCCTGCACGGCCTGGGACGGGGCGGGGTACTGCGGGTCCTGTACCGCCGGGACCAGAACCGCGTCCGGCTCGTCCACCTCCTCCCGGAGCAGGTAATCGCAGGACACGCCGAAAATCCGGCTGAGCTGGACCACGTTTTCCGTATCCGGCACCGCGTCGTCCAGCTCCCATTTGCTCACCGCCTGCCGGGACACGGTGAGCCGGGCGGCCAGCTGCTCCTGGGTCAGGCCGCTCTTTTTGCGCAGCTGTTGCAATTTTTCTCCTATCTTCATAATGATATACCTCCTGGTTTCGGCTCGCGCCGGTTTCGCTAGCGTGGCTTTATGATAGCCCTTTCCGCAGCCCCGGTCAACCAAATCGAGCTGGAAAATAAGCGCAACCTAAAGTTGCGCTGTATTTGGTGGACGCAACCGCCCTTTTTTGGTAAGATGGACCCATCAAAAGGAGGTAATGTCATGAGAGTATCCATCGCAGCCATCCCTGTGCTGCTGCTCAACATCGCCCTTTGGGCCCTTTTCATCTACTTCATAGTGCTGATTATCCGGGCTCTGCGGAAATATCTCCGCTCCGGCACAGGCGGCGGAAACCCGCCCGAGCAGGCCAAAAATTTAGGCGAAGCCCTCAAAGGCCACCGCACCAGCCGAGGCTACACCCAGGAGTACGTGGCCGAGGCCGTGGGCGTCAGCCGTCAGGCGGTCAGCAAGTGGGAGAACGGCGCCGCAGACCCCAGCACCGCCAACCTGATGGCTCTGGCCAAGCTTTACGGCCTGTCGGTGGATGAGCTTCTAAAGCAGGCGGGAACAACGGAATAAACGGCAAAATGCCCCTCCCCCTTTGGCGAGAGGGACATTTTTCTGCCCAAAATCATAGATTGGGGAAAACTCCATAGGAGGTTTCCCCATGAAGCTGTCCCAACTTTTATCCGTTCTCGGCGCGGACTGCCCCCAAGACGCCGAGATCACCGCCCTGGCCTGCGACTCCCGGGAGGTGGTCCCCGGCGCGCTGTTCGCCGCCCTCCCCGGACACCGCGCCGACGGCCGGGCCTACATAGCCGACGCCCTGAACCGGGGGGCCGCCGCCGTGGTGTGCGCCCCTCCCCTGCCCCAGAACGTCCCCGGCATTTGTATCCCCGCAGACGACCCCCGGGCCGCCCTGGCCCTGCTGGCGGCGGAATTTTACGGCCGTCCCGCCGGCGGCCTCTCCCTCATCGCCGTCACCGGCACCAAGGGCAAGACCACCACCGCCCACATGGTCCGGGACATTCTCTCCGCAGCCGGGTACGTCACCGGCATGACCGGCACCCTGGGGACCTATATCGGGCGGGAAAAGCTGTCCGACAGCCCCAACACCACCCCGGAGCCCATCGCCCTCCACCGCGCCCTCCGCCAGATGGCCGACGCCGGATGCACCCACGTGGTGATGGAAGCCTCTTCCCAGGCCATGAAGCTGAAACGGCTCTACGGGCTGGAGTTCGCCGCCGGACTGTTCCTCAACCTCTCCCCGGACCACATCGGTCACGGTGAACACGGGGATTTTGAGGAGTACCGCGCCTGCAAGGCCGCCCTGTTCCGCCAGTGCCGCCGGGCCGTGGGCAATATGGACGACCCGGCCTGGCCCCATATGGCGGTCCAGCGCCCCCCCAGCGCCCCCGTTTCCTCCTTCGGCTTCGACGACCGGGCGGACGTGCGGGCCCTGGCCATCGAGCCCGACCCGGAACGCCCTCTGGCCGTCCGCCTCACCACGGCGGGCGCGCCCCGCTATCATATCCCCCTGCCCGGGCGTTTCAACGGGTACGACGCCCTGGCCGCCGTAGCCCTGGCCAGGGCCCTGGGCCTCAACGACGGCGCGGTGCGGGCGGGACTGGCCCACGTCCGGGTACCGGGGCGGGCCCAGCGCCTCCCCGTCCCCGCCCCCTTTGAGGTGGTGGTGGACTACGCCCACAACGGCGCCAGCTTTGACGCGGTGCTGTCCGCCCTCCGGGAGCACCATCCCCGGCGGATCATCGCCGTTTTCGGCGCGGGAGGCGACCGGCCCAAAATGCGCCGGACAGATATGGCCCGCTCCGCCGCCCGCTGGGCGGACTTCGCCGTGCTCACCGAGGACAATCCCCGCTCTGAGCGGGCGGAGGACGTGTGCGCGGACATCTCCACCGCTCTGGGGGACTTCCCCCATGAGATTGTGCCGGACCGCCGCGCCGCCATCTTCCGCGCCCTGGACCTGGCCCGCCCCGGGGAGGTGGTGGCCCTGCTGGGCAAGGGCCATGAGGACTATATCGAGGAAAAGGGGATGCGCCGCCCCTTCTCCGAGGCCGAAACCGTGCGGGCCTATTTCGGGGCCCAGCGCTGACCCGCCCCCATACGCCGCCCCGCCGGAACCCTCGCGGTTTTTGTTTCAAAAAAGAGAGGACAAGGAGGCCGTCGTCGGGTATACTATGGTCAGTTACGTAACGAAAAAAAGGAGCGAGGCACATGGAATGGATCGACCGTCTCAACCGGGCCGTGGAATACCTGGAGGAGCGCCTGGAGGACCCCAAGCTGGAGGAAGCGGCCAAAATCGCCTGCTGTTCCCCCTACCACTTTCAGAGGATGTTTTCCCTGCTGGCCGGCACGCCGCTGTCGGAGTACATCCGCCGCCGAAAAATGTCCCGGGCAGCGGCGGACCTGCAAAACGGAGACAAAATCATGGATGTGGCCTTAAAGTACGGCTACAGCTCGCCCACCGCCTTCAACCGGGCCTTTCAGACGGTCCACGGCCTGCCGCCCTCGGCGGCCAAAACGCCGGGGACGGCGCTGAAAAGCTATCCGCCCCTGCGCTTCGCCATCACAGTACAAGGAGTGGAAGAAATGGAGTATCGAATTGAGAAAAGGGACGCGTTCCGGATCGTGGGCGTGTCCGCGCCGCTGACGAAGGACATAGAGGAAAACTTTCAGCAGGTGCCCCAGCTCTGGGCCCGGGCGGCGGCGGACGGCACCATCCCCCGGCTGGCCGGACTGATGGACGGAGAGCCCAAGGGGCTGCTGGGGGTGTGCGACGGGCTGGAGAGCTCCCGGTATTATATCGCCGCGGCCTCCTCCGCCCCGGCGGCGGAGGGACTGGAGGAGTACACCGTCCCCGCCTTCACCTGGGCCGTGTTCCCCGGCACAGGGGAGGGTCCCGCTTCCATCCAGGCCCTGGAGCGCCGGGTGGTCGCCGAGTGGCTGCCCACCTCGGGCTATGAATACGCCGAAGGGCCGGACGTGGAGGTCTATCTGGGCCCCGGCTGTACCAAGTTCGAGGTATGGATTCCCGTGGTCAAGGCAAAAGGCTGAAAAAAGCCCGCACGGTATTAACCGTGCGGGCTTTTTTGCGTTGAATTAAGTAGTTTACCGCTTATTGCTGGAGCGCCAAATGCCCATTTTACCGGCTTCGGCGATCAGGTCCTCCCGGAAGTCCGGGTGGGCGATGTTGATGATGCCCGCCGCCCGCTCCCAGGTGGACAGGCCCTTGAGGTTGACCATGCCGTACTCCGTCACCAGGTACTGCACGCAGGACCGGGGATCGGTGGCGATGGAACCACGGGTCAGCGTGGGCACGATGCGGCTCTTGACGGACCCGTCCTTGCCGGTGACGGTGGAGGACAGGCAGATAAAGCTCTTTCCGCCGTTGGAGAGATACGCGCCCATGACGAAGTCCAGCTGGCCGCCGGTGCCGGAGATGTGCTTCAGACCCGCCGACTCCGCGTTCACCTGGCCGAAGAGGTCCAGGTCAATGGCGTTGTTGATGGAGATGAAGTTGTCCAGCTGGGCCAGCACCCGCACGTCGTTGGTGTAGTCCACCGGGGCGGCCATCACGTCCGGGTTGCGGTCCACGTAGTCGTAGAGCTTCTGTGTGCCCGCCGCGAAGGCGTACACCTGACGGCCCTTGTCCAGATTCTTGCGCCTGCCGGTGATCTTGCCCGCCAGGGCGATGTCCACAAAGCCGTCCACATACATCTCGGTGTGGACGCCCAGGTCCTTCAAATCGGACTGGGCGATCATGGAGCCAACGGCGTTGGGCATACCGCCGATGCCCAGCTGGAGGCAGGCCCCGTTGGGAATCTCGGGGACAATCAGGTTGGCCACCGCCTTGTCCACCTCAGAGGGCTCGCCGCCCCCGCCTAGCTGGGCAATGGGGGGATTGCCGCCCTCCACCACGAAATCCACGTCCTTGATGTTGATCTCGCTGCCGGTGAGGCCGTACACCCAGGGCATGTTCTGGTTGACCTCCACGATGATGGTCTTGGCCTTGTCCAGCATGTCCGCCAGGTGAGAGGCGGCCAGGGCATAGCTGAAGTTGCCGTGGGCGTCCATGGAGGCGACCTGAATCATGGCCACGTCCACCTCCACGTTGTCCCGGTAATACCGGGGCAGCTCGGAGTAGCGGATGGGGGCAAAGAACCCCATGCCCTTGGCCATGATCTTGCGGTCCACCCCGGAACAGTGCCATGCGTTCCAGGTGAAGTGCTCGCCCGCGTCCTCGGCCTTGCAGATCTCGGGCATCCACATGGTGACGCCGCCGCGGACCTTCACATCGTACAGCTCGTCCTTACGGGCGGCCAGGGCCGCGTCCAGGGCCACGGGGTGGTTGGTGCACCAGCCGTAATCCACCCAGTCGCCGGACTTGACTGCCTTCACCGCCTCCCCGGCGGTGGTGAGCTTCTCTTTGTAAAGCGCCTGGTAGTCCATATCAGACCCCTATGTTCAGCACTTCTCGAAGATGGTGGCGACGCCCATGCCGCCGCCGATGCACAGGGTGGCCAGGCCCATCTTGGCCTCGGGCCGCTTCTGCATCTCGTGGAGCAGGGTGACGATGATACGTGCGCCGGAAGCGCCCACGGGGTGGCCGATGGAGATGGCGCCGCCGTTGACGTTGACCTTGCTCATGTCGAAGTCCAGCTCGCGGGCCACGGCGATGGACTGGGCGGCAAAGGCCTCGTTGGCCTCCACCAGGTCGATGTCCTTGATGGTCAGGCTGGCCTTAGCCATGGCGTCCCGGGAGGCGGGCACGGGGCCCACGCCCATGATCTTGGGGTCCACGCCGCCGTGGCCCCAGCTGACCAGCTTGGCCATGGGCTTCAGGCCGTACTTCTCCACGGCCTCGCCGGAGGCCAGCACGATGGCGGCCGCGCCGTCGTTGATGCCGGAGGCGTTGGCGGCGGTGACGCGCTGGACGTGCTTCTTGGCGTCGGCCTCGTGAACCTGGGTCAGCTCAAAGGTGTGGACGACCTCGTCCTCAACGCCCTCGGGACCCACGGGGAACGCGCCGCGCAGCTTGGCGATGCCCTCGGCGGTGACGCCCGCCTTGGGGAACTCGTCCACCTTGAACTCCACCATTTCCTTCTTCTTCTTAATCATCACGGGGACGATCTCGTCGTCAAACCTGCCCGCCTTCTGGGCGGCCTCGGTCTTCTGCTGGGAAGAGGCGGCGAAAGCGTCCAGCTCCTCCCGGGTGATGCCCCAGATGTCGCAGATGTTCTCGGCGGTGGTGCCCATGTGGTAGTTGTTGTAGGCGTCCCACAGGCCGTCCTTAATCATGGTGTCCACCAGCTTCTTATCGCCCATGCGGGCGCCCCAGCGGGCGTCCATGGAGGCAAAGGGGGCCGCGCTCATGTTCTCGGTGCCGCCGCAGACCACGATCTCCGCATCGCCGGAGCGGATGGCCCGGCCGGCCTCAATGACGGACTTCATGCCGGAGCCGCACACCATGCCCACGGTGTAGGCGGGGACGCTGAAGGGCACGCCGGCCTTGATGGCCACCTGGCGGGCGGGGTTCTGGCCCTGGGCGGCGGTCAGGATGCAGCCGAACATGACCTCGTCCACCTGCTCGGGCTTCACGTTGGCCCGGTTCAGGGCCTCCTTGACCACGGCGGCGCCCAGGTCGGTGGCGGGAACGTCCTTCAGGCTTCCGCCGAAGGAGCCCACAGCGGTACGGCAGCAGCTGACCACATACAAATCTTTCATGGGAATCGACCTCCAAAATAAATTATTTGTTGGACCCTATGTTCGTTAGAATTCTGACATTGTTAGAATTCTGACTATCATTATAGCAGGTGGGACCAAAAATGCAACAGGTAATCAGCCTTTTTCACCGATTTTTTAGGGGTCTGCCTTTTTTCTTTGGAAAGAAAAAAGGCAGCGAAAAAAGAAACTTTTAGACTTCTATCAGATAATTATTGCTGTTTTTAGAAACTGAAGTAAAGCAAGTCAATTTTGAGTTTTAATAAAATTCTATTTTTTGGATAAGCGCCGGCTTCACGGTCGAGCGGCGCCTTTACGGAGCCAGCTCCGTTCGTAACGGTTCAAAGGTTCTTTTTGGTTCTTTTTCTTTCAAGAAAAAGAACGGCCTGGACCTTACCGGGCGCGGCGCAGGGCCTTTTCGATTTCGCAGATGACCAGCGGGGTGAGGGACAGCCCCAGCACCACCAGCCACTCCACCGGGTTCAGCGTGCAGACCTGGAACACGCTTTGCAGCGGGGGGATGAGGAGCACCGACAATTGCAGGGCCATGCCCACCAGGAACGCCTTGTTCATGGCCGGGTTGGAGGTGAGGCCGATGTGGGCGATGGACTGGGTCTCGCTGCGCACGTCGAAGGCGTGGAAGAGCTGGCAGAAGGTGAGGGTGGCGAAGGCCATGGTGTTGGCGGTGGCGTCGGCCAGACTGGGATCGCTGAGCACATACTCCCCCAGCCAGTAGGCCCCCAGGGTGAGCAGGCCCACCATCAGCCCCTGCCAGGCCAGCCGGATGGAAAATCCCTTGGTAAACAGGGGCTCCGAGGCGGACCGGGGCTTTTCTTCCATGACGGAGGGCTCCACCGGCTCCATGCCCAGGGCCAGGGCGGGGAGGGAGTCCGTCACCAGATTCAGCCACAGCAGTTGGACCGCTACCAGAGGGGGCTGGTGGAAGTTGAACAGGGTGGCCAGAAACAGGGTGACGATCTCCCCGATGTTGCAGGACAGCAGGTAGTGGATGGCCTTTTTGATGTTGGAGTAGATACCCCGGCCCTGCTCCACCGCCTTGACGATGGTGGCGAAGTTGTCGTCGGTGAGGATCATGTCCGCCGCGCCCTTGGCCACGTCGGTGCCGGTGATACCCATGGCGCAGCCGATGTCGGCCACCTTCAGGGCGGGGGCATCGTTGACCCCGTCGCCGGTCATGGCCACCACCATGCCCTTTTTCTGCCAGGCCTTGACGATGCGCATTTTGTGCTCCGGGGACACCCGGGCGTAGACGGCGAATTTGTCCACGTCCTGCTCCAGCAGCTCCTGGGGCATGAAGTCCAGGTCCTCCCCGGTGATGGCCAGGTCCCCGGGCCGGAAGATGTCCAGCTCCTTGGCGATGGCCACGGCCGTCAGCTTGTGGTCGCCGGTAATCATCACCGGGCGTATGCCGGCGCTGTAGCACTCCGCCACGGCGTCCTTGACCTCCAGCCGGGGCGGGTCGATCATGCCCACCAGCCCCACAAAGGTGAGGCCGGTCTCAAGTTCTTCGCTGTCAGGCTCTCCGGCGGGTAATTTTTCGATGTCTTTATACCCGCAGGCAAGGACCCGCAGGGCCTGTTCCGCCATGGAGGCGTTGGCAGCCTCCGCGTCCCGGGCCAGGGAGGCGGTGAGGGGGGCAGCGGTCCCGGCCAAAATGTGGGTGCACCGGGAGAGAAGCACATCCGGGGCCCCCTTCACCATCACCCGGTATCCGCCCGGGTGGCCGGGCAGGGGGTGGACGGTGCTCATCAGCTTCCGGTCGGAGTCAAAGGGCAGCTCGGACACCCGGGGCATCTCCCGCTCCAGGGCGTTCTTGTCCAGGCCGTCCAGCAGGGCGGCGTCCACAAAGGCGGTCTCGGTGGGGTCCCCGGTGGTCTTGCCGCCGGGGTGCAGGACGGTGTCGTTGCACAGCGCGCCGATGGTCAGCGCCTCCCTGCGGTGGCGGTCGCCGGGGGTCCACACCTGCTTGACGGTCATTTTGTTCATGGTGAGGGTGCCCGTCTTGTCCGAGCAGATCACCCCGGCGCAGCCCAGGGTCTCCACGGCGGGGAGCTTCTTCACGATGGCGTTGTGCTTTACCATCCGCTGAACCCCCAGGGCCAGCACGATGGTGACGATGGCGGGCAGGCCCTCCGGGATGGCGGCCACCGCCAGGGATACGGCGGCCATGAGCATTTCCAGCAGGGGCCGGTGGTAGAGCAGGCCCACGCCGAACATGACGGCGCACACCGCCAGACAGACAAAGGACAGGGTTTTGGAGATCTCGGCCAGCTTGCGCTGGAGGGGGGTGGAGGCGTCCTCCTCCCCCATGAGCATACCGGCGATGCGGCCCACCTCGGTGTCCATGCCGGTGCCTGTGACCACGCACACCGCCCTGCCGTTGGTGATGACGGTGGACGAAATCACCATATTGCTCCGGTCCCCCAGCACGGTTTCGGCGGGGAGGACCTCGTCCGCCTGTTTGTTCACCGGCACGGACTCGCCGGTCATGGCGGACTCGTCCGCCTTCAGGTTGGCGCACTCCAGAATCCGGGCGTCGGCGGGTACCAGGTCCCCCGCCTCCAGCACGATGATGTCGCCGGGCACCAGGGCGTCGGTCTCCAGCCGGATCTGCTCTCCCCCCCGAACCACCTTGGCCAGGGGCGCGGACATCTTTTGCAGGGCCTCCAGGGCCTTTTCCGCGCTGTCCTCCTGGGAGATGGAGATGCAGGCGTTGACCACCACAATGACCAGGATGATGACGGCCTCCACCCAGTCCTCCCCGCCGGAGGACAGCAGAGACAGGACGGCGGCGGCCAGAAGCACGATGATCATAGGGTCCCGAAGCTGGTCCAGGAACCGGGCCCAGAGGGGCTTTTTCGGGGCCCCGGCCAGCTTGTTGGGGCCGTATTTCTCCAGCCGCTCCTGGGCCTGCCGGGGAGAGAGGCCGGATCGGCCGGAGCCCAGCTCATCCAGCGTCTGGCCGGCGGTCTTGGCGTACCATTGGCTCATGGTTCAACACTCCTTTTCTTTCCTTCTAAATATACCGGGTTTTTGGGGTCGAATGATAGGGAAGGGGGACAAGCGTGAAATAAAAAAGACCTATCCACAGCGCAGCGCTGTGGATAGGTCTTACCGTTTCATCCGGGACCAGAGATAAAATCTCTTGCTGTTGGCCGCCGTCGCGGCGGCGGCGCCAGGTCCGCCGAACTGTGTTTCCGCCTGCGGCAAAAACTCCGTTCCCTTCCCTGCCCCGTCTTTCCCCGCAGCGCCTGAAGAACGGCTTTGCGGGGTCCCCAATTGGGTCCGCCGGTTACTCCCCTATCACATTGGGAAGATGATACCAGAACAGGAGGCGTCTGTCAAGGGGGTGGGCCTGGACAATTTTCGCCCTCCTGTCAAGGGCCCGCCAGGGCTCACCCCACGCCGCCGCTCTCCACGGGGGCGCTTTCGGCTGGGGCGTTCTGCTCCGACAGCGCCTGCTGGTAAGCCGCCAGCCGGTTATAGAAGTCGATGGCGTTCAGATTGGCCAGCTCGTCGGAGCGGACAATGTCCGCCTCCTCCATCCACTGTTCCATCTGATCCTCCATGGCGTTCATGCGGAACCCGTCCGCGTACTCGGGGTCGGCCATCTCCTCGGCGGTGACCTCGGTGGGCAGGCGGAGAATGATGTGGTAGCCGAACTCCGTCTCCACCAGCTCGGACAGCTCCCCCGGCTGGAGGGCGTAGGAAGCCGTCTCAAAGGCGGACACCATGTCGCCGGGGGCGGCCAGATAGCCGTCGGGGGCGGCCAGGGCCCCGTCCTCCGTGCGCCCGTCCTCGCTGTGCTCGTTCATCAGCTCGTCGAACTTGGCGGGCAGGTCCGACGCGGCCTTGAGCTGGGCCAGCAGGTCCTCCGCCTGGGCCTTCTTCTCAGCGATCTGGTCCTCGGGCAGGGGCTGGCGGCTGTCGTCCACCGTTTTGATCAGGATGTGCTTGACCCGGTAGAGGTACTCGTTCAGCTCCTCCTGGCTGGGCGCGTGGGTGACGGCCTCCAGCACGTTGTTATAGTAGGTGTTCATGGCAAATACGAACTCGGAGCCCCGGTCGGTGAGGCCCCAGAAGGGGGCGTTGGCGGCCAAATCGGCCTCGTCCATGGCCTTGCGGATCTCCTCGTTCTGGGCGTCGGTGGGCAGGCAGCCCAGCTCCGCCGCCTTCTGGCGGATCAGGGTGTGGTAGACGGCCAGCTCCACCCCCTGCTCCATCAGGTCGCCGGCCATCTCCGGCATACTCCCCAGGTCCACGTTGTAGAGGGACATGTACTGCTGGGTGCGCAGGCAGGCCTGGCCCAGCACGTAGAGGAACTGATCGGCGGGCACCTGGCCGCCGTTGACAGTGAGCAGCACGTCGTCGGGGGACACCCCGGCGGAGAACTCCAGCGCGCCCTGGCTCAGGTCGGCCACGATCTCCGGGGAGGCGCTGGGGTCGGGCTGGCCGGAGGCCCCGGCGGAGGGTTCCGCAGAGGGCGCGGGGCTTTCGGAGCCGCCGACGGCGTCGCAGGCGAACAGGGACAGGGCCATGGCCCCGGACAGCAGCAGGGCCAGAAGTCGTTTCCAATATTTCATCATATTCTCCAATCCTAGGGAAATTTTTACGGGTAAAGACCGCTGGGGGGTATTATACATCAGCCGGTCCGGAAATGCAAATCAACTTTCTGGCAGAGATTCCAGCAGGGCCTTGTACCGCTCCACCACCTGGGCGGCTGTACGCAGGGGCTCTTCCGTCTTGCGCAGCTTCAGGGTAAACGCGGGCACGTCGCCGGGGGAGAACAGCATCCGGCCGGGGTACTGCCCCGCCAGGGCCGCGATGGCCTCCAGGCCGAACGCCTCCAGGGTGAACACCAGGGACGCCCCCTTCTGGGAGATGTCCTTGATGGAGCACTCCGCCCCCCGGCCCCGGAGCAGGGCCACCGACAGCAGGTTGTTCACCTGCCGGGGGGGATCGCCGAAGCGGTCGATGAGCTCGTCCGTCACGTCGTCGGCGTCCTCTTCGGTGCGCACCCGGGCGATGCGCCGGTACAGGTCCATCCGCTGGCCCGGGTCGGGGACGTAGCGGTCCGGGATGGAGGCGGACACGGTGAGGTCCACCGTGCACTCGGGCAGCCGGACGGGCTTCTCCCCCTTCTCCTCCAGCACCGCTTCCTCCAGCAGCTTCAGATACAGGTCGTAGCCCACGCTCATGAGGAAGCCGGACTGCTCCGGCCCCAGCAGGTTGCCCGCGCCGCGAATTTCCAAATCCCGCATGGCGATTTTGAAGCCGGACCCGAACTCGGCGTACTCCCGGATGGCGGACAGCCGCTTGGCGGCAATCTCGGTGAGAACCTTACCCTGGCGGTAGGTCATGTAGGCGTAGGCCCGCCGGGGGGACCGTCCCACCCGGCCCCGGATCTGGTGGAGCTGGCTGAGCCCCATCTTGTCCGCGTCCTCAATGATTAAGGTGTTCACGTTGGCGATGTCGATGCCCGTCTCGATGATGGTGGTGCACACCAGCACGTCCACCTCCCCGTCGGACACCCGGGTCATCACGTCGGACAGCTCCTCCTGGCTCATCTTGCCGTGGCCCACCGCCACCTCCGCCGCCTCCCCCAGCATGTCCTTGATGCGGGCGGCGGTGCGCTGGATGGTGTCCACCCGGTTGTGGAGGTAATACACCTGGCCCCCCCGCTCCAGCTCCCGGCGCATGGCGTCGGCCAGCACCGACCAGTCGTGCTCCAGCACGTAGGTCTGCACCGGCTGGCGGTTGGAGGGGGGCTCCTCGATGACGGACATGTCCCGGATGCCGGACAGGGCCATGTTCAAGGTGCGGGGAATGGGTGTGGCGGACAGGGTGAGCACGTCCACCTGCTTGGACATCTCCTTCAGCCGCTCCTTGTGGGTGACGCCGAAGCGCTGCTCCTCGTCCACCACCAGCAGTCCCAGCTCCTTGAAGCGCACGTCCTTTTGCAGCAGCCGGTGGGTGCCGATGAGCAGGTCCACCGACCCGTTCTCCACCCCGGCCAGGGCCTTTTTCATCTGGGCGGGGGTGCGGAACCGGCTGACCACCTCGATCTCCACCGGGTATTTGGCGAACCGGGAGCGGGCGGTGAGGTAGTGCTGCCGGGCCAGCACGGTGGTGGGCACCAGGATGGCCGCCTGCCTGCCGTCCAGCACGCACTTCATCACCGCCCGCAGGGCCACCTCCGTCTTGCCGTAGCCCACGTCGCCGCACAGCAGGCGGTCCATGGGCCGGGGGGTCTCCATGTCCCGCTTGATCTCCCGGATGGAGCGCAGCTGATCCTCCGTCTCGTCGTAGGGGAAGTCCTCCTCAAACTCCTTCTGCCAGGGGGAGTCGGGGGCGAAGGCGTAGCCCGGCTGACGCTGGCGCTGGGCGTAGAGCTGAATCAGCCCCTTGGCCAGGTCCTTCACCGCCTTCCGGGTGCGGGTCTTGGCCTTCTCCCACTCGGTCCCCCCCAGCTTGGACAGCTTTTTTGTCTCCGGGTCGTCCCCCGAGCCGATGTATTTGGCGATGGCGTCCAGCTGGGTAGCCGGGAGGTAGAGCACGTCCGCCCCGGCATAGGCCAGCTTGACGTAATCCTTATCCACCCCGTCCACCTGCATCTTCACCATGCCCACGAACCGGCCGATGCCGTGGTGCTCGTGGACGATCAGGTCCCCGGGGGACAGGTCGGTGAAGGAGTCCACCTTCCGCCGGTCCGCGGCGTGTTTCAGCCGCTTGCCCTTCCGCCGGGGCTCGTTTCCCCCCTCCGTCAGCACTGCGTAGGGACAGCCGATGTAGTCGAACCCGGCGGACAGCCCCCCCACGGCGATGGTGATCCCCCCGGGCTGGGGCAGGTCGTGGAGCTGGAAGTCCACCGCCGAGCGGATTTTCCGCTCCCGGAGCATGGATTGGAGGTTCAGGGCCCGCTGCTCGCTGCCCACCAGCACAATGGCGGCGGCGCCGGCGTTTTGCAGCTGGGTCAGGTCCGCCGCCGCCGTGTCCAGGCTGGCCCCAAAGGAGGACAGCTGGCGGCCCTGGGCGGTCAGGATGTCCTTTGGCGGCAGGGGTGCGGCGGAGGTGGTGAAGGAATCCAAAAAGCACAGAGCGTGGCGGTCCAGGACGGCCATCAGCTCGTCCATAGTGGCGGAAAAACGGGCGTATTTGCCGTCCAGCTTCCCCGCCTCCAGCAGGGTTTTCACGTCCTCGTTCAGCTGCCACAGCCAGTTTTTGCCCCGTTCCGCCACCCGGCTGGACTCGCTGAGGCACACCACGGCGTCCAGGGGCAGGTGGTGTGCGGCGGTGGCCAGGGTCTTGTACCGGGCGGGAAGCTGGAGGTCGGTGGGCCGTTCCCAGCCCCCGTGTTCGTCCCGGACGGGCAGAAGCTCGCTGACAGGCAGAAACGCCGCCCGGTCCAGCCGCCCCGCCCGCCGCTGGGAGGCCGGGTCGAAGGGCCCCATGGAGTCCACGTCCTGGTCCCAGAACTCCACCCGGACAGGGTCGTCCATGCCGGGGGAGAACACGTCCAGGATGCCGCCCCGCAGGGCGAACTGGCCCACGCCCTCCACCTGCTGGCACCGGGTATAGCCCAGAGCCGCCAGCCGTCCGGCCAGCTCCTCCAGGTCGTAGCTGCCTTTAGCGTCCACCTCCACCACGTGGGCGGCCAGCTCTTCCGGGGGCAGGGTGCGCTGCATAAGCCCCTCCACCGTGGCCGCGATGAGCCTGGTTTTACCCTGGGCCATGGCCTGAAACGCGGCGATGCGCTGGTGCTCCCACTGGCGGGAGGCCACCGCCCCCTCATGGAACAGGAACTCCCGGGCCCCGATTATGGCGGCGGGCTCCCCGGTGAGGGCGGTCACGTCCGCCGCCAGCCGGGCGCACTCCCCCTCGTCGGCGCACACCAGCACCACGGGGCAGTCCAGCCGCTCCAGCAGACCCGCCGCGAAGTGGGCCCGGTGGACCGGGGACAGCCCCGCCACCTCCACCGGAGAGCGGCCTGACTCCAGGTTCGCCGCCAGCCGGGTGAACTCCGGAACCGCGTCTAAAATGTTCAGCAGCATTTTCATGGCTTGACCTCAAATTTGAAAAATTTGGAAAGTTTGGGCGCTCCTGCGCCCGAGGAAGGCATCGGCCTTCGGCAACCTACTTTCTGCTTGTGCAGAAAGTAGGCAAAGACACACTTAAGGGGGATGCCCGCCCCGAGAGAACACGGCCCCAAGGGCGGGCCATGTTCTCAAGGCGGGCCCCCCTTAAGAATCCCCCAGTTTTACGGGGGAGTTCTACTGATTGCCCGGTGGCAGCCCTACCGGCGCCCGCGGCCTTCGACCCAGACGCCCCTATTTGTGCTGCCGCTTGTCTCCAAACACTGACAGGCCGGCAGGGCCCACCGCCCGCGCCTCCGGGGCGCATCCCCCGTTTGGCACTGATTGCCCGCTCCGGACCCCTACCCCGGCTCGTCCGTCCGCCCAAGCAGATAGTCCAGGGTCACGTCAAAATAATCCGCAAGGATAATGAGCCCGTCCAGCGTAGGACTTGACTTTGATTTCTCATAGGCATAGACAGAAAACCTGGAAAGACCAAGCTCTTCTGCAATTTTGGCCTGTGATAGTCCACGCGCTTCTCGAAGTTCTTTCAGCCGTTCTGGAAATTTGGTCATAAATTCGCACACTCCCCTTGACATGTAGAAAGATTTATGCTATCCTGGTCGTAGAAAATCTTACTACGAACAGGAGGGGTCAACATGTCTGAGATTATAACTGAGCTTTATTATATGGTGGACGCCTGGGCTGGTCAACAGTATGAGAGGAGCGAGGAGGCCAGGGGGTTAGAGGAGAAAAGGTTTGCGTTGATGGAGGAGATTGCCCGCCGGGTGGGGGAAGGGGGGATGGAGATGGTGGAGGAGCTGTCCAACCTGTGGCTTAAGCTGGAGGATATCCATAATGAGGCGCTGTTTCGGGCGTCGGTGCGCATGGTGATGGAGCTGGCGCAAAAGCCGGTGGTCCCCTGAGGCGCGGGTGGTGGACCGTACCCGCCTGTCAGTGTCCAGACACCGGCGGCAGCACAAATAAGGGGAATTGGGGTCGAACGCACCACGCGCCGGGCGGGTATCCACCCGGCCATCGTGGGGGCTCTCCCGTAAACCGGGGGATTCTTAAGGGGGGCCCGCCTTGAGGACGTGGCCCGCCCTGGGGGCCATGTCCTCTCGGGGCGGGCGTCCCCCTTAAGCGTGTCTTTGGTTACTTTCTGCACGAGCAGAAAGTAACACCCCCCCTGGGGCGCGGAGGACCGCTAGTTAAAGCGGTTCATGGCCTTTTGGGGGCCGTCCCGCAAAAGGCACTCCACCGCGTCGGCGGCCCGTTTCACCGCCTGGTCCATGACTTTCTTGTCCTCGCCCTGGAGCTTGCCCAGCACCCAGTCCGCCATGTCATAGTCGGGATGAGGCTTGCCCCCCACCCCCACCTTGAGCCGGGGGAACTGATCGGAGCCCAGATGCTGGATGATGCTTTTGAGGCCGTTGTGTCCTCCGGCGGAGCCGCCGGTGCGGATGCGCAGCTTGCCCAGGGGCAGGTCCACGTCGTCGGAGACCACCAGCACATGGGCGGGGTCCAGCTTGTAGAACCGGGCGGCCTCGCCCACCGCCTCGCCGGACAGGTTCATATAGGTGACGGGCTTCATTACCAGCGCCCCCTGGCCGCCGATGGCGGCGGTGTTGGTGAGGGCCTTGAACTTCAGCCGCTGGATGGGGAAATTTCCCCGCTCCCCCAGCTCCTCCGCCACCAAAAAGCCCACATTGTGGCGGGTGTTCTCATACTTGTCTCCCGGATTGCCCAGGCCCACCACGAGCCAGGACACCGGGAGCTTTTTTTGGAAAAACATTGGGAAACCTCCCGGAAACACGAATATCCCAGTCCCGGAGGCCGGGGCTGGGTACGGGACAACCGCTCCGAAGCGGCTTGCTTCGGAGCGGAGGTTTTCTCTATAAAACGCATGGAGGGGCGGGCGGCGGCCCGGCAGCTGGGGTCAGCACCACAGCTTTGACACAGACCGCTCCTCGTAAATGCGCTCGATGGCCTCGGCGAACAGATGGGCCACGGACAGGTACTTGATCTTGGGGCAGATCTCCCCGATGTTCTCCCTGGGCTGGATGGTGTCCAAGAACACCAGCTCGTCCAGCACAGAGTCGTTGACCCGCTGGATGGCGGGGCCGGACAGCACCCCGTGGCTGGCGCAGGCGGTGACGGACTTGGCGTGGCCGATCTCCACCAGCGCCTTGGCGGCGTGGCACAGGGACCCGCCGGTGTCCACCATATCGTCCAGCAGGATCACGTTCTTGCCGGTGACATCGCCGATGATGTTCATCACCTCGGAGGAGTTGGCCTTTTGGCGGCGCTTGTCCACGATGGCCATGGGCATATCCAGCTTCTGAGCGAAGGCCCGGGCCCGGGCCACGCTGCCCACATCGGGGGAGACCACCATGGTCTCGTCATGGACGGGGGCGAAACGGCGGAAGAAGTGGTCCACAAACACCGGGGAGCCCATCAGGTTATCCACCGGGATGTCGAAAAAGCCCTGAATCTGGTTGGCGTGGAGGTCCATGGTGAGCACCCGGTCCGCCCCGGCCCGGGTGATGAGGTTGGCCACCAGCTTGGCGGAGATGGGGTCGCGGGGCTTGGTCTTGCGGTCCTGGCGGGCGTAGCCGAAATAGGGGATGACGGCGGTGATGCGCCCGGCGGAGGCCCGCTTCAGCGCGTCGATCATGATGAGCAGCTCCATCAGGTTGTCGTTCACCGGGGTGCTGGTGGACTGGACCACGAACACGTCGGAGCCGCGGACGGTCTCAAAAATGGAGACGAAATTCTCGCCGTCGGAGAAAGCGCCGGTCTCGGCGTTCCCCAGCGGGATGCTCAGCTCCTTGCAGATGCCCTTCGCCAGAGCCTTGTTGGAACTGCCGGAAAAAATCTTCAAATCCTTGCCGTGTGAGATCATGTCTTCCCATCTTCCTCTCTTAAAATCGTAGTATTCGTTCTCAGCTCATATTTCAACTTCCTCACCAGGGCAGGAAGCGGACTGCCACAAGAAACATTATACCAGAAACCAGAAGTTTTTGAAGAGATTTTTCACATTTCGGAAAAATTGTCACTTTCCACGAAAGGCGAGGGAAAAAATGCCAAAAAACGGTGGATATGTCGAGAAAGGGCCGGTCAGGCTGCCACAGGCAGCCAGCGCTGAACGCGCCGGGTCTGGTACAGGTGGACCACCTCCAAAGTGGCGCACACCTTGTCGGCGATGTTGACCACCAGGGCCTCCCGGCACCGGGGCAGGTGGACGGCCAGGGGGAACATATGGGACACGATGGCGTTTTTCTCCTTGTCGGTCAGGTCGGGGCACAGGGCGGAGGCGTTGCGCAGGGCGAACTCCGGGTGGTCCAGGCACTGGTTGCCGGGATGGGCGGAGCCGTCGGCGGGGTCGTAGAGGTACAGGTCATGGAGCAGCCCCGCCCGGGCGGCGGCCCGGTAGTCCCAGCCGAAGTACCGGGCCAGCCGGAAGGCCACGTAGGACACAAACAGGGAGTGCTGGTAGCAGGTGGTGGAAAAGTGATGCCGCCACTGTTTCATGGCGCTGACCTCGCTGCTGTCCAGCAGGGGGCCCACGCAGGCCAGGAACGCGGCGGAATTCAAATCGTGCTTGGACATAGGAAAAGACCCCTTTCTGTTCTATATCATGAAATGAGCCGGTTTCTACCTTTTTTTGACACATATAGTCCTGATGTAAAGCTGTACAACAACATTATAGCAGGTATAAGGCCGGTTGTCAGCACCCTTTTTAAATTATTAAAAGGAAATTTTGGAAGTATTTACCGTCTTGACAGGAGCGGGATTCAGTGCTATGATAACTGTATTAAGACGGATAGTACATTTAGTACAATCTGAGAAAGGAGGCGGGGCCATGCTCAGCCTGAACTACCGGGACAGCCGCCCCATCTACGAGCAGGTCCGTGACGGCCTGCGCCGTCTCATCATCACGGGGGCCATCCCGCCGGGGGATAAGCTGCCCTCCGTGCGCTCCATGGCGGGCCAGCTGGCCATCAACCCCAACACCATTCAGCGGGCCTACGAGTCGCTGGAGCAGGAGGGCTACGCCTACTCGGTGCCGGGAAAGGGGAGCTTCGCCGCCCTGCCCCAGGACGTCACCGACAAGCGCCGGGAGGAGCTGCTGGCCAAGCTGGACGCCATCGTCCAGGAGCTGGTGTACCTGGGGCTCACCCCGGCAGACATCGGGGCCCGGTGCGCCGCGTTCGGGAAGGAGGAGACACAATGATTGAAGTGAAAAACGTGGTCAAAAGCTTCGACGGCTTCCACGCCCTGGACGGGCTGACCATGACGGTGCCCCACGGGGCCATCTACGGGCTGGTGGGGCCCAACGGGGCGGGCAAGTCCACCATCCTGCGCCACCTCACCGGGGCCTACCGGCAGGACTCCGGGGACATCCTGCTGGAGGGCGCGCCCATCTATGAAAACCCCGCCGCCAAGACCCGGATGGCGGGCATACCCGACGAGCTGTACTATTTCACCTCCGCCTCCACCAGGGACATGATGAAGTTCTACCGGGGAATCTACCCCTCCTTCGACATGGACCGCTACGCCAAGCTGAAGGACGCCTTCCCCGCCGTGGACGAAAAGCGGCCCATCCGCCGCCTGTCCAAGGGGATGCAGAAGCAGTCGGCGTTCTGGCTGGCCCTGAGCTGCAAGCCGGACTACCTGCTGCTGGACGAGCCGGTGGACGGCCTGGACCCCGTCATGCGCCGCCAGGTGTGGTCCCTGCTCATGGGGGACGTGGCGGAGCGGGGGACCACGGTGCTGGTGTCCTCCCACAACCTGCGGGAGCTGGAGGACGTGTGCGACCACGTGGGCCTGCTGAGCCACGGCAAGGTGGCCCTGGAGCGGTCCCTGTCCGACCTCCAGGGGGGCACGGTGAAGCTCCAAATCGCCTTCCAGGAGGAGACGCCCCCCGCCCTGCCCAACGGAATCCAGGTGGTGCACACCGACCGCGTGGGCCGGGTGTACACCTACATCGTCCGGGGGAGCGCGGAAGAGGTGGAGGCCCAGTTCAAGCCCTTCGCCCCGCTGTTCATGGAGGCCCTGCCTTTGACGCTGGAGGAGATCTTTATCTATGAAATGGGAGGTGAGGACTATGCGGTCCGGGACATCGTCCTTTAAGTTCTTCAATTGGACTATTTTCAAGAAAACCGTCTTGCGCTACTGGCCCGTGTGGGGGACCTACTCCATCGTCTGGCTGATGTCCCTGCCCCTCCAGGGGCTGATGATGCTCCAGCTGGACGCCCAGAACCGGTCCTCCGCCGACAACTTCAGCTATATCGAGCGCTTTGCTCATGACGTGCCGGAGTCGGTCCGCCTGTCCCTGGTGCTGGCGGTGGTGTTCGGGGTGCTGTGCGCCATGGCGGTGTGCAGCCACCTCTATAACCCCCGGTCGGCCAACTTCTTCGGCTCCCTGCCCGTCCGGCGGGAGGGGATGTTCCTCACCCACTACCTGGCGGGGCTGGCCTTCCTCATCGTGCCCAATGTGATCGTCTTTCTGCTCACCCTGCTGGTGGAGGCCATCGGCGGAGCGGTGTTCCTGCCGGGGCTGTGGTTCTGGCTGGCGGCCACCTGCGGGGAGTGCCTCTTCTTCTACTCTATGGCGGTGTTCTGCGGCATGTTCACCGGGCATATCCTGGCCCTGCCCGCTTTCTACGGCATTTTCAACGTGCTGGCCTACGGGGTGTACTTCCTGGTAAAGACGATGTTCCAGCGGTTTTACTACGGCTTCACCGACTTTGGGGACACGCTGAGCGAGATAGTGACGTGGCTCACCCCCATCGCCAGGCTGGGACGCAGCTCGTCCGTGTATTTCTGGGAGAAGGAGGACGGCTTCAAGGTGTTCGGTCTGGAGGCTGTGGCGGTCTATGCGGCGGCGGCGGTGGCGCTGGCCGCAGCCTCCTTCCTTCTTTACCGGGTCCGGCGGCTGGAGAGCGCCGGGGATGTGGTGTCCGTCAAGTGCATGCGCCCGGTGTTCCAATACGGCGTGGCCTTCTGCGCCGGACTGGCCCTGGGCATTTTCACCACCGCCTTTTTGAACGGGGAGGAGCCCACCCTGATGATCTCCATTCTGGTGTGGGCCGTCATCGGCTGCTTCGTGGCCCGGATGCTGCTGGAAAAGTCCTTCCGGGTGTTCCGCTACTGGAAGGGAGCGGCCATCTCCGCCGGGGTGTTCCTTCTGCTGTTCCTGGCGGTGGGCTTCGACCTCACCGGGTTTGAGACCAGGGTGCCCACAGCGGACCAGGTGGAGTCGGTGGAGCTGGACGGGGCCCAGCTGTGCTACCTCTACGACGGCGGGGACCGCGTCACAACCGTGGCCAGCAGCCCGGAGCTGGTGGACTATGCCATCCTGCTCCACCAAACGGCGGTGGACCAGCGGGACGAACGGCCCGCCGGGACCACGGCCAGCACCACCCTGCGGGTGACCTACCGCCTGAAAAACGGCGGAGAGCTGTCCCGGTATTACAACGACCTCCGGGTGTATCCCAGCGAGGCGGACCAGGAGGGCACCGCCGCCTGGGCCATCCAGCAGATGTACAACGACCGGGAGCTGTACTGGGAGGGCTACGGTTTTAAGCGGGCCGAACAGGTGCTGACCGAGGAGGGCGGCCGCCTCCAGGAAGCCCTGTATGAGGCGTACGGCGAGGGCGGAGAATCGGGCCGGCCCCTGTACTACGGCGGGTCGGACGCCATGGCGCTGTACGAGGCGGTGAAGGAGGATTTCCAGGCGGGCCGCATCGGCGTGCGCCGTGTGGCGGACTGGGACAAGAATAGCCTGGAGAACCAGCGCAGCCTGACCTTCTCCTTCGCTGTGGAGGATAAATACGGCTGGCACATCGACATCCGGGTGCAGGACACGGCGTCCAGCACGCTGGCGGTGATGGAGCGGCTGGAGCAGGAGGGCGCGGGGCAGGACCATATGACCTCCGACTGAGATTTCCCGGAGAGCATGGAGCCCGTTGACGGGCCGGAGATCCTGGAGGACGGCACGGCGGCGGCCTATCCCACCGTGTCGGCGGAGCCTCTGCCCGCTGATGAGGCGGCGGAATGACCTCCTCCCGGCTGCGCAAAAGTGAAATTTTCTCCCTTTAGGAGGTAACAGCATGAAACAATATGGGAAGATAGCGGTCTGTTTGCTGCTCCTGCTGACACTGTGCGCCTGCGGCAGTTATGAGTCCAAGGTTGCGGGCGTTTGGCAGGGAGACGGGAGCCTGGACTCAGGGATCGCGGGAGAGATAGACGGACCGCCCCCCTTCGACGGTGCGGCGCGGTGGGAGTTTGACGGCGCGGAGAGGGCCGTGGCCACCGTAGGTGGAAGAGACCTGGAATTCCGCTACTACGCCAGTGACGACACCCTGACCCTGAACGATGGCGGGGAAGTATCCTGGGGCGTGCCATATGAGCTGAAGAGCGATACCCTGCGCATCGGCAACGCCACATATACAAAGGTAAAATAATAAAAAATTCGTCAGGCGCCGGGGCTGTCTCCGGCGCCTGACGTACGCTTGAAAAACCCTCCCGGCGAAATGGGCGGGATTGGCTTGACATTTGTGGCCGGGTGCGGTTATAATTCATGGTAAGAAGAGGAGGGGATACCATGAGCTTTTTCTCGTCTCTGTTCGGACGTTCGGAGGACGACCGGCCGGCGGCGCCTGCGGTGGAGGCGTCAGGGCCGCTCCCGGACCTGTACAACGGCATGACCCTGGATTTGGAGACGACGGAGGGGGAATATATCCTTACCGGGCGGCTGTCCGGCTACAGTCCCGGGGACACCTCGCTGACCCTGGAGCGCCAGCCCGGGGCCCTGTCTCTGGCCACCCGGGAAATGGGCACGTCGGTGGTGATCCGTGGGGTCAGCGAGTCCATGACCCAGTTTTTCCTTCGGGGGACCATCCAGGAGTCCAACCGTCTGGTGTGCCGGGTGAAGGACGCCAAGGTGAAAACCATTTCGGAGCACCGCCATGATTTCCGGCTCCAGATGGGAATCCCTGTGGCCCTGTACCAGCGGTCCGACACGGGGCTGAGCAATCCCGAGGAATGTACCCTGGTGGACATCAGCACCGGCGGGGCCTGCATTGAGTCGGAGTATCTCCACGCCCAGGACGAGGTCCTGCGGCTGAAGGTAAAGCTGATGGACTACGCCGCCATGGACTTTGTGGGAGAGATCATCCGGGTGGTGGAATACCAGCCCGGCAAGTTCCGCTACGGCTTTTTGTTCGCCCAGCTGGCGGAGCGGGAGCTCACCGAGCTCACCCGGACCCTGTACAACATTCAGGTAGGCAACCGCACCACTTGGATGCGCACCGAGAGCGGGCATTGGTAAGAAAACGTGAAGGAGCGCCTGTCCCGTGGGACAGGCGCTCTTTTGCCCGGTTTTCTCATTTGTGCGCCGCGATCAGCCGGCGCACCCGCTCCGCCGGGTTCCAGCCGGCTAGCGGCACCCCCGGCAATTGCGGCAGCATCCGCCGCAGCAGCCACCGGACCTGCGGGACCTCCACATAGAGCGGACGGCCAGCGCCGCGACGGCGGCCAGCAGGGCGGTCACAATGATATTTCCCAACATGGCGGGCATGAAAAACACTCCTTTCCCCTGGGATTTTCAAGCATGGCGGCCATACCGCGCGGCGGGGATGGCGGCTGGTTTCCGATCCCGGGCGCACCGTCTCTCCCGCCTTCGCCGCTGTCAGCGCCGCAGTTAGCACCCTCTAACCTTCGATGATTTTTAGTTTATCATTGCGAACTCCCCTTGTCAAGGGCTTGCGCCAAGAAAATAGTTCAGCTGGAAGTCCTTTGCGGCAGGCCCATGCCGCCTATACGCGGGGTTTAGCGGGCACAAGGGGTCTGTGATGCAATGGCCCAGAGGGAACGGCAGGTTTTTGAAATAAACCAGCTAAACCGCCTCGACTTTGGCCATACTGTATGATAAAATTGTGGAAACAGAAACGGGAGGGGCATTTTATGCTGACCATCAGAAACGAGACCCAGGCGGACCGCCAGGCCGTGGAGGAAATCACCCGGCGGGCCTTTTACAACATCTACGCCCCCGGCTGTGTCGAGCACTACTTGGTTCACATCATGCGGGACCACCCCGACTTCATCCCGGCCCTGGATCTGGTGGCCGAGCTGGACGGCCAGGTGATCGGCAATGTGATGTACACCAAGGCCACCCTCACCGGCGGGGACGGAGCGGTGAAGGAAATCCTCACCTTCGGCCCGGTGTCCATCGCCCCGGAGCACCAGCGGAAGGGCTACGGCGGACAGCTGCTGAAGCACTCCTTCCAGCGGGCGGCTGAGCTGGGCTGGGATACGGTGGTCATCTTCGGGAGCCCCGCCAACTACGTGGGACTGGGCTTTAAAAGCTGCCGCCGGTTCAACGTATGCCTGGAAGGCGGGCGGTTTCCCTCAGCCATGCTGGTAAAGGAGCTGAGAGAGGGGGCCTTGGACGGCCAAAGCTGGGTGTACCGGGACAGCCCCGTCATGGCCATCGACCAGGAGGCGGCCCGGCGGTATGACGACACACTGGAGCCCATGGAAAAGGAGTACCGGCCCAGCCAGGAAGAGTTTTATATCATGAGTCACTCCTCCGTGGCGGAGGATTAGGGCGGAATAAGCACACTGAAAACGGGGCGGCCCCAATTGGGGCCGCCCCGCCGCGTTTCCTCTGCGGAATGGATGGCAATCCCGCCGCCGTCAGGCCCGCACGGCCTGAAAGGCGTGCCAGCCCCCGCGCTCCAAATGGCTCACGACGGCAAAGCCGTTGTGCTCCAAAGCGGCTTTGACCTCCTCCTGCCTTCCGTCGATAATGCCCGAGGTGAGGAACACCCCGCCGTCCGTCATGAACCGTCCCGCCGTGGCGGACAGGGGGATAATCACATCGGCCACGATGTTGGCCAGCACCACCCGGTTTTGTCCCGGCTCCAGCCTGGCCGCCAGCTTCTTGTCGCTGAGCACGTCCCCGGCGTACACCGACAGGCGGTCCGGCCCCACCCCGTTCAAAGCGGCGTTCTCAAAGGCCACGTCCGCCGCCTTGGGGTCGATGTCCACCCCAATGGCCCGGGAAGCCCCCAGGGCCAGCGCCGCGATGGCCAAAATGCCCGACCCGCAGCCCAGGTCCAGCACCTTGTCCCCGGGGCGCAGGGCCTCTTCCAGCAGCTCCAGGCACAGCTGGGTGGTGGGGTGGGCCCCGGTGCCAAAGGTAAGCCCCGGGTTCAGGTACAGGGGGGCCCGACCCTCCGGCGTCCCCTGCCCCCGCATCCAGTCGGGGACGATGTACACCCGCTTCCCCACCGGGATGGGCTGGTAGTATTTCTGCCAGGAGGTGGCCCAGTCCTCCTCCCGCAGGGAGACGGTCTGGGGCTCATACTCCTCCAGCCCCGCCAAATACTGCCGGAGCTGCGTTTGCCCCGCTTCACTGTCCGGCACGTAGAACTTTACCCGGCTGGCCCCCTTCATGCGGGCGGCCAGCCCCTCGTCCACGTAGTCCCAATACTGGCGGTTCTGCTCCAGAAAGCGGAGGAAATCCCCCTCTTCCTCCACCACCAGCCCTGCCATGCCGTTGGCGGTGAGCATATCGCACACCCGGTCCAGCCTGTCCGCCGGGACGGGCAGGGTTACTTCCAGCCATCTATCGTCCATATGATTGCCCCCATGTACCCGCGCTTCGCCCGTTCGCGGCTCAGCGCACCTTAATCTGCTTCACGCTGTCCAGCCGGATCAGCTTTTCGCACTCGTTCTTTTTGCCCTCGTTGGCCAGCACCAGGGCCCAGTCCTCGTCGGCGTCCAGGATTTTGCACGCCTTGCCCATCACGTCGCCGTCCCCGGCCTCCACCGTGAGGGTGACGGTCTTTCCCACCTGCTTGCGCATCTGGTCCCCCAGCCCCGCAGTCCCTTTGGCGCTGAGTCCGTTGTCCCGCAAAACGCGCTCCAGCCGCTTCACCCGCTCATACAGGAAAATGATCCCGACAAACGCAATTATTCCGAAATATTCCATAACCCGGCCCTCCTCAGTTCAGCTCCAGGGGGGAGCGCTTCGCCGCCTCCCCGTCCTTGAGGAAGGTGATGGTGCTGATGGCGGTCAGAGGGATAAGCCGCACCTCGTTTTTCTGGGGCTTCTTCTGGTTGACCACCACTTCCACGTTGGCCCAGGCCCCGTCGAAGTCCTGGATGACGCACCAGTCATGGACAATGGGCATCCCGTCGTCCTCATAGAAGGTCAGCTTCACCCGCTTCCCCTGGGCCTGCCTCAGCAGGCGGGTCACTGCGGCCGGGGCGGGCGTTCCTTTCTCGTCCACTCCGTCTTGCAGGAGGTAGTCGCAGCTCACCTCCAGAATCTGCGCCATGCGCACAATCTTGTCCGTCTCCGGGTAGGCCGCGTCCGACTCCCAGCGGCTCACCGCCTGCCGGGTCACGTCCAGTTTTTCCGCCAGCTGCTCCTGGGTCAGGTTTTTGGCCCGCCGGGTGGAAGCCAGCTTGTTTCCTAAGCTCATAACATCACCTCATGGATTTGATGCCCCCAGCATACCAAAACCAGTTGGTTTGAACAGCGTTTTGCCGTTTCAAAATGTAACGTTTGGGTTGCACAGAAGCGCGGAGCCGTCGTGAGCAGCACGGGTGGACCGGAGTGAGGGCAAAAGCCCAAGGAAGGCCAACGGCACGGATGGGTTTCGCCCGAATCGGAGGGAAGCCGCGCGTCG
>CANASS010000025.1 GCA_947364395.1 uncultured bacterium
TCAACGTGGCCGCTCTGTCCCGCGAGCTGGGCGTCACCAAGAACGTGACCGCCGCTCACATGGAGCAGACCCTGAACATGGCCGCTCCCCGTGAGGTGGTTGCCGATCTGGTGTTCATGACCGCCGCCATCGTTCCCACCGTGACCTACACTCCCGCTCTTGCCTACAACGATAAGAGCACCGTGCTGGGCGGGGAGTACAATGCCACCCTGGGCCAGAAGACCTTCGGCCTGTGGTATCAGACCGCCTGGACTGAGTCCGACGAGTGGGGCCGCCCCGGCTACAGCTGGTACAAGAACGGCGCCCGTGTCGGCCAGACCAACGCTGAAACCGGCAAGGCCTACATGATTAAGGACGGCCACCCCCGTTATTCCGGCACCACCACCGGCAATCTGGTCGCCACCATCATGGCCGCTCCTGATTACGAGACCAAGGAGCAGGTCCGTGAGTGCGACGTGGCCCATGATCTGGAGATCACCACCGCTCAGAACTTCGACCTGTACGTGAACTCCGAGAACGTCACCGCCGAGGACTATCGGATTGTCGCTACCGACACCGTGACCAAGGTGGGCGGCCAGGGCCGTGTGACCGAGTTCTATTATGGGATCACCAGCCCTTGGTTCGCTGACTCTAACGACGACTACGCCGTGATGATCGACACCATGCTGGCTCAGATCACCGGCAAGCGCGACGTTAAGCTGGACAAGAACGACCACGTGATCGTTCCCGCTCAGCTGGACGTGGTCATCTACGACGGCGACAAGAAGACTCCCAATACTCCCAACAGCTCCACCCGCATCATCTCCAAGCCCGGCAACAGCAAGGACAACTGGGAGTACGCCGTGGGCGACTTCATCCTGATTAACGCCTATACCAACCAGGATGACAACACTACCAACGACCATGCCGCTGGCAATACCAACAGCAAGGACCTGGAGTGGGCCGCTTTCGAGACCAACAAGGTCGTTGCTCCCCGTAATAACATTCTGGTTCAGGGCACCCACGTCTGGGTCCTCAAGACTCCCGACGTGAAGCAGGCCAAGCAGACCGTGACCTACTGGAACCAGGGCAAGCACAACGTGGACGGCACCGACATTCCCGATCAGATAACCCTGTTCCTGGATGTCGCTGGTTCCACCACCAACACCACCTATAACTGGTACTTCGACCAGTATGGCAACATCATCGGCATTGGTCCCGCCAAGGGCTCCAACTACGGTGTGATCACCAGCATCTACGCCGCTAACAACCAGGGCGAGAACAGCACCGTGGGCACCACCAAGGCCGTTGCCACCGTGCGTTATGCCGACGGCACCACCGGCACCGTGCAGATCGACCGCTTCCTGATGAGCAGCCAGGGCACCGTTACTGGCCGTGCGGCTGTCAACACCCTGCTGGGCGTCGATGCTACGGCTAACACTGTGGACCTGCGTCCTGTGTATAACGTCAATGACACTGACCCGATGGAGGCTAAGGATCCCGTCACTGCCTTTGCTCCTGTTGGGGCCGAGCTCGATGGTTCCGTGTATATTTCCACCGACGCCAGCCGCAATAGGGACGGTCACTTCTACAACAGCTCGACCGGCAACGGCGACGCCGCCAACACCACTGACACCTACAATATCCTGTGGGATAACCTGTTCATGTTCACCACCGCCAATGACGACGCTGTCGTGGCCGTGGAGGTTGCGGGCACTGTCGGCAACACCAATTCTTGGGTCGGCCTGCGCAACAACGTGGTCGGCAATGATGGCGGCATGATCTACAAGAACGCCTCCTTCCTGACCCTGGACCGCGGTGCGGGTTGGACTGACGCTTCCGGCAACGTTGGCGCTGCCAGCGTCTACCTGGACAACGACACCAAGATCATGGTCCGCACCGGCACCACCATCCACACCTCCAGCATTTCCACCTATGACGGTGTGAGCGCTCTGCCCAGCAACGTGGTCCTGGCTGCGAACAGCGAGGTCGACTGGGCCGACACCGACGGCGACGGCCGTGCCGACTACCTGTACGTCACCGGCAGCGTGACCGGCGTTGTGACCTACGGCCTGTTCTACTACAACGCCTACAACGGCGATGTGGCCCGTTGGGACGGCACCGCCAACAGCGGCACCATCAGCGGCTACCTGAATGGCGAGGCCTACACCGCCACCTTCAAGAACCGCACTCTGTTCGACGCTGTGAACAACACTGCCAACTACAATGGCCACCTGTTCGCGCTTCAGTTCAATGGCGACGTGGTGACCGGCGTGATGCCTGAGACTGCCAATACCCGCGGCGTTCAGATCTTGAATGATGGTAGCAACACTACTGGTGTCAATGTTAACCCCGTTTCGACCAATATCTCCGGCTTCGTCGTGGGTACTGCGGGAGGCAACAACTACACCGCTACTACTGCGGCTGTGTACTTTGAGGACAGCAACGTTGTGTCTGGTACGACCCACAACCTGGCCTACCGCTATGACAACTACACCAGCGGCGGCCGGACCATCGAGGTAAGTCAGAACGGTGGTGCTGTTGCTCAGTACTGGCTGACCCCGAACTGCACTGTCGTGGGCGAGCTGGAGTGGCTGAACACCCGCAGCGGCAACGATGTGACCATGGTGTTTGAGCAGAACGCTACCAACACTCAGAATGCTGTGTCCGCCATCTACATCACGCCCGATCCCGATGTGACGCCCGACAATTCCAACAGGGTTGCGACTATCAACGCTACCGCCATTGCGGGCACCAATACCGACATCACTCTGAGCCTGAGCTCCAGCATGAACCTGACTTCGACTCCGACTGCCACTTACACCCTGGCTAAGGTTTATGTCCGTGACTACAACACCCAGAACCTTGTTGTTTATGGTACTAGCGCTGATGGCGTTATCACCCCCGCTCCGGACCTTGCCACCGGCTCTGGTCCGTACACCGGCACGATGACCATCAACCACGCCAGCACCAGCGGCAATCAGGGCAGCTATGGCATCAAGGTTGAGTACTACAACGGTTCTACTTTGGTCGCCCAGTCCGACTGGATGTTGATGACCATCAACTAATCCCCGCAAAACCATCGCAAAAACCCAGAACCGAGCAAAAAAGCCCCCCGGGAAATTCCCGGGGGGCTTTTCTTTTCCTTTCCCTTCCGTTCAGCCGAAGGCGATGTAGTTGCAACTACTGCCCCAGGTGAGAACGAAGCCGTCCTCCGTCATCGTGAAGCTGTAGCTGCCCTGGTTGATAGTCTGACCAATCACCGTCCCCACAAATTGATGCTGGCCCAATGACGCTTCGGGACTCCCGTGGACTATAACGGCCTTGGGCTTAAAGGGCAGGTGGATGGTGATATTGGCGGCGCCGCCTCTCACCGCTGAGCCATAGACGAACTTGGTGATCCGCGTTTCCAGTTCTCCGGCCACCGCCGTCTCGTGGGCAATCATAGCGTCCTCGATTTTCCGAGTGTTCTCGTTGAGCCCATCCGGCGAAAAGGGGTCGGAGCTTTCGATCAGGTTCAGTTTGTACTTTTCAGTCTGTTGCATAATTTTATCCCTCCCAATAGGGAGGGATAAGGGGCCGGGCGTTGCCTGTTCCGGGGCAACGTCGGCAAAAAAGAGCCTTCCCCGTCGCTGGGGAAGGCTTTTTGTGCAACGTTGCACGGCCTCCGCATGGTTCCCACCGCTGAAAGCGCCCTGGGCAGTCCATTCAGCAAATTTGAACTTTTTATAAACTACTGGAATAGTGTTGACAAAGCCGCACGACTGTGATAGTGTATGTATCGTAAACTATTGCAATAGTTTGAAAGGAAGTGATTGAAATGGCCGTCAAGCTCTTTGACTCGGAGCTGAAAGTCATGGATGTACTGTGGAAAGAAGGAGATATGCCGGCGAAACAAATTTCGGACGTGCTCAAAGAGACCACCGGATGGAACATGAACACCACCTACACCGTCATTAAGAAGTGCATCGCCAAGGGCGCGATTGAGCGCAGGGAGCCGAATTTTCTGTGCCACGCCCTGATCGCCCGGGATGTGGTGCAGGCGGCGGAGACGGAGGAGCTGCTGCACAAGCTGTTTGACAGCTCCCCCGACCTGCTGTTTGCGTCTCTGCTGGGCCATCAGAGGCTGTCAAAGGCCCAGATCGACAACCTGCGGCGCATGGTTTCGGAGCTGGACGCCCAGGAGGAGATGGAATGAGCCTTATGCAAATGACGCTGTCCGGCGGAGCGTTCATCCTGTTCATCGTGGTGGTTCGGGCGCTGGCCCTCCACCGCCTGCCCAAGGGGGCGTTTCTGGCCCTGTGGGAGATGGCGGCGCTGCGGCTGCTTCTGCCCTTTGCCATCCCGCTGCCCATCAGCCTGCCGGCCCCTGCGGAACCCCTGACTGCGGTAGGCGGATATCTGGCGGCGGGCGGGGCCTCCCCGTCTGGAACACCGGCGGCGGGCGCACCGGCGGCGCCCGGTACGGCCCCCAGTTCAGCCCCGGCCGTGATCTGGCTGGCGGTCGCGGCGCTGATGGCGGCGTATTATATGGTGTCTTATGGGCGGGCCCGGCGGCGGTTCCGCGCCTCTGTCCAGGACGATTCCCCCGCTGTCCGCAAGTGGCTGGCGGGCCAGAGGCTGCGCAGGCCGCTGGAGGTGCGGCAGTCGGCCCTGGTGTCCTCGCCGCTGACCTACGGGATTCTGCGCCCGGTCATTCTGCTCCCGGAACATATGGAACGGGAGGATGAAGCCGCCCTGACCTATATCCTCACCCATGAGCTGGTACACGTTCAGCGCTTTGACGCTGTGGCAAAGCTGGTATTTGCCGCCGCGCTGTGCGTCCATTGGTTCAACCCCCTGGTCTGGGCGCTGTACGTCCTGGCTAACCGGGATTTGGAGCTGTCCTGCGACCAGCGGGTGATGGACCTTCTGGGCGGCAGGAAAAAAGCGGCTTACGCGCTGACCCTCATTAACATGGAGGAGGCCCGGAACGGGTACTTCTCCCCCTACAGCCATTTCAGCAAACTGGCGATTGAAGAAAGGATTGAAGCGATTATGAAGTATAAGAAAGCGTCTGTGGCGGCGCTGGGCCTGGCCGCCGTCCTGGTGGTGGGCGCGACAACCACGTTTGCGGCATCCGCAAGCCCCTTGTCCAAAGAGCAGCAGGACCGGCAGTTGAATTCACAACCCATTATCGACGAGGGTACTTTAATGTCCTATGTCAGCCCTGACGATGGCAAGACCTATTACAGCTTTGACGGCGGGAAAACCTTTGAGCCTCTGACCGACGAGGAGTTCCAGCGGCGTTTCCCCACGCCCAACGTGGAGTGGTGGACCTATGAGGAATACGCCGCGTGGCTGGAGCAGGAGAAGGTAAACCTCCAGTCCATGCTTGGGGAAAGGGGCTCCACCGGCGGCCGGGGCGAGTTCGTCTGGACCCAGGAGATCATCGACGAGACCATCGCCATGTATGAGGGCATCCTCCAGGAGATCAAAGAGGGCATGATGTACTCGAAATCCGTTGACGGGGACGAAAACCTGATGATGAGCTATAACCCGGCTGATATGGAGAAAAACCTCGAGCCCAGCAGCGGCATCTTTGTCAAAAAGGGGGACGGCACGATGGAGGCAATCGACCCGAACCGGGTCGTAACAGCCTTCCTTGCCTCTGACAGCTCCACCCCGCTGCCCGAGGGCAGTGTCATCATAGACAAGACCGGCGTGCCGCAGGACGACTGGGACGTGGTAAACGCTCCCGAGCGCACCGAGGAGGAGTGGCGGCAGATCATTGCCGACATTGAGAGCGGCAAAATCCCGCCCTTTGAGATGCCGGACGATCCCAATGTGACGGTTCACATTTTGGATTACGCTGACGGAAACTGTACGGGAAAAAACTAATCTATGACAAATCAGGGGGGCTTGGAATCCTGTCCCAAGCCCCCCTGCCCTATACCTGTGCCCCCTGCGGCGCAGGTATAGGGCAATAAAAATTGTGGGAGAGGCAGCTTCTTTACGCTGCCTCTCCCACGCCGTTTTCTGCCTTTTTGATTCCGGGAATGGACCGCCCCGCGCTCCTTAATATAAAGGTTCTCCCTCTGGGGGCGCAGGCCGCCCAATGACAGGGATTCTTACAGCTGAGCCTTGAAGAAAGCGCCGCTGCGCTCCAGGCACTCCACCGCCTCGGGCATCATGCGGCCATAGTGCATGAAAGCGTGGAGTGCGCCGGGCACGATGTCCACCTGGGTAGACACGCCGAAATACTTCATCATCTGCTCCAGGGTCTTGGTGTCGTCCAGCAGGGGGTCCAGGCTGCCGCAGCACATATAGATGGGGGGCACCCCGGTGGACAGGTCGTTGAGGAAAGCGGCAAAGTAGGGATTTTCCATATCGTCGGCGTTGACGTAGTAGCTCATGTAGGTGGTCAGGTCGGACTTCCGCATCCCGTCCAGCAGGGTGCCGTACAGCCGGGCGGAGGAGGAGTCCTGAAGCACGAAGCTCCCGTAATACAGCAGCAGGGCCTTGACAAAGCCGTTTCCGCCGGGGGTGTCCCGCAGATAGAGGTTCACGCCCATGGCCAGGTTAGCCCCGCCGGAGTCGCCGGCCAAGGCCATCTTGTCGGTGAGGACGCCGTACTGTGCGCCGTGCTCCTGGAAGAAGCGCACTACCGCGGCGGACTCATACAGGGGGATGGGGAACTTGGCCTCGGGGGCCAGATGGTAGTCCACACCGATGACGCAGCAGCCGCTGGCGGCCATGACGGAACGCATCATGCGGTCATGGGTGTCGTTGCTGCCCACGGTGAAGCCGCCGCCGTGGATAAACACCACCGCGTAATGCTCCGGCTTGTCGTCGGGGTAGTAGATCCGGGCGGGCACGTCCCCCATGGGGCCGGGGACCATGACCTCCACCGTCTTGACCGCCTGGGGGCCACCCTCGTTCCAGAACCGGCGCTCCTCCACGTACTTCACCCGCATCTCGTCCCAGGAGCAGTCGGTGTCGAAGGCGTCGGCGGAATGTTCCGCCTGGTAGTCGATGACCTTTTTCATGCTCTCGCACAGCATGGGATAGGGGTCGGGCTTGTTGATCTCATAATCAGGCTTGCGGTCGGGCATAAAGAATTCCATAACAAGTACCTCCTTATATCGTTACATCAGCTGCTTTTTGAGCCGCTCCAGCACACCTGCGGAGGGCTTTCGGGGCGGCGGGGTAAAGCCGGGGTCCAGGAAGTCCAGGGCGTAGGAGACGATGGCCCCAGTACCCAGGTAGAGCAGGTCCGGGTCCAGGTCGAACTCCCCGCTGTGGTGGGGGGCGCCGCAGCCCTGCTGGTCCTGTATGCCCAGGAAGGCCAGCACACCCCGGTACAGGGTATTGTAGACCGCCATGCTCTCCGAGGCCATCCAGGGACCGGCGGGGACCACCGCCTCCTCCCCCAGGGTCCGGCGCAGGCTCTGCTGGGCCAGCGCCGCGCAGTCCGGGTCGTTATAGACGCCGGGGATGGGTTCCATGATATAGTTGTAGCGCACCTGGCAGTCGTAGATCTGTGCGTCCTTTTCCACGATGGTTTTGGCGGCCTCCAGGAAGGGACGGCCGCAGGTTTCCTCATCGAAGAACCGGGCCAGGCAGGAGAAGCGGAGGCTGTCCGGGATAATGTTGGACTTGCTGCCTCCCTGCAGCAGGCCGACGGCGTAGGTGAGGCAGTCGTTGGGGTCGGTGTGCCTCATCCGAACGGCGGCCAAGTCGTTGTAGATGCTGACGAAGCAGTCCACGGGATTGTTGCACAGGTCGGGGCGGGAGCTGTGCCCGCCCTTGCCGGTGAGCACCACATCGAAGCCCGCGGCGCCGCACATCACATGGCCGGGCTGGACGGACAGGGTGCCCGCCGGAGACCCGGCGTAGACATGGAGGGCGAAGCAGCCGTCCATACCGTCGAACTGGGCCTCCAGGTGCTCCAGCAGGGGGATCACGCCGTAGGAGGTCTCCTCTCCCTGCTCAAAGACGGCCACGATCTGCCCCGTCCATTCCTCCCGGTGGGCGGACAGCACCTGGAGGGCGGACAGCAGCATGGCGGTGTGGGCGTCATGGCCGCAGGCGTGGGATACCCCCGCCGTGCCGCTGACCACCTGCTTGGGGCCGGACAGGTTGTCCGCGCTCTCCTCCACGGGCAGGGCGTCCACGTCCGCCCGGAGGAGCAGGCGTCTGCCCGGTTCCCGGCCATTGAGCACACACACCAGCCCTCCGTGCTCCACCCGCACAGCGCTCAGGCCCAGTTCGGCCAGCCGCCCCTGGACCCAGGACAGGGTGTTCTCCTCCTGGCCGGACAGCTCTGGGTGGGCGTGGAGATAGTTCCGGTCGCCGGCGGTCTGGCCCCGCAGGGCCAGACATTCCGCTTTGACATCGAACATGGCGGCGCTCACCGCTGGTCCATGGCGGCCTTGAACCGGGCCAGGGCCTCCTCCAGCGCCTGGCGGGTGCAGGCCAGATTGATGCGCTCAAAGCCGTCTCCCGCCGGGCCAAAGATGAAACCGTCGTCCAGGAAGAGCTGGGCCTTTTCGTTGAGGAACTTGGCCAGGGTCTGGCCGTCCATGCCGAAGCACCGGCAGTCGAACCAGCACAGATAGGTGCCCTCAAGGTCGGCCACCCACACCTCGGGGAAGTTCTTGGCCATAAACTCCTTGAAATAGAGATAGTTGTCCCAGATGTGCTGGTTAAGCTGGTCCACCCAGCCGGCGCACTTGGCATAGCCTACCTCCAGAGCGCGGATGCCGAAGATGCTGTAGGTGTAGCAGCCGCAGACGTTCACCTCGTCGTCCAGCTTTTTGCGCAGCTCCGGGTTGGGGATAATGGCATGGGCTACGCACAAACCGGCCAGGGAGAAGGTTTTGCTGGCGGCGGAGAACATCACGCAGTTGTCCGCGTACTTCTCGCCCAGGGTGGGATAGCTGATATGGCGGTAACCGGGCATGATGAGGTCGAAGTGGATCTCGTCGCTGATTACCAGCACGTTGTGCTTCAGGCAGATGTCGCCCATGCGGCGCAGCTCCTCCTCCGTCCACACCCGGCCCACCGGGTTGTGGGGGGAGCAGAGGATGAACATCTTACAGTCCTTGGCCTTCTCCTCGAAATCATCGAAGTCCACCTCATAGCGGCCGTCCACCAGCTTGAGGGGGCTCTCCACAACGGTGCGCCCGTTCAGGTTCACCGCCCGGTAGAAGGGGTAATAGACCGGGGTGACCAGCAGCACGTTGTCCCCGGGCTGGGTGAAAGCCCGGACAGAGGCGTACAGCCCCTGAACCACACCGTTGGTCTGAACGATCCAATCCTGCTGGATGTCCCAGCCGTGACGGGTGGACATCCAGTGCTTCACCGCGTCCGCATAGGGCTTGCCCCACCAGGTGTAGCCCCACATGCCGAACTCGGCGGTTTTTTTCAGCTCTTCGATGATCTCCGGCGGGGAGAGCAGCTCCATGTCCGCCACGGACAGGGGCACAACGCCGGGGGCGGGGGCGGGACCGATGGCGTCCCATTTGGCGGACTCCATGCCCACGCGGACATGGGCGGTGTTGAAATCATATTTCATAGTTCAAACGCTCCTATTTGGAATAAAATAATGGGGAAGAATATGGGGCTCGTCCCGCATATTGCGCAAAATCGGGCGGGCACAGGCCGGGGATTTACGCCTGCGCGTTGAGCTGGGCCCTGAAAAACGCGCCGCTGTGCTCCAGGCACTCCACCGCCTCGGGCATCATGCGGCCGTAGTGCATGAAGGCGTGGAGCACGCCGGGGACGACATCCAATTGGACGGGCACGCCGCGGTCGGAGAGCACCGTCGCCAGGAAGTTGCTGTCGTCCAGCAGGGGGTCCAGGTCCCCACAGCACAGATATGTGGCGGGCATACCGTGGGTCAGATCGGCGTTGACGATCTGATAATAGGGGTTTTCCATGTCGGCCCCCTCGGGCATATAGTTGTTTTTGTAAGCGTCGAGGTCACAGCGGCGCATCCCATCCAGCTCGGAGCCTTGCAGGCGGTGGGCGACGCCGTCCGTCAGGCCGAGGCCGGGGTAGTACAGCAGCAGGGCGGAGATGTAGTCGTTTCCGCCAAAAGCGTCCCGCAGGTAAAGGTTGGTGGCCAGGGACAATTTGCCGCCGCCGGAATCACCTCCGATGGCCATCCGGTCGGGCAGGATGCCGAACTGCGCCCCGCTCTCATGGAAATACCGGACCACCGCGGCACATTCGTACATCGGAATGGGGAACTTCGCCTCAGGCGACAGGTGGTAGTCCACCCCGATCACCGCGCAGCCGCTGGAGGCCATGATGGAACGCATCATGCGGTCATGGGTATCGTTGCTGCCCACGGTGAATCCGCCGCCATGGATGAACACCACCGCATGGTGCTGCGGGGCGGCGTCCGGGTAATAGATGCGCACCGGCACCGGGCCGATAGGGCCTTCCACCGTGGTCTCCACGGTTTTGGCGGCCTCGGGACCGCCCTCGTTCCAGAAGCGGCGTTCCTCAACATATCTTCTGCGCATCTCTTCATAGGAACAGCCGGTGTCAAAAGCCCCTTTGGCGTGGGCATCCTGCCATTCGATCACCTTGCGCATGCCCTCGCTCAGTTTGAGCCGGGGGTCCAATTTGTTGACCTCATAATCCACTGTATAGTCCGGCATGTAGAATTCCATGTACAGTCTCCTTTCCACAGGTGGTATCTCTTGTCCTAATGGTCTTGCGGCAAAGGGCTCGGGCTCCGGATGGAGAATTGCAGCAGGAACGCGGCGCAGGATGTGCCCAGGGTAATCAGCAGCGGCGCCACAAAGGAGCCTGTGACGGCCAGGAGCTTGGCGAAGGCCGGGGCCATGAACGAAGTGATAAGGGTGCGGGTATTGCTGAGGCTGTAATTGGCGGCGAAGTCCATATCCCCATAAAAAGCGCGGATCAAGGTTGGGTTGAGCACAGGCCCATGACCGTACCCCAGACCAGTCAGCGCCAGACCCAGAACGGCCAGCGGCTTGGAGCGAAGGAGGACGGCCAGCAGCATAGTGAAGGACGCCAGGATCACACACAAACTCCCGGCCAGCATGGTCCGTTTCCGGCCCAGCCGGTCGTAGACCATGCCGAACAGAGGGCGGCTGAGCCCGTTGAACGCGGAGACCACGCTCACCATCGTGACAGCCGCAACAATACTGAACTCTAAGGAGACGCAGTAATCATAGGCCAGAGCGAAAATCACGCTGCCCAACACACTGTTGAGCAGGAGGTAGGCATACAGCCGCCAGAAATCGGGCCGGCGCATGGTCTGGGTTACAGGGAAGCCGCGTGCATCCTGCCCCTGTGCTTTCTCCACAAAACGGCTTTTGAGGCACAAGGCGCACAGGAGCAGGGAACCGCCCCCGGCGGCGCCCAGGATCAAAAACGCTCCGCGCCAGCCGACCCCGGAGACCTGAAACAGGCCGGACACCGGCTGGACCAAAAACAGTGTGCTGCTCCCAAAGCCCATGGTCAGCACGCCGGAACACAGCCCGGGCATGTCCGGAAACCATCTGCCCACCTGATCCAGGATCGTGGGGTAGGCGACGCCGATGCCTCCGCCCACCAAAAGGCTGTAGGAAAGATAGAGCATCAGGATATTGGGCGTATCCAGCGCTGCGGTCAGAGTAAAGCCGGCGGCAACCGCAGCCGCGCTCAGGATCAGGGCCGCCCGGTATCCAAGCTTTTTTTGCAGCTGGCTGCCTCCGATATTTCCGCCACAGAACGCGCAGAACATAAGGGAGTACGCCAATGCCAGCTGACCTGTCTCCCAGCCGAAGGTCTCGCCCAAAGGCACCTTCAGGACAGACCAGCCATATATGGTCCCAATACACAGCATGGCGATCGTGCCGAGGATAAAATAGGACCACCGCCGGGACGGATAAGTATGCGCCGCGTCTTTTCTGTGCTCCTTCTCTGCGTTCAGATCCTCTCTCGCCGTTTTTTCATACAAAATGTTTCTCACCTGTTTCGTTTATTCCGCTCAACATAACAACGTTTTTGAAGGAGCCTTTGCGGACCGGGGACAGGGGCGGGGGGACGAGCCGTTACGCCGTCCCCCCGGTTTGGGTCACTCAGCGGCGGAGGCGGAATTGCGGTACTTCTTGATAAGCCGCTCCGCAAAGAAGGCGCACACCAGGCCCAGCACCATAGCGGCGCAGGCGGCCATGAAGATGTTCTTGTAACCGCCCACGGGGTCGGCGTCCAGCCAGCTGCCGCACAGGGAGGTATAGAAGGTGTCGGGCAGGAAGCCCAGCAGGGAGGCGATGCCGATGACGCTGCCCACCACGTTCTTGGGGGTGCCGCTCTCGTCCACAGTAGCGTAGTACAGGGCGCGGAACACGTACACGGCCATGGAGGCCACGATGGTGAGGGCCATCACGGGCCACAGCACGGCGGCGGAAGCGGGGATGAGGAGCATACCCACAAAACACACAATGCCGATGATGCCGGCGCCGATCATGGGCTTACTGGAGTTCTTCATCTTGGTGGCCAGCACGGCGGCCAGGGAGGCGCCGATGAGCTGGCAGACAATGGCCCGGTAGCTGGTGAAGGTGACGGCAATGTCGGTGGGCAGGCCGCAGAAATTTTGCAGATAGGGGGCATAGTAGCTGGCGGAGGCCAGGGTCATGGAGCCGCAGAAGATCATGCCGGCCAGCAGGTAAGTGATGGGGCGCTTGAAGGCCACGCCCATGGCCTTGATGCTGTCCAGCAGGGTGGCGTTGGTGGCCGTCTGGGTATCGGACTGGGGCATGAGCAGGGCCAGGGCCACGCCCACCAGGATCATGATGACGGACACCACGCGGACGACGGAGCTCATGGCCTTGGTGCTGTCGGACTTGAAGATGTTGAACAGAGACACGCAGATGGTGGTGACGATGAGGCCGGACACGCCGCGCAGAGCCTCCAGACTGCCGAACATACCGCCCTGCTCGTCAGAGTCGGCCAGCATGTTGATGCACTTGACGGAGGAGGACCAGAAGGTGAGCACGGTGGTGACCGCCCACAGCACATGGATGATCATCAGCATGGTGTAGCTGGGCCAGAAGGATTCCCACAGGCCCAGTGCGCCGGTGCTGAGCATGGAGAACACCAGCAGCTTCTTGGGGTCAAACTTGTCGGCAATCCAGCCGCCGGGCAGGTACAAGATCACGTTGGCAATGCCGTAGACGTTGAGCAGCTTGCCATAGTCCGCGTCACGGCCCACCAGGCCCATGGCCTCCTGGAGCGGGGTGTAGTAATTGTACATCAGGTAGGGCAGCACATAGATGGTGTTCATGGCCAGCACCATCAGGATGAAGGTCAGGAACTTTTTACCTTTGGGTTGTTTCATACAATTTCCTCCAAATCTTTGTGAAATACGGGCCGGTGGGGCGGGAATGTCACAGTTTTCTCTCTCTTTCCTCCTTCTGTGCAAACGGGCCGGAGCGCTCACGCCTTGCGGCCGGTGAGGGTCCGGGAGTTGAAATTGCCGCCGATGAGCTCGTTTGCGGGCAGCAGCATGACAAAAGCGCCGGGGTCCAGGGAGGGCAGCAGGGCTTTCACCCGGGGCACCTCCGAAGGCTTCATGGCCAGTATGAGCATATTGCGCTCCACATTGGAGTACATCCCGGTGCCGGACAGCCGGGTCACCGCCCGACCCAGGGCCTTCATCAGCGGGTCGGCCACCTGATGGGCGTCGATGGAGGTAATAATCATGCAGATGCACCCCCGGTCAAAGCCCAGCACAATGCGGTCGGAGATCAACGAGCAGATGAAGATGGTGATGATGGCGTACAGTCCGATCTCAATGCTCCCGGAGGCCGCCATGGACAGCAGTACCACCGCCCCGTCCAGCACCACGCTCATCTTGCCCACGCTCATGGTGGGGAACTTCTTGATGAGCAGGCGGTTGAGCAGGTCCGTGCCGCCGGTGGACCCGTTGCCGATGGTGAGGAAGGCCATGCCCACCCCGTAGATCACCCCGCCGAACACTGCGGCCACGGTGGGGTCGTGGGTGAGGGTGGGCAGCCCCTCGAACAGCCAGATGGCGCCGGAGTACAGCGTGGCCCCCACGATGGCCCCGGCGGTGTACTTCCAGCCGTTGGTCAGCAGCGCCGCCAGGAGGATGGGGATGTTCATCAGATAGATCAGGGTGGCCACATTGACGGAGACAAACTGGTTGAGCACCACCGCCAGACCGGATATACCTCCGGCGGCAATGTTGTTGCCCACCAGGAACAGGTCCAGGGACAGAGAATAGAGCAGAATTCCCCCCAAAATGTAGAGCCAGCGTTTGAGGGCCGGGCTGTACCGCGCGAGGCCGGACGACATATGAGATCCCTTCTTTACGCTTCAGAATGGGCCCTCAGATCAGGCCGTTATAGGGCAGGGCCCAGGTGAACAGCAGGAACAGGGTGGTGGCTACGCCCATGCCGATGAGCAGCCAGCCATAGCGCCGGTCGATCTGGTAGTCCCGGGCCACCCGCTCCTCCTGGGGAAGGGCCAGCAGGCTGTCCCGGTAAGCCGACTCCTCCGGCGTCACCGGGCTGACCTTGGAGCCGATGACGGCGAAAATCAGGCTGAGGTACAGTCCGATGAAAAAGGGGTCCAGGAAGTTGATGAAAATGCTGTTAAAGGGGGCCACCCCAAAGCCCACCAGGCACTTGGAGATGATGAAGCCCAGGAAGCCCGCCGTCATGGACCACCGTGCCCCGGCGGCGGACAGCTTGCCGGACAAAATGCTCCCCACGCCGGGGACCAGCCAGGAGGCGGCGATGATGGTGGAGGCGAACCAGGAGATCACCCGCACCCCGCCCAGCCCCAGATAGGCCAGAATCAGGGCCACGATGCCCACCGCCAGCATGATGAGGCGGCTGGTGCGCAACTGGTGCTTCTCGTCCCTGAACTCCACGGGGAAAATGTCCGAGGTCACCGAGAAGCCCACCACCGACAGGAAGGTGGAGGCGGAGGACAGCCCCGCCGCCATGATGCCCGCCAGCAGCAGAGTGCCCACCAGCTTGGGCATGACGTTGAAGGAGGCCCAGATCAGCACCCGCTGGGGGTCCTCCATATTGGGCTGGAGGTTGATGACCGAGATGGACATGATGTTCACATACAGCAGGAACACTGTGGTGCAGATGGCGGCGACGGCCCCGGAGCGGAAAGTGACGTGCTCGCTCTTGGCCATCAGGTTGCGTCCCGCCTGCCAGGGGGAGACAGCCACCGTGATAAACCAGATGATGCCCATGGTGACGGCGTACATCACCGCGCCGAACACGTCGGCGGCCCCGGTGCCGGCCACATTGCCGTGGTAGTCCAGCAGGCCCTCGGGGGCGGCGGGATTGTTCATCAGGTTTTCCAGCAGGCTGCCCAGGCCCCCCTGGGCGTTAAAAATGTAGGGCCCGGCGATGATGGCGGCCACGATGAACACCATGAACATCATGGTGTCGGTGATGATGACCCCCTTGGAGCCGGAGTAGAAGGTGAACGCGGTGAAGCACCCCCAGGCGATGAGCAGGCACAGCTCATAGCTCAGCCCGGTGAGCTCCTGCATCAGGATGCCCACGCCGGTGATGCAGGCCAGCAGGTAAGCCGTCAGCGAGATGATGGTGATGATGCCGGCGATCCGGCGGTTCCGGGGGTCCTTATAGCGGGCGCCGAAGTATTCCGGCATGGTGCCGCACTGGGACCGGCGCAGATACCGCCCGAAAAACAGCGGCCCGAACACATAGCCGCAGGCGCACATGGAGTTGAGCAGCACCAGCGAGGTGATGTTGCCGGTGTAGCAGAAGCCCTGGTCCCCCATGAAGCCGTTTACCGACAGCATGGAGGCGAACAGGGTGCCCGCGATGAGGATGGTGGGGGCGTTTCGGCCGCTGACATAATAGTCGTCGATGTCCTTGACCTTCCGCCCCGCCAGCAGGCCCACCGCCAGGTAGACCACAATGCTGACGATGACGCCGATGAAGAAAATGGTCATGCGGTGCCTCCCTTCCCGCCGTCCTTGTCCTCAGAGGCCCACTTTTTCTCCTCCCGCTTCAGATAGATGTTCATAAAAACGCCGGACAGGACCAGGAAGCCGCCGATGAGGATGGAGTAAATGATCTCACCCATTTGATCGAGCTCCTTTCTGTGACGGGGGGAGGCCACTTTCGGGCGGCCTCCCCGTTCGGATCACCCCTTTGAGGCGTGGTTACAGCCCCATGCGGGCGGCGATAACCATCTTCTGCACCTCGGAGGTGCCCTCGTAGATTTCGGTGATCTTGGCGTCCCGCATCATGCGCTCCACGGGGTAGTCGCGGGTGTAGCCGTAGCCGCCGAAGAGCTGCACCGCCCGCCAGGTGACTTCCCGGGCGGTCTCGGAGGCGAACAGCTTGGCCATGGCCGCCTGGTCGGAGTAGGAGTCCCCGGCGTCCTTGGAGGCGGCGGCCCGGTAGACCAGCAGGCGGGCGGCGTCCACCCGGGTCTGCATCTCCGCCAGCATGAACTGGGTGTTCTGGAACTTGGAGATGGACCTGCCGAACTGGACCCGGTCCTTCACATACTTCACCGTCTCGTCAATGGCCCCCTGGGCGATGCCCAGGGCCTGGGCTGCGATGCCGATGCGCCCGCCGTCCAGGGTCATCATGGCGATCTTGAAGCCCTTGTTCAGCTCGCCCAGCAGGTTCTCCTTGGGCACCTTCACGTTCTCAAACACCAGCTCGCAGGTGGAGGAGCCCCGGATGCCCATCTTCTTCTCGTGGCTGCCGAAGGAGAAGCCCTCCCAGCCCTTCTCGACGATGAAGGCGGAGATGCCCTTGTTGCCCGCGGCCTTGTCGGTCATGGCGAACACCACGTAGGTGTCGGCCACCTCGCCGTTGGTGATGAAGATCTTGGAGCCGTTGAGCAGCCAGTGGTCGCCCTTGTCCTCGGCGATGGTGCGCTGCATGGCGGCGTCGGTGCCGGCGCTGGGCTCGGTGAGGCCGAAAGCGCCCAGCTTTTCACCGGCGGCCAGGTCGGGCAGGTACTTTTCCTTCTGCTCCTGGGTGCCGAAGTGCTCGATGGGCCAGCAGCACAAGGAGGTGTGGGCGGAGATGGTGACGCCGGTGCTGGCGCAGGCCTTGGAGATCTCCTCCACCGCCATGACGTACTCCAGGTTGCCCATGCCCACGCCGCCGAACTCCTCGGCGATGGGGATGCCCAGCAGGCCGATTTCGCCCATCTTGGGGATGAGCTCGGCGGGGAAGCGCTCCTGCTCGTCCAGCTCGGCGGCGATGGGGCGCAGCTCCTTATCCACAAACTCCCGGAACATGGTCTGCATCAGCTGCTGTTCGTCATTCCACTTAAATTCCATGGGAAAACACTCCTTTTCAGACGAATTATTCTGGACTCAGCGGTACTTTTTCAGCACCTGGCGGGCGGCGATGACGGTCTGGATCTCGCCGGTGCCGCCGGAGATGCGGGTGATGCGCACGTCGCGGTAGATGCGGCTGACCCGGCTGCCGCAGAAGCCGATGCCGCCCAGAATCTGGAGGGCGTGGTCCACCACGATGTTGGCGCTCTCAGAGCAGTACTGCTTGGCAATGGACGCCTCCGCCCGGGTGAGCATGCCGTTGTCCTTGTTCCATGCGTAGTGGAGCAGCATGTTGCGCATGGCCTCGATGCGCATGGTCATCTCCATGATGTGGTTCTGGATGAGCTGGAGGCGGCCGATCTCCTGGCCCTTGACGATGCGCTGGTTGGCATAGCGGCAGGCGTCCTCATAGGCGCACAGGGCCTGGCCATAGGCGTTGAACGCGTCGATGAGCCGCTCGTAGTCGAAGCCCTTGCTGGTGGCCATCAGGCCGTTGCCCTCGAAGGAGAACATATCGGACTCGTCGATCTCCACATCGTCGAACCAGATGTCGTTGACGTTCTCCATGTTCAGGCCCATCTTCTCCATGGGCTCCTTCTTGCAGTTGGGCACGTTGGTGGGCACAAACCACAGGGTGAGCTGCTCCGGGTTGTCCGTGTTCTTGGCCAGGGTCAGGCAGTAGTCGCTGTCCTGCGCGCCGGAGATGAAGTGCTTGTGGCCGTTGATGTACACCTTGCCGTTGCGGCGGGTGTAGGTGGTGGCGATGGCCGCCGGGGACAGGTCGGTGCCCGCGTTGGGCTCGGAGAAGCCCTGGGCGAAGGCGGGCTTGCCCTCAAAGAACAGGGGCATAAACTTGTCGATCTGCTCCTTGGTGCCGTTCTCCAGCAGGGCGTCGGCCTTCACGTGGTCCCAGAAGAGGTAGATGGGTCCGCCGCAGCGGCCCAGGGCCTCCATCACCAGGAACATGGTGACGGCGCCCTCGCCGTCGCCTCCGGCCTCCTCGGGCAGGAACATGCTGAACAAGCCCAGCTCGTCCAGGATATCCCACCACTTCTTGGGGTGCTCGTGGTTTTTGTCGCAGTCCTGGAAGTAGGTCTCCAGGTTCTCACGGTTCATGGCGTCCTCAATGGCCTGTACCATCAATTCCTGCTCTTCTGTCGGTCTGAAATCCATACTCGGGTCCCTCCATAATAGTCAATTATTTTGGCGGCCCCGTCCGCAGCGGCGGAGGGCCGGTTCCAACGGTTCAGCGGTTCTTCCACTGGGGCGGGCGCTTCTCCAGGAAGGCCAAGGGGCCCTCCTTGGCGTCCTCGGTGCCCTCCACGTACTTCCACGCCATGTAGCGGCACACCCGCATCCCGTCCTCCACGGAGGTATGGGGGGCCATGTGGAGGATCTGCTTGGCCAGCCGCATGGGGATGGGGGCGTTGGCGGCCATCCGCTGGGCAAGCTCCATGGCCTTGTCCATCACCTGCTCCTTGGGCACCACATGGTTGACCAGTCCCACCTCATAGGCCCGCTGGGCGTTGATGAGGTTGCCGGTGAGGCACATCTCGGAGGCGATCTTGGCGGGGATCAGCTTGGGCAGGCGGACCAGGCCGCCGCTGGTGGCCAGCAGTCCCACCTTCACCTCGGTGAGGCCGAACCGGGCGTGGTCGGCGGCCACGATCACGTCGCAGGCCAGGGCGATTTCCAGGCCGCCGGCCACCGCCGTGCCGTTACAGGCGCATACGATGGGCTTGGCGCACAGCCGCTCGGTGATCCCGGCGAAGCCGTGCTCAGTCTCGGTGAGGCACTCGCCGTTCTCGCCCAGCGCGGCCAGGTCCTCCCCGGCGCAGAAGCTGCGCTCCCCGGCGCCGGTGATGAGGATGGCCCCCACCGCCGGGTCCTTCTCCGCGTTGTTGAAGATGGCCTCCAGCTCGTTGGCGGTGTCCGGGTCGATGGCGTTGCGCTTCTCCTCCCGGTTCAGGGTGACGATGAGCACGCCGTCCTTCAGCTGGGTGAGAACGTTTTTCTTCTCTTCCATGGCAATTCACCTCATATAAAAAGTGTTGAGTTTCTTAAAGTCCCGCGGCGGCCCGCAGCCAGGGGTTGCCCCGCCGCTCCTCCTCCAGGGTGGAGTCCTCCTCGTGGCCGGGCAGGACGCGGAAATCCCCTTCCAGCGCCGCCAGTTTGGCCAGGGATGCGTTCATCTGCCGGTCGTCTCCCCCCGGGAAGTCGGTGCGGCCTATGTCCCCGTGGAACAGGGTGTCCCCGGTGAACAGCGCGTCCCCCGCCTGGAAAACCACGGAGCCGGGGGTGTGTCCCGGTGTGTGGAGCACCCGGAAGGCCAGCCCCGCCAGGGTCAGTTCCTGCCCGCCGGCCAGGGGCCGCAGGTTGGCGAAGGAGGCCACGGTGGGCCAGGTCCGGCCCATGTCCCGCTCGGTCAGCGCCTGGGGCACGTCCAGGGGATGGCAGTAGACGGGCAGGTCCGGCCAGCGCTTTTGCAGGCCGGGGACGGCCAGGATATGGTCGTAGTGCCCGTGGGTGAGCAGCACCGCCTCGGGGGTAAGCTCCAGGCTGTCCAGCAGCCTGAGCAGGCCGGGGGCGTCGTCCGCCGGGTCGATGAGCACCGCAGGGCCGGGGCCGCCGCCCCACGCAATATAGCAGTTGGTGAAAAAGTCCCCGGCCACCATGCACCGTATCTCCATGGGCATCGCTCCTTTTGGAATGGTTGGGGAACTTCTGAATAAATCCGCAAAGTGCCGCAGACGCATTTATTCAGAGCTCCCTTAGATCAGGCTGGCTCCCACCACGCCGTCGGCGTACAGTTTGTCGATCTCCGACTGGGTGTAGCCCAGGTCCCGCAGCACATCGGTGGTGTCCTCCCCCAGCAGGGGCGCGCCCCGGCGGATGGGGATGGTTTCGCCGTCAAAGTGAATGGGGTTGGAGTAGAACCGCATGAGGCCGATCTTTTTCTGGTCCACCAGCTGGGTCAGCTCCGTCTGGCCGGCGTGGCCGGAGGTATACGCCTCAATGAAGGACAGCACCGCCGACGCGGGCACGTCCGCCGCCAGCAGCCTGGACTCGATCTCCTCCCGGCGCAGGCGGACGGTGGCTGTGGTGACGGCCTCAGCCAGCTCGTCCCTGTGGGCGACCCGGGCGGCGTTATCGGCGAAGCGGGGATCATCCAGCCACTCGGGATGGCCCAGGGCCCCGCACAGGGCCTGCCAGCGCTCCTCGGTGTCGGCGATGATGACGCACCAGCCGTCCCGTGCCTCGAACATCCCGTAGGGGGCGGTGAAGCGGTCGTGGTCGCCGAAGCGGGCCTGAGCCCGGCCGTGGAGGCTGAAGTCTATGATGGTCTCCTCGCAGGCCTGCATCCCCACGTCCATCATGGACATGTCGATGCGGCACCCCTGCCCGGTGCGCCGGGCGTTGATGAGGGCCATCAGCACCGCGTTGAGGCCGTACAGGCCGGTGATGGTGTCGCCGATGCAGTTGCCGGCCTTCATGGGCGGGCCCTCCGGGTCGCCGTTGGAGGCGGCGAAGCCGCTGCGGGCCTCGGCGATGGCGTCGTAGCAGGGCAGCTTCATCAGCGGGCCGGAGGCCCCGAAGCCGCTGAGGGAGATGAACACCAGCTTGGGGTTGAGCTCCTTCAGCTTCTCATACCCCAGGCCCAGCCGGTCGATGGAGCCGCTTTTGAAGTTCTCAATGACCACGTCGGCCTTCTTGGCCATCTCATAGATCACCGCCTTGCCCTCGGGGGCGGCCAGGTTCATTTCGACGCTTTTCTTATTTTTATTGTAGGATACGAACATGGTGCCCAGATCGTTGAGGAAGGGGTCCCACACCCGGCACTGGTCGCCGCCGCCGTACCGCTCGATCTTCCACACCTCGGCCCCCATGTCCGCCAGCTGCCACGCGGTGAAGGGGCCCGCCAGGGCGATGGTGAAATCCAGCACCTTCAAGCCCTCGAGAGGGAGTTTCTTTTCCATCATGCCGATGCTCCTTTCCGCCTGTGCTCAGACCACGCCCTGCCGGCGCAGGTCCGCGATCTCCCGCTCTCCCACGCCCAGCCCGGCCAGCACCTGGTCCGTATGCTGTCCCAGGGCCGGGGCGGGAGCGGGCGCCTCCGCGTCGTCCTGGGCCCCGTCCAGGAACTTAGCGGGCCGGCCCAGCTGCTTGTGGCGGCCCAGGACGGGGTCCTCCGCCTCCAGGAGCATCCGCCGCGCCGCCACCTGGGCGTCGCCCATCAGCTCACCCACGGTGTTGCAGGGCCCGCCGGGCACCATGGCCTCCTGGCAGATGCGGTCCGCCTCCTCAATGGTGATGGAGCGGAAATAGTCCCGGAGCTGGCCGTCCAGCTCGCCGAAATAGTGCTTCATGGACCGGTCCGGGTCGTGGGCGTAGACGGTGCCCTCTCCCCAGTCCGCCCGGCCCGCCCCGGCGGCGAAGGCCAGCCACTGGGCGTCGCTGCCGATGCTCAGGGCGAACCAGCCGTTTTTGCACTGGAACGTGTCGGTGGGATTGGTGGTGGGGAAGCCGTTTCCGATGCGTTTGGGCAGGACGTTCAGACCCTGAAGGCCCTGGACATAGGTGTCGTCCACGGAGCAGATGGCCTGCCAGCTGGACACGGACACCTTTCTGCCCTCGCCGCTCTCCTGGGCGTCCAGGTAAGCGGCCATCATCCCGGCGGTCAGGTGCCAGGCCCCGTAATAATAGGCCAGGGGCGGGCCGATCCGGGTGGGCTTATCCGGCATGCCCGTCTTTTCCAGCAGGCCGGTGCGGGCCATCACCAGCAGGTCGTAGTCGGGCAGGTCCTTCCACGGCCCCTCCTTCCCGAAGGGGGTGAGCACGCCGTAGATCAGCCTGGGGTTGAGGGCCTTAAGCGCCTCGTAGCCCAGCCCCAGCGGCTCCAGCCGCTTCTCGGGCACGTTGGCTACCAGCATGTCAAAGCCGGGGACCAGCCTCCGCAAAAGCTCCTGTCCGGCTTGCTGGCCCAGGTCCAACGTGAGGCTTTTCTTTCCCCGGTTATAATAAGGGGCATAGGGACCGTCCGCCCCATCCGCCCCAGCTCCCCGGCGGCGGATGGAATCGCCCCGCCCCGGCGGCTCGATCTTCAGCACCTCGGCGCCGTAGTCGGCGAACAGGCTGCCCGGATAGGGATTGCCGTCGGTCAGGTCGAGGATCTTTAAGGACGCCAATGGTTTCATTGCGTGCAACCGCTCCTTTCCCGATTCCAGCTCGTCCGGCGTCAGCGCTCAGCCGCTTTAACGATAAAACGACAAATTGACCCGGATTTACCGGCTTAAAAATAGTAAACTCGTTACTTTAACGTGCAATCATAGGATAGCAAATCCAAGGCCGTTCCGCAAGCGTCAATTTTGACAGTTTTTTATTTAAAAAATTGTCAAAACGCCCAAAAAAGAAGCCGTCCCACAGTGGAATCCAGTGGGGAAACCGTAATTTTTTCTCAATAATTTTGCAAAAAGAAAAAAATATCCCTTCTTTTTGAAACATTTTGATCCGCAAAGATTTTCTTCTCCGCCAAAAAGCACCGCCCATTTTCATGTTGACAGCCCCCGGATTTTAGTCTAAAATCAAAAGCAGCTTGCGAAAACCCCACCCAAAGATGTAACTTTAACGTAAAAACTGCCTCACAAAAGAAGTATCTCCCAAATTTCCCATTTGCTGACACGTTCTGCCCGGCAGGGCCGGGCGCTAGAAAAAGTGGAAGAAAGGTTGATAGCATGAAAATCATCGTATGCTGCAAGGTGGTTCCCAACGAGGAGGAGCTTCAGGTCCTGCCCAACCGGGAGCTGGGGTTCAACGGCGTGCCCTGGAAAATCAGCCAGTACGACTTGAACGCCCTGGAGAGCGGCAAGCAGCTGGCCGCCGGAGGCGGCTCCATGACCGCCCTGAGCATCGGCAGCACCGAGGCTTTGGGCTCCAGCAAGATTCAGAAGGATATTCTGTCCCGGGGACCGGACAGCCTGAAGCTGGTGCTTGACGACAGCAAGCCCTTCCAGGACTCCCTTCAGACCGCCAAGGCCATCGCCGGGGCGGTGCAGGCCGCCGGAGATTATGATCTGGTGCTGTGCGGCATGGGCTCCAGCGACCTGTATTTCCAGGAGGTCGGCGTCCAGGTGGGCGCTCTGCTGGGACTGCCCGCCGTGAACAACGTCACCGGCATCACGCCTGCGGGCGAGGGCGTTCTCCATGTGGAACGCACCCTGGAGAACGAGGTGGAGGTGCTGGAAGTGCCCCTGCCCGCCGTGCTCAGCGTGTCCTCCGAGATCAACGTCCCCTCCGTGCCCGCCATGCGGGACATCATGAAGGCAGGCAAGAAGCCGGTGGAAAAGCTGGACTGCCCCGACTGCGGCGAGCCCTCCCTGCGGACCCTGGAGCAGCTGGCCCCCGAGCAGCAGGAGCGCCGCCAGGAGCTGGTGGAGGGCGACGGCGAAGAGGCCGTGGACGCCCTGGTCCGATTCCTCAAAAAAGAGGGCTTTTAACAGAAAGGGAGGTAGGATATAATGTCGATGCAGACTATTTTTGTGCTCAGCGATGAGGCCGCTGTCCTGACAGAGCTTTGCTCCGGCGCCAGGGCCGCAGCGGATCAGGTGACCGCCATCCTCTTCGGCGGCGAGGCCGAGGCCGCGGCGGCCGCCTGCGGGGCGGACCGCCTGCTGTTCTGCCAGCCCTCCGGCGGGGCGGTGATGGAGGACTACGCCGCCGCCGTGGCGGAGGAGGTCAAAAAGTGTCCCTCCGCCCTGGTCATTGTCAGCAACAGCATCCGGGGCCGCTGTCTGGCGGGCCGGCTGGGGGTCCTGCTGGACACCGCCGTCCTCACAAGCGTCGGCTCCTTGGAGCGCTCCGGCGAGGGCCTGGTGTGCCGCCGCATGGTGTACGGCGGCATGGCCCAGCGGGACGAGGTGTTCACCAAGCCCTATGGTGTCATCACCGTGGGCGCGGGGGTGTTCGAGGCCGCGCCCGGCGGGACCCAGGCCGCCGTCTCCCCCTTTGAGGGAGCGCCCCAGGGCGGCTTGAAGTGCGTCAACCGCGCGGAGAAGAAGGAGAGCGGCGTGGATCTGGTGGCCGCCAAGCGCATTGTGGACGTGGGCCGGGGTCTGGCCAAGGAAGAGGACCTGGAGCTGTGCCGCCGTCTGGCCGGAGCGCTGGGGGCCGAGGTGGGCTGCTCCCGCCCGGTGGCGGAGAACAACAAGTGGCTCCCCAAGTCCAGCTATATGGGCATTACCGGCGTGCAGGTCAAGCCCGAGCTGATTTTGCTCCTGGGCGTGTCCGGCCAGATCCAGCATGTGGGCGGCATCAGCAAGTCCCGGGTCATCGTGGCCGTCAACAAGGACAAGTCTGCGCCCATCTTCAAAAATGCCGACTTCGGCGTGGTCGGCGATCTGTATAAGGTGGTTCCCGCACTGATCGAAAAGCTTTCTTAATGGACAATCAGTCCGTGGGCGGGAGCAGCTGCGCAAGCGCGGCTGCTCCCGGCATTTTGCCTGCGGCGGGCGCCTGAGCGGCGCGAGAGGTGAGTTTGCTATGACGGATATGGTGGGCAGCCGCAACCTGCGCAGCCAGTGGGACGAGACTGTGCGCTGCTACGGGCGGGATACTTTTTTGGAATATGTCTCCGTGGACGAGACTGTGTCGGCCTGGACCTACGGGGAGATGGACCTCCAGGTGAAGCGCGCGGCCAACTTTTTCCTGGAGCTGGGAATTGAAAAGCAGGAGCTGGTGGCCCTCCAGCTCCACAACAGGCCGGAATACCTGGTGTGCTGGCTGGCGCTGGCCCAGATCGGGGCGGTGTCGGTGCCGCTGAACGAGCACTATCAGCAGCCGGAGATTCACTATGTGCTGGAAAAATGCGGCGTCCGGCGGGTTATCACCGAATCCCGCGCCCTGCCGCTGTACCTGGAGCCGCCCCTGCGCCCCATGCTGGACCAGATCATCACCGTGGACGGGGAGGTCCCGGAGGGCGTGATGTCCCTGGCGGAGGGGATGGCCCGCCAGCCCCTCCAGCTGCGGCAGGTCAGACCGGTACATACCGGTGAGCTGGCGGTGATCCTGTTTACCAGCGGCACCACCCGGCACCCCAAAGGGGCCATGTACACCCACTGCAACGTGGTATACGGCGGGCTCATCCACACGGCCCAGATGGGGATGGACCACGGGGACCGTTTCCTGACCTCCATGCCCTGCTACCATATGGACTTCCAGGAGATGGCCGCCATGCCTGCGGTGTGCACGGGCAGCACCCTAATCATGGTGGAGCATTACAGCGCCCGCCGCTTCTGGGGGCAGGTGTGCCGCCTCCGGGCCCACTTCACCGACACCATGTCCATCATGAACCGCACCATGCTCATGCAGCCGGTGCAGCCCTGGGAAAAGGACCACTGTTTGAAGCAAGTCTACTTCTCCATGGGGCTCAGCGACGAGGAAAAGGAGCGCTTTGAGGAGCGCTTCCGGGTCAGTCTGCTCAACTCCTACGGCATGACCGAAACGGTGTCCGGCGTGACCTGCGCCCCCCTGACCGGAGAGAAAAACTGGCCCTCCGTGGGCCGGTGCGCCCCCTCCTACGCCATCAAAATCGTGGGGGAGGACGGGCGGGAGCTCCCGCCGGGAGAGGTGGGGGAGATCTGCGTACATGGGACGCCGGGGCGCTCCCTGGTGCTGGGGTACTACCAGGACGAAGAGGCCACCGCCCAGCTCATTGACGCTGAAAATTGGCTTCACTCCGGGGACCGAGGCTATCTGGACGACGGAGGCTGGCTGTTTTTCGTGGACCGCTGCAGCAACATGATTAAGCGGTCGGGGGAAAACGTCAGCAGCTTGGAGGTGGAGTGCGTGCTCACCTCCCACCCGGACGTGGCCGACGCGGCGGTGGTGGGCGTGCCCGACCCCATCCGTGACCAGGCCGTCAAGGCCTATATCCAGCTCCGCCCGGGCTGCTCGCTGACGGAGGAGGAGGTTGCGAAGTACTGCTCCCCCCGGCTGGCCAAGTTCAAAATCCCCACCATCATCCAGTTTGTGGACAGTTTTCCCCGGACCTCCACCGGGAAAATCAAAAAGAGCAGACTGAACTGACGGCGCGCAAAAACGGACCGCCTGACCATTGGTCAGGCGGTCCGTTCGTTTCCGGGGCGGCCCGCTCCTTAAAAGTCGATATAGCTGGGGATATCCGGCGGGAGCACCACATTGCCCTCGCACCGCTCGCCCCGGAGCTGACGCAGCAGGAGGGACGTGCACTCCTTGCCCCCCCGCACGAAATTGGAGCGGCTGGTGAGGATGCGGGTGTCCGTCACTACAGGGGGCTCGGCGTCGGACAGGGTAGCGATCTTCAGCCCCCGGCCCCGGCCGTTCAAGGCGGCGCTGAGATGGTTCACCATGACGCTCCAGCAGCACACCACCGCGTCCCCCGGCTGGAAGCCGGCGATGCGGGGCATGATCTCCTGGGCCAGATACTGGCCGCACATCCGATTCAAGCTGGAATGGCGGTCGTCGCCTTCACTGGCGCAGGTGCTGGAGGGCAGCAGGGACACGGAGAATTCGGACCCGGGGTACAGTTCCGCCGCCCGGCGCAGTCCCTTTTCCCGGTAGCCCTCCTGGAGGCTCTGCACGTCGGGCCGCCAGTACAGAATCCGCCGGGCGCCCTCGCCGAACAGGCGGCAGGCCACCTCGAAGGCCCCCCGCTCGTAGTCGAAGCTCACCGAAGCCAGCTCCGGTTCCTCCGGGCAGCAGTCGCAGGCCACGAAGGGCAGGGCGTTGTCGATAATCACCTGGCGGCAGTGGCGCTCAGGGGGATAGCCGTCGGACGAGACATAAATGATGCCGTCGGTGCGCCGCTGCAGGACGCTTTCCAGAAAGTCGGGGTACAGGGGGCTGCTGGCGCTGAAATCAAACAGCATGATCCAATAGCCCTCCGCCTGAAGGCTCTCGCGGATGCCTTGAAGCAGGCCGCTGAACCGGGTGTTGGTCAGGGCCTTCTCCATGGCCACGCTGATGCTCCGGGTGCTGTTGTTGCGCAGGGACTGGGCGGCGCTGTTGGGGACGTATTGCAGCTTTCTGGCGGCGTCCAGCACCGCCTTGCGGGTCTCGGGCGAGATTTTCTGCGTGGTGTTTCCGCTGAGAATATAGGATACCGTGGTGTGGGAAACGCCCACCTCCGCGGCGATGTCTTTGATGGTCGGTCTGGCTCTCATTGGGGCTCCTCCTCTTTTTCCGCGCCGCCATACTTCCACGGCGCGGGCACACGGACTGCTGACGATATATTACAGGAAAAAAGTTCAGCTGTCAATGGAAAAAGTGAGGCCTCAGGGCCCTTGACGGTAAAAATATACAGTTTGGGGGGGCGGCTGGCAGGCCGTCCCGCGTCACCTCGCCCTGGGATAGGGCTCCTTTTCGCTGGTCAGTCCCAGCAGGTAATCTACACTGGTGTTATGAAATCGAGCCAGCGCAATCAAAATCCTTGTGGGAACATCATTTTCCCCGGTTTCATATTTGGAATATCCGCTCTGTGACATATTTAGCACTTTGGCAAGACCTTCTTGGCTCAAGTCAGCATCTTCCCGCAAATCGCGCAGCCTTGGATACAAAGAAATCACCTCGCTCTGGGATAAGGATGCTTTTCGTCGGTCAGTCCCAGCAGGTAATCTACACTTGTATTATAATACCGGGCCAGAGCAGTCAGAATTTCCGGCGGAATCATTCGCTGGCCCAGTTCATAAGCGCTGTAGGTCTGTTGAGAACAGCCCAGGACCCCTGCCATCTGGGTCTGTGTCAAATCGGAATCTTCCCGCAGATCCCGAATTCGTTGGTACATAGTCATCACCTCAGCAACAGTATATTTACATGAAATTGTTGTATTTACTTTTACTCGTTTTTCAGGTAAAATTGAGCTGAGGTGATTTCTATGCGGGAAGGTCCAAAGAAAACGATTTGCGTTGTGGTGCCGGAGGAGCTGTACCAGGAGCTGAGCGTGCTGGCGGAAAAATCCTCCAGGTCAATGTCGGCCTATATCCGGCAGGTTTTGAACGCCCACCTACAGTATTTGAGCCGTTTTCAGGGGGAATAGCTCCGGCCCTCCCCCTCCGCCCTTGCATTGGCCCGCCTTTTATGTTATAAATAGAATTGCGACACATATAACACAGTATCATGACCCCGCAGATGGGACATAAATTGAACTTTCAGGAGGTGACAGCAGAATGACAAAAGCGGAACTTGCCGCGCGGCTGAAGCACGCCTGCGCGGCGGTGCTGTCGGCGGAGGCTGAGCTGACGGAGATCGACTCCCGGTTCGGAGACGCCGACCACGGCCTGACCATGGCCAAGATCGCCAAGGCCATCAGCGGCGCGGTGGACCAGCCGGAGGGGGGCATCCGGTCCATGCTGGACGGAGCGGCCACCGCCGTGATGGCGCTGAACGGCGGCAGCGCCGTCCCCCTGTGGAACACCTGGCTGGACGGGATGCAGGAGGAGGCCCCGGAGGGGGACGAGATTGATGTGGCGGGCTTGCAGGCCCTCTTTGCCCGGGCGCTGGAGGAGCTGGACGGCATGTCCGGCGCCAAGGTGGGGGACAAGACCATGATGGACGCGGTGATCCCTGCCAGCCAGGCCATCGCCGCCTACCAGGGAGAGGAGGCGGAGGAGCTCTTTGCCGCCGCCGCCCAGGCCGCCGCCCAAGGGGCGGAAAACAGCAAACAGTTCGTGTCCAAGTTTGGCCGGGCCAAGAGCTACGGCGAGAAAACCATCGGCACCCCGGACGCCGGAGCCATGTCCATGTCCTATTTCTTCCAGGGGCTGGCCCAGGCTTAGAGCACAGCAAAAAACCTGTTGCGCAATCCTCGCGCTTCTAATTTCGGGATAAGCTCTTAACATATTGAAGGAGAGGTTTTTGGCATGAAAATGAAGAAGTTTATCAACGCCCCCGAGACCATCACCGACGAGGAGCTCATGGGCCTGGGGCTGGCCCACCCCGGTATACTGGACGTGGACGGCCACCTGGTCATCAGCAAGGACCTGGCCGGCGCCGACCGGGTCACCATCGTCACTTACGGCGGCTCCGGCCACGAGCCCGCCCAGGCCGGGTTTGTGGGCAAGGGGATGCTGGACATTCAGGCGGTGGGCGACATCTTCGCCGCCCCCAACGGCCAGCTGGTGTTCGACGCCATGAAGCGGGCGGACAAGGGCCACGGCGTGCTGCTGCTCACCCTGAACTACGCCGGAGACCAGCTGGCGGGCAAGCAGGCCATGAAGCTGGCCCAGAAGGCGGGGCTCAACGTGCGGCAGGTGGTCACCGGCGAGGAGATTCAGTACGACCCCAACGGCGAGGACAACAAGCGGGGACTGGCCGGGGCGGTGGCCTTGTACCACATCGCGGCGGCGGCGGCCCGGGAGGGGAAGACCCTGGACGAGGTGGCCGCCATCGCCCAGCGCTACGCCGACAGCATGGCTTCCATCACCGTCAAGTCCACCGACGCCACCCACCCCCAGAACGGCATGTCCTTCGGCGACCTGGGTGAAACCGACCTGATGGAGATCGGCGCGGGCCAGCACGGCGAGGGCGGCGGCGTCCGGGTGCCCATGATGTCCTCCAAGGACACTGTGGCCACCGTGGCGGAGGCCCTGTGCAAAAAGCTGGAGCTGAACGCCGGGGACAGGGCCTTTGTCATGATTAACGGCTGCGGCGCCACCACCATGATGGAGATGCTGGTGCTGTTCAAGGACACGGTGGAATTCCTGAAGGCCAAAGGCGTGGAGGTGGTGGCCAGCATGGTGGGCGAAATCCTCACCGTCCAGGAGGCGGGCGGCTTCCAGATGAACATCGCCAAGTGGGACGAGGAGTTCATCCGCCTGTGGAACACCCCCTGCCACACCCCCGCTTACAGCAAGAAATGACCCCGTATGCCTGAAAAAAGGAGGAATCATCATGTCCGCTGAATATATGCACATCGGAATTCCCGTCACCAACCGCAAGCCCAACATGACCTACAACGAGGGGGCCAAGTTCTGGGTGAGCTGTGTGGACGATTATGACTACAAGATCGAGTACCTGAAATTTGAGGAGGGCACCCCCTTCCCCGAGGAGATCCACCGCCACCCCC
>CANASS010000026.1 GCA_947364395.1 uncultured bacterium
TCGTTTCATTTTTGGCTGCTCCATATACAATGCCTCTAACTTAATGACATTGCCCGAGAACAGCACCCCCGTTTCCGCTGAGGAGTCCAAGGCTCCCGAGGGCAACAGCGGCGAGGGCAAGACCATCACCATGTGGTCCATGTGGTCCTCCGGCGAGCCCCAGGCCAACGTGATCGAGGAGGCCGCCGCAGCTTATGAGGCTGAGACCGGCGTTAAGGTGAACATCGAGTTCAAGGGCCGCGACGTGAACAAGGTGCTGACCGCTTCCCTGGAGGCCAAGGAGGCCATCGACATCATCGAGGACGACTATCAGCGCATCGCCAACACCTACCCCAACATCCTGGACCTGACCGACATGGCCAAGGCCGTCAACTACGACAGCTGGAGCTACGCCTGCCTGAATAACCAGGTCATCGAATGGACGACCGAGCGGGACGACGAGGGCAACGTCACCAAGGAAGGCTACCTCAACTCCATCGTGGAGCAGCCCCAGGTGGGCGGCGTCTTCTACGACAAGGACGCCTTTGAGGCCGCCGGCGTCGCCGCCGAGCCCAAGACCTGGGCCGAGTTCCTGGACGCCTGCCAGAAGATCAAGGATTCCGGCGTGGGCCCCGTCGCCCAGGACAGCGCCTATGCCAACTTCGCGTTCTACCATCAGCTGGTCCGTTACCTGGGCGAGGACAAGATCACTGAGCTGGCCACCAACGGCGGCTGGTCCGGCACTGCCGCTGAGCAGGCCGCCCAGGACATCATCGACCTGCGCAATGAGGGCTTCCTGGCTGACGGCGCTCCCGACGAGTTCCCCTCCAGCCAGAATAAGATCGGCTTCGGCCAGGCTGCCATGATCGTGTGCGCCAACTACGTCACCGCCGAGGTGAACCAGAACACCGGCACCGAGGTGAACTGGGGCCTGTTCAACTACCCCGCCGTGGACGGCGGCGTGGAGAACTCCGCCGCTTACGCCGGCGCCAACTCCCTGGCTGTCACCGAATACAGCGAGAATCCCCAGGAGGCCTTTGACTTCATCATCTTCCTGACCACCGGCGAGTGGGACCAGAAGATGGCTGACGCGGCCGCTCAGATTCCCGCCGACAGCCGCAACACCGCTCCCTCCAACCTGACCGGCACCATCGAGACCCTGAAGGCCGCCGACAAGCCCATGACCTGGTGCGCGGGCCTCAACGCCAATGCCGATCTGAAGGACACCATCAAGTCCATGTGCACCGAGCTGTTTGAGGGCAAGTACGCCGACGGCGCCGCCTTCTGCGCCGCTCTGGACGCCCTGTACAAATAATCCGGCATAATCCGTCGCGCTGGCAGGCGGCGCCCCCATGGCGCCGCCTGCTTTTTATATCCCAATGTAAGAAAGGAGAGAGAAACCCATGCGAAAAAACAAGGCGATGATCTTTTGGTTCTGCCTGCCCGCCCTACTGTCCCTGGTCATCATGTTCGTCTATCCCGTATGCCGTACAGTGGTCATGAGCTTCTTCCAGGTGGAGAGCGTCACCGCCACCGCAGCGGACTGGAGCTTCTACGGGCTGGGAAACTACACCAAGATTTTTGGCAGCGCCAGCTTCATGATCTCTATGCGCAACATGATGCTGATCTGGCTGGTGGGCGGCGTGTTCACCCTGGCCATCGCCATGCTGATGGCGGTGGTGGTCACCAGCGGCATCCGGGGCAAGAAGTTCTTCCGGGCCGCCATCTACATGCCCAACATCATCAGCGCCGTGGCTCTGGCCACCATGTGGATTCAGTACATCTTTCAGTATGATTACGGTCTGCTCAACCAGATCGTCCTGCTGTTTGGCGGCGATAAGGTGAAGTGGCTGGGCACCGACCTGAAGTTCTGGGCCATGACCGGCTCTTTCATCTTCGGCAGCGTAGGCTACTATATGCTGATTTACATCAGCGGCATTGAGGGCATCCCTCAGGATATGTACGAGGCCGCCACCATCGACGGCGCGGACAAGGGGACCCAGTTCTTTGCCATCACCCTGCCCCTGCTCAAGGGGGTCATCAAGACCTCCATCACTTTCTGGAGCATCAACGCCACCACCTTCTTCCTGTGGAGCAAGATGTTCTCCCCCATCGACACCGAGTCGTCCACCATTGTGCCGGTTATCTACCTGTACGACATGGTGTTCGGCGGAAAGGGCATCACCACCCGGGACGCCGGGGCGGGCGCCGCCGTGGGCGTGGTGCTGACCTTGATTATCATCGCGGTCTATCTTATCACTGAGCGCCTCTTCCGGGGCAGCGACCTGGAATACTGAGAGAGGAGGCTGTGACATGAAAAAGATCAATTGGAAAAAAGAGCTTCGGCTCGCCCCCGGCTATCTTGTGGTGGGCATCTGGGTGCTGTTCACCGCCGTGATGCTGTTTTGGATTCTGGGCGCAAGCCTGTCCACATCCCGGGATATCTTCAAGGGGGAGATCTTCCAATTCAGCACCGGCCTGCATTTCGAGAATTACACCCTGGCCTGGAACGCTCAGAACGTGTCCGTGTTCTTCGGCAACTCCCTGCTCTACTCCGTGATCTCCTGTGTGGGCGTTCTGGCCATCTCCGCCCCGGCGGCCTACGTCCTCTCCCGCTGGCAGTTCACCGGCGGCAAGGCCCTGCGGATCGGCCTGGTCATCGCCATGAGCGTGCCCGTCATCATGGTCATTATGCCCATCTACTCCCTGTCCGTCCAGTGGGGCATCAAGGGCCGGGTGCTGCTGGTGCTGCTGTACATCATGCTCCGGGTGCCCTACACCACCATCTATCTGCTGGACTTCTTCTCCACCCTGTCCCGCACCTATGAGGAGGCGGCCTATCTGGACGGGTGCAGCGGACCCAACACCTTCTTGAAGATCATGCTGCCCCTGGTGCAGCCCGCCATCATCACCGTGACCATCTTCAACTTTATGTCCGTGTGGAACGAGTTCTTTATGGCGCTGATCTTCACCTCCAGCGAGTCCATGGCTCCCGTGGGCGTGGGACTGCTGAACATCATCAACTCCATGAAGTACACCGGCCAGTGGGGCGGCATGTTCGCGGCGGTAATCATCGTGTTCCTGCCCACCTTCCTGCTGTACATCTTCATGTCCGAAAAGATCATCGCCGGCGTCACCGGCGGCGGCGTCAAGGGCTGAGCGCTTTCTCTGCGAAAGAAAAAGGAGCGCAAACGAGCCCCAGCAAAGCAGTGCAATCTTTCCGCCTTCCGTCCCGTTCCGGGGCGGAAGGCGGCACGAGAGGGGAACACTTTACCATTATGGCAGATACAATGAACACGGGCCGGGTTACCATCCCCACCGACGTGGACGTGGTGCCCGAGACCCTGGAGCTTTTAAAGCGCTGGGGGGCGGACGCCATCCGGGACTGCGACGGCACCGACTACCCCGAGGAGCTGAAGGGAGTGGACGCCAAGGTCTACTCCACCTACTACACCACCCGGAAGGACAACGCCTGGGCCAAGGCCAATCCGGACGAGGTCCAGCAGTGCTACATCATGACCGGCTTTCACACCGCGGCGGGGGGTCCGCTGTCCATCCCCCTGATGCAGGGGATCAGCACCGAGCTGATGCAGGTGAACACCCGGGACGACATCAAGCGCTGGTGGGAGGTGGTGGACCGCACCACAGGAGAGCCCATCCCCCAGGGGGCGTGGCGGTACGACGGGGAGACGGGCTGCGTGGTGATCGGCGCCCCGGAGGAGTTCCACGACTACACGGTGAGCTTCCTGGCCTATCTGATCTGGGACCCGGTGCACATGTACAACGCCGTCACCAACGGCTGGAAGGACTTTGAGCACCAGATCACCTTCGACGTGCGCCAGCCCAAGACCCGCAGATTCACCATGGAGCGGCTGCGGAAATTCATCGCCGACCACCCTTATGTGAACGTCATCCGCTACACCACCTTCTTCCACCAGTTCACCCTGGTGTTCGACGAGCTGAAGCGGGAAAAGTATGTGGACTGGTACGGCTATTCCGCCTCCGTGTCCCCCTATATCCTGGAGAAGTTTGAGAAGGAGGCGGGCTATCCCTTCCGCCCCGAGTTCATCATCGACCAGGGTTACTACAACAACCAGTACCGCACGCCGTCCAAGCAGTTCAAGGACTTTATGGCCTTCCAGCGCCGGGAGGTGGCCGCTCTGGCCAAAGAGATGGTGGACATCACCCACGAGCTGGGCAAGGAGGCCATGATGTTCCTGGGGGACCACTGGATCGGTACTGAGCCCTATCTGGACGAGTTCAAAACCATCGGGCTGGACGCGGTGGTGGGCAGCGTGGGCAACGGCTCCACCCTGCGCCTCATCTCCGACATCCCCGGGGTGAAGTACACCGAGGGCCGGTTCCTGCCCTACTTCTTCCCCGACACCTTCCACGAGGGGGGCGACCCCGTCCGGGAGGCCAAGGAGAACTGGGTCACCGCCCGCCGGGCCATCCTGCGCAAGCCCATCGACCGCATCGGCTACGGCGGCTATCTCAAGCTGGCCTGCCAGTTCCCCGACTTCACCGACTACGTGGAGAGCGTGTGCCGGGAGTTCCGGGAGCTGTACGGCAACATCAAGGGGACCACGCCCTACTGCGTTAAGACCGTGGCCGTCCTCAACAGCTGGGGGCGGGCCCGGTCCTGGGGCTGCCACATGGTCCACCACGCCCTGTATCAGAAGCAGAATTACTCCTACGCCGGGGTCATCGAGGCCCTGTCCGGCGCGCCCTACGACGTGCGCTTCCTTAGCTTTGACGAGGTGAAGGCGGACCCCCATGCGCTGGACGGGGTGGACGTGCTCATCAACGTGGGAGACGGGGACACCGCCCACACCGGCGGCGCCGTCTGGGAGGACCCGGAGGTGTCCGCGGCGGTGAAGCGGTTCGTCTACAACGGAGGCGGTCTCATCGGCGTGGGCGAGCCCGCCGGACACCAGTACCAGGGCCGCTATCTCCAGCTGGCCGGGGTGCTGGGGGTGGAGAAGGAGACGGGCTTCACCCTGAACTACGACAAGTACAACTGGGAGGAGCACCCGGACCACTTTATCCTGGCGGACTGCCAGGGAGAGGTGGACTTCGGAGAGGGCAAGAAGAGCATGTACGCTTTGCAGGGGGCCCAGGTGCTGGTCCAGCGGGACCGGGAGGTCCAGCTGGCGGCCAACGAGTACGGCCGGGGCCGGGCGGTGTATATCTCCGGCCTGCCCTACTCCTTCGCCAACAGCCGCCTGCTCCACCGGGCGGTGCTGTGGTCCGCCCACAGCGAGGACCAGCTGAACCTGTGGCTGTCCTCCAATTGGAATGTGGACGTTCACGCCTACGTGAAGAACGGGAAGTTCTGCGTGGTCAACAACACCTACGAGCCCCAGTCCACCACGGTGTACCGGGGGGATGGGTCCAGCTTCTCCCTGGAGCTGGCCGCCAACGAGATCCGCTGGTACGAGATCTGACACAGAGAAAGCCGGCCGGGCCCTGACGGGTCCGTCCGGTTTTCGTTTTGGAAGGAGGGCTCGGCCTCTCGGCGCAGAGGGCCGCCGGGCCGCCCTTTCCCCAAGGGCAAAAAACTGCGCCTCCGATTGACAGGAGGCAGAACTTACCGTATAATATGTAGTCAGTGAGATTATGGAAGGAGAGGACGGAATGAAGCAGTATTACGGTATGAGCCGGCGGGGCAATCTGGACGAGGCTCTCCAAGGTCTCTATCAGCCGCAGTTTATTATGTTGTTTTCAAATAAAGACCAGTTTGAGGACCACGTGGAGGCGCTGGAGAAGCGTTTTCCCGGCGTGCCCAGCATCGGCTGCATCGGCATGAGCTACCGGCAGGGTGTGGCGGAAAGCGGCGTGGGCGTGGTGGCCTTCCACGATGGGGTCGCTGCCGCCGCCAATGTGCTGGAGCAGGTGTCCACCATGCCGGTGAAATACATACAGCGGCTGGAGCAGGATGTGAGGGCGGTGGGAGGCTCGGAGCGGGACACGGTGTGCATCGACTTCTGCGCCGGAAACGACGCCTGCGTGCTCACCACCATTTACACGGTCCTGCGCAAGCACGGCATTTCCCTGATGGGGGGCACCGGCGACCAGGGCCGGGTGTCCGCCAACGGGCGGATCTATGAGGACGCGGTGGCCTACGGTGTGATCCGCAACCAGCACGGCCGGGTCAAGACCTATAAGGAGAACATCTACCACCAGCTGGGGGATTACCGCTTCGTGGCCTCCGGCACCGACCGGGCCAACTACGTCCTGGGGGCGCTGAACGGCAAGAGCGCCAAGCAGGTGTACAAGGATATTCTCCACGTCACGGACGAGGAGATCCTCACCCGGACGTTCCAGAACCCCTTCGGCAAGCTGAACGGGGACGACACCTGCATCATCTCCATCAAGGAGGTCCAGGGCAGCTCCCTGGCCTGCTTCCGGCAGGTGAACGACTCCGACGTGCTCCTGATGCTGGAGCTGGGGGATTACCGGGCCATTGTCCAGGACACCATCCGCCAGATCTGCGCGGACTTCCCCCGGCGGTCCGCCATTTTCTCGGTGAACTGCCTCTTCCGCTACAAGCTGTTCTCCGAGCAGGGCTATATGCAGGACTACCTGCGGGATATGTCGGCTCTGGGGAATCACGCGGGCTTTGTGGGCTATGGGGAACACTACAACAACCGATTTGTCAACCAGTCCATGACCTGCGTGGTCTTTGAGTAAAGGAGGGGCCGGCTATGCTGTTGAAGAAAAGGAACCAGCGCTCCCGGGAGGTCCAGGAGCAGAAGAGTCTGTACCCGGTGCTCCACGTGGCGGGCAGCCTGAAGGAGTATCAGAAGGAGCTGGTGAAAAAAGAGGTGGCCTCCCTGTGGGAGCTGGGCCAGGTGGGCGACTCCTTTTCCACCGTGCTGCGGGAGGGGGACCAATTCCAGGCCAAGCTTCAGGAGCTGGGGGAGTCCTTCTCCAGCATCAGCCAGACGGCGGAGCAGTTCGGCCAGGTCCGGGACGAGATCAGCCAGTCGGTGGACGAGGCCCGGAGCCAGATGGGAGATCTGGACCAGGTGTCCGGGCAGGTGCAGAAGTCCTTCGACGCCATGGCGGAGACCTTCGCCCAGCTGGAGTCCGCCATCCGGGGCATCCAGCAGTCGATGGGCAAGATCGCGTCCATCGCGGAGCAGACCAACATCCTGGCCATCAACGCCTCCATTGAGGCGGCCCGGGCTGGGCAGGAGGGCCGGGGCTTCGCGGTGGTGGCCACCCAGGTGAAAACGCTGGCGGAGGAGATTAAGGCGCTGACAGGCGAGGTGGACAGCGGCGTCAGCGACGTGGAGGGCCGGGCGGGAGAGCTGAGCCAGAGCATCTCCATCGCGGAGCAGACCCTGGCCCAGAGCGCCGCCATCGTGGGCGTGACCGAGGGGAGCTTTGAAAAGATCAACGCCGCGGCGGAGGGCGCCGTGGGGGTCCAGAGCGGCATCGCCGGGGTGATCCAGGCCTCTCAAGGGGAGCTGGAGGTGCTGTGTCAGTTCTTTGACCGCATCAAGGGCCGCTACCAGGAGGTGGTCAAGCACATCGACTCGGCCAGCCGCCTGGGCACCACCAAGAGCGCCATGTTTGAGGACATGGACAACATGATCTCCCAGATTCCCCCCCTGGTCAGCGACCTGGAGTCCGGGAAGTGAGAACCTGCGTACATAAAATCAGCGGACCGTCCGGCTGGGAAACTTCCCGGCCGGGCGGTTTTTCGCGCCTGGGGAAGGGGAATATAACCGGAAGAATTTGAGCAGAATAGGGGGTATTCCAGGGAAAGGAGCCCGCTATGGTAGCGTCAGAGTTCAACACGCCGGAGGCCACGGTCCGCATACACGACGACTGGGTGGAGCCGGTCACCGACAGCCGCATTTCCCAGCTGAGCCGCATCGTGTCGGCCTCCTACCGCCGCAGGGCCCAGGCCGGACCGGGCGGGGCTGCGGCCGCCTTTGGGCCCGCAGGCGGGGAGGCGGAGGTGTAATGATTTGTCGAAATCTGGGAAAATAGGTTGAAAATTCAAGAATATTGTCGTATAGTAGTAAGTGGAGGAGACCATGGAGCAGTACGTCAAATATCTCCGGAAGTCCCGGTTTGACCGGGACTACGCCGAGCTCAGCGTGGAGGAGACGCTGAAGCGGCACGAGGCCATCTTGGACAAGCTGGCGGCGGACCGGGGTTATTCCATCGCCAAGACCTACTACGAGGTGGTGTCCGGCGAGTCCATCGCGGCCCGGCCAGAGATCCAGAAGCTGCTGGAGGAGGTGGGGGCGGGGCTGTACGCCGGCGTGCTGGTGGTGGACTTGGAGCGTCTGGCCAGAGGCAATGGGGCGGACCAGGCGTACATCAGCCAGGTCTTTCAATTTTCCGGCGCAAAAATCATCACCCCGCTGAAGGTGTACGATCCCAGCAACGAGTTCGACGAGGAGTATTTTGAATTCGGCCTGTTCATGAGCAGGCGGGAGTACAAGACCATCAACCGCCGCCTGATCCGGGGGCGGGAGAGCTCGGCCTCCGAGGGGAAGTACATCAGCAGCATCGCCCCCTACGGGTACAAAAAGGTGAAGCTGCCCCATGAGAAGGGCTTCACCCTGGAGCCCCACCCGGAGGAGGCCCCCGTGGTCCAAAGGATATTCTCCCTGTTTCTGGAACAGGCTGGAACCAAGGTCATTGCCAACCACCTCAACGACCGGGGCGTCCCCACCCGGCACGGCGGCCTGTGGACCTATTCCACCATCTCCAACATCCTCACCAACCCTGTCTACATGGGGAAGATACGCCGGGGGTGGAGGCAGCAGATCAGGCGGATGGAGCAGGGCCGGGTGGTTAAACACTATAAGCAGCACAAAAATGTGGAGGACTATCGGCTGTTCGACGGCCTTCACCCCGCCCTGATCTCCGAGGAGCAGTTCGCCCGGGCCCAGGAGATCCGGGCGGGCCGCCAGCCCAGCGCCAAGGTGCGGGATGAATTTGTCCTGCAAAACGCCTTTGCCGGACTGCTCTACTGCGGCGTCTGCGGAAAGCGGGTGGGACGCACCACCCAGTCGGCCCGGCGGGGGGGCGGGTCCCGGCTGAAGTGCGTCAACATGCGGGCTTGCCGCAACGCCAGCGCGGACTACGGCGTGGTGGAGCGGGAGATCATCACCGCCCTTCGGAGCTGGCTGGAGGGCTACCGGGTACGGATTGAGGCCGCCGGCTTTGCCCAGGACGTGGCGGAGCAAAAGGCCCTCCAGGCCCAGCACAGCGCGGAGCTGGCCCGGCTGGAGCGGCAGCTGGACAACGCCTTCGACCTGGTGGAGCAGGGGGTGTACACCCTGGAGGTGTTCCAGGCCAGGCGGGAGAAGCTGAACGCCTCCATGGCCCGGGAGAAAGCGCAGCGGGACCGCGCCCGGGCGGCGGCGGAGCGGCTGGAGTCCGCCCAGTCCTTCCAGTCGCGGCTGGTCCCCCAGACCGAGCAGCTCTTGGAAAGCTACGAGCAGATGACAAATCAAGAGCGGAACGAGCTGCTGAAGGCTGTGCTGAAGAGAATTGAGTATAAAAAGGGGGCTGATGGAAGGATCGAAATCGACCTGTACCCCAGGCTTCCCCAGCTTTAGGGAGGGACTGATTCAATCCGCAAAGACCCGCGGACCTATTTCATCAGTGCGCCCTTAAAGCCTTGCTGGCATCATGATTCCACACATGTTCTGGTGGATGATCCCACCAGCGGCTACGGAATCTATGTGGGGCGGATGCTCCGACAGTGTGGTATGGCCAACGCGCTTGAAAACGGATAAACGGTTTCAAGGCGGGCTTTGCCCGCCGGCGCGGGAAATGCGCCGCGCACCGGTTATGAGGTCCGCCGCAGAACTGAAACGGGGCCTTTGCCTGTTTCCGGCTGCGGAAATGATAACACGCTGTAATTTTCCAAAATTGTGATTCCAAAACCCGGTCGGAGATCGTATTCGACAGCGGATGTCGAAGAAAACTTTGGTAAAATGTGGAAAACCATCTTGCCATCTGGGGGAATCTGTGGTATTTTAAGAGTATACCAAATATTGGTAAAAACTGGCTGTTAATCCACAGGTCATGGACCGGAAAGGAATAGGAACATGAGCGATAAGAAGAAGATCGTGTTGGCGGATGCGTCGGAGGAATTTCGTCAAATGCTGGCGGATATGATCCGGGAGGAGGCCGACCTGACCGTATGCGCCCAGACGGACAGTGGGGACGGGCTGCTGGATCTGGCGGCCGTCCACAGGCCGGATGTGGTCATCATGGACCTGATGCTGACCGGGGCGGACGGGCTCGACGTGCTGGACGAGCTGAGCGAGATGGGGGAGAAGCGGCCCCGCACCCTGGTGCTGTCCTCCTTCAACAACCCCTCCATTGCCGGACAGGTGGTCCAGCGGGGCGGCGACTACTGTATGCTCAAGCCCTGCCGCCTGCAGTCGGTGATCGACCGGGCCAAGGAGCTGGCGTCGGGCCGTTCGGGGGCGCAGATCCAGGAGGAGACCAATACCCGCGATCTGGAGCGGCAGGTCACCGCCATCATCCACGAGATCGGCGTGCCCGCCCACATCAAGGGCTACCAGTACCTGCGGGAGGCCATCGGCCTGGCGGTGGAGGACATGGACATCATCAACGCAGTGACCAAGGTATTGTATCCCACGGTGGCCAAGAAATTCAACACCACTTCCAGCCGGGTGGAGCGGGCCATCCGCCACGCCATCGAGGTGGCCTGGGACCGGGGAGACCTTGAGACCCTGCAAAAATATTTCGGCTACACCGTGTCCAACGCCAAAGGCAAGCCCACCAACAGTGAATTTATCGCCATGATCGCCGATTTCCTCTCCCTGGGCGGGGCCGCCCCGGCGTGAGCAGAATAAAAAGAGGGCTGTGCCGGACGGCACAGCCCTCTCCCATTTGGGTCAAAGCCGGAACTCGTACTCCAGCTTGTCCACGGTCCAGTCCTTGATGACTTCAGCGTAATAGGCGCACTCCTTCCGGCTCACCGCCACGTCCAGGCTGTGGTAGTTGCCGCACTCGTAGGGGCTCTGCCCCGGCATCTCCTTATCCCAGGCGGCGGCCTCCACAAAGGTGCGCTTTAGCAGCTCCACAATGCCCTCCAGAGGCAGCTTGGCCTCATCGAACAGCACGTAGAACCCGGTCTGACACCCCATGGGGCCGAAGTAGACCACCGCGTCCTTCTCGGGGCTGTTGCGCAGGATGGTGGCCACAATGTGCTCCAGGGAGTGGAGGGCGGAATTGCTGAGCAGGTCGTCGGTGTTGGGCCGGCGGAAGCGCAGGTCCAGGGTGACCACCGTGCCGTCCCGGCGGGATAGGTACATCCCCGGCTGGAGCCGGGTGTGGTCGATGGAAAAACTGGCGATTCGTTCCATTTTTATCACTCCTTCATGTTCATGGCCGCCGCCAGAGCCCGGTTCAGGATGTCCACAGCGGCGGGCAGGTTGGCTTGGTACTCCTCGTACTGGGAGGGGTGGAACAGGTGGTCGGACACCACCCGGATACAGCGGAAGGGCACGCCGCTGCGCAGGCACACCTGGGCGGCTGCGGCGGCCTCCATGTCGCACACCAGGGCGTTGAACTGGTCCCGGATGCGGGCGGCCCGGTCCAGGTCCCGGCCGAACCAGTCCCCACTGGCGGCCACGCCGGGGAGGGCGTCAAACCCGGCGGCGGTGAGCCGCTCCAGGGTCTCCTTCACCCCGGCGCAGGGCAGCTCCACCCGCTCCAGCACGGGGACCAGCCCCGGGGGATCGCCGAATACGTCTAGATCGTGCTGGACGCAGTGGGTGACAGCCACAACGGCGCCGGCGGGCAGGTCCCGGAAGCAGCCGGACACCCCTGCGTTCCAGATCTCCTCCGGGGCAAAACGGTCGATGAGGTGCTGGGCGGCCAGGGCCGCGTTCACCTTGCCTACCCCGCATACGCACACGATGAGATCCCCCGGCAGGCGGCGCAGGGTCAGCCCCGCGCCGTTTTCCACCAGCTCGCCCCCCTGAAAGGGCGGGGCGGTCTCTTTGTGCATGGCAAAAATAACCGCTCTCATGGCTCAATGCTTGGCGGACAGCAGGCCGGCCCGCACGTCCCACAGCTTCTGCGACAGGTCCACATAGTAGTTATGAGGGTACTCGAACCGCTTCACCTCGTCCCACAGGCTGTCCACCTCCCGCTGGCAGTAGGCCCGGGACTGCTGGATGGTGGGGATCTGGTACACCAGCCGTCCGCCCTGGAAGATGGGCGCCAGCAGTGGACGGGCGGTGAGGTCGGACACGGTTTTCCGCTTCCAGGTGGCCTCCGGGTCGAACAGCTCCAGGGGCTGGGTGAAGTCAGGCTGTTCGTCATGGACGCAGATGTAGTCGGCCATGGCCTTGCCGGTGGCGTTCTCAAAGAGGCGGTACACCTTTTTAAAGTGGGGCAGGGTGACCTTGGCGGCGTTCTCGCTGATCTTGATCTTGGGGGTGATTGTGCCGTCCGCCTCCTCGATGGCGGCCAGCTTGTATACCCCGCCGAACACCGGCTCGCTTTTGGAGGTGATGAGCCGCTCGCCTACGCCAAAGGCGTCAATCCGCGCCCCCTGGGTGAGCAGGTCCCGGATGATGTACTCGTCCAGGGAGTTGGAGGCCACGATCTTGATGCCGGGCAGGCCCGCGTTGTCCAGGATCATCCGGGCCTGCTTGGACAGGTAGGTCAGATCGCCGGAGTCAATGCGGATGCCGCCGGAGGTGATGCCCAGCTCCTGGAATACCTTGATGGCGTTGGGCACGCCGGAGTGGAGCACGTTGTAGGTGTCCACCAGCAGGGTGGCGGACTTGGGGTAGACCTGGCAGTAGGTCTTGAAGGCGGTGTACTCGTCGGGGAACATCTGCACCCAGGAGTGGGCCATGGTGCCGGTGGCGGGGGTGCCGTAGAGCTCGTCCGCCATGGCGCAGGCGGTGCCCCCCGCCCCGGCGATATAGCTGGCCCGGGCCCCCAGCACGGCGCCGTCCGCCCCCTGGGCCCGGCGGGAGCCGAACTCGGACACCATGCGGCCTCCGGCGGCCCGGACGATGCGGTTGGACTTGGTGGCAATGAGGGACTGATGGTTCAGGGCCAGCAGGATATAGGTCTCTACAAACTGGGCCTGGATGGCGGGGGCCCGGACGGTGAGAATGGGCTCCCGGGGGAAGATGGGGGTGCCCTCGGGGACGGCCCAGATGTCGCCGGTAAAGTGGAAATCCTTCAGGTACTCCAGAAATTCCGGGGAGAAGCAGCCCTTGCCCCGGAGGTACTCAATGTCCTCCTGGTCGAAGTGGAGGTCCTGGATATAGCGGACGACCTGCTCCAGCCCCGCCGCGATGGCGAAGCCGCCCCCGTCAGGGACGCTGCGGAAAAACACGTCGAAGTAGCAGATCCGATCCTTCAGCCCGGTCTGGAAGTAGCCGTTGCCCATGGTCAGCTCGTAAAAGTCGGTGAGCATGGTATAGTTCATGTCGCGCTTCATGGAGAAAATCCCTCCCTGTCGATGGTAGCTCATATTATATGCTGTCTTGACAGTAAATGCAATCCCCAAAGTGCTTTAAGAACCTGTATTCACAGCCGAGACCGCCGGATGATCCAGGGATTTTTCCCACAGGCAAGGCAGATTTTTTCAGGAATCATTGGGTTTATTTCCGAAAATTGAACGCCCCATGCTGGGAAAAGACCCGGCTGGACGGTGAATTAAGGTTGTGAATACAGGTTCTTAAATAGGGGGCGGCCGTCCGGCGCGCAGGGCCCCGTTTTTGTCCGGAGGGATTTTTTGAAAATAGAGTTGATAAATTTCCCGAGGCGTGATAAAATAACTGCGGCCTGTGAGCGCCTCGGCGCAAGGTAAGGCCGCGCTAGTTGGGGAGATAGCGGTGCCCTGTACCTGCAACCCGCTACAGCAGGGATGAATCCCGGCCCCCGGAGGCAGTCTGTGCCGCCTGCCCCATATAAGCAGCGATGATGGATCGGTCCCGCGCAACGGCCACCCGTGAACCGTGTCAGGCGGGGAACCGAGCAGCACTAAGCGGACCTGGGCGTGTGCCGCGGGCCCGCCGATCCTGAGCCGGCTGTATGGGTAACGGGTATATGCTGTCCTTCAAAGGCCGGTGCGCGGTCTTATCTTACGCCGAAGCGCGAGCGTAGGCTGGCAGGCCCGGATGGACCGAAGCGAGGACGGGCGCAGGCCCGCGCAGCGTTGCAACAGCGCTGCGCATTTCTTTTTATTGAGGTGAAGCCCATGTACCAGGCCCTGTACCGCAAGTGGCGCTCCAAAACCTTTGACCAGGTGGTGGGCCAGGACCACGTTACCCAGACCTTGAAGCGTCAGGTGGCCGCGGGGCGGCTGTCCCACGCCTATCTGTTCACCGGAACCCGGGGGACGGGCAAGACCTCCTGCGCCAAGCTGCTGGCCCGGGCGGTAAACTGTGAGAACCCCCAGGACGGCAACCCCTGCAACGCGTGCCCCGCCTGCCGGGGCATCCTCAACGGGTCCATTTTGGACGTGCTGGAGCTGGACGCCGCCTCCAACAACGGGGTGGACGACATCCGGGCCATCCTGGACGAGGCGGTGTACACCCCGGCCACGGTGAAAAAACGGGTGTATATCATCGACGAGGTGCACATGCTGTCCAACCAGGCGTTCAACGCCCTTTTGCAGATATTGGAGGAGCCGCCGGAGCACCTGATGTTCATCCTGGCCACCACTGAGGTCCACAAGGTACTGGCCACCATCAAGAGCCGGTGCCAGCAGTTCGCCTTCAAGCGCATCCACCCCGGGGACATCGCCGCCCACCTGCTTCACATATCCGGGGAGGAGGGGATTCAGCTCTCCGGCGGCGGCGCGGCCCTCATCGCCCGGCTGGCCGACGGAGGTATGCGGGACGCCCTGTCCCTGCTGGACCAGTGCGCCGGGAGCGGGGAAGCGGTGGACGAGGAGCGGGTTTTGTCCTGCCTGGGGCTTGCGGGCAACCTGGAGGCCGCCGCCCTGCTGGAGAGCGCCGCCGGGGGGGACCTGGCCGCCGCCCTGGAGCGGCTGGATGGCCTCTACGCCAACGGCAAGGAGATGACCGCCCTGGCGGGGGAGCTGTCCGCCCTGGTCCGGGACCTGCTGGTGCGCAAGACCGCCCCCAGGGCCGGGTCCGCCCTGATGACCGGCGGCTTTGACGGGGAGACCCTGAAAAGGCTGTCCGCCCGGTTTGACACCGCCCGGCTGGCCCAGATGCTCAACCGCCTCCAGCGCACGGCGGCGGACCTGGCCCGGTCGGCCAACCGCCGGACCGATATGGAGCTGTGCTTGGCCGCCCTGTGCGACCCGGCCTTGGACCCCTCTCCGGCGGGGCTGGCCGCCCGGGTGGCCCGGCTGGAGCAGGGGGCCGCCTGCGGACAGGCGCATGCCCCGGAGCAGGCGGCGCCTCCCGCCCCCAAACGGGAGATGCCTCCCAGGGAGGAGGCCGTTCCCTGGGAGGAGCCTCCGCTTCCGGAGGAGCCCCCCTTGGGGGATATGGACGCGCCTGCCTGGGAGGAGCCTGAGCCCGCTCCCAGGGCCCGCCCCGCCGGGGAGGCCCCGAAGCCTCAGCCCCAGGCCCAGCGGGCCCCGGCCGCGCCGGAACCGGCGGAGGAAAAACCCTCCCCCGTCCCCCAGCCGGACGCGCCCGGCTGGCCGGGATGGCCCGCTTTCCGGGACCAGCTCAAGGGGCTTTTGCCGGTGAGCGACTACAGCTTCATCAGCAGCTCCGCCATGGCGGAGGGGCGCTTTGACGGCCACAGGCTCACCCTGTGGGTGGCCAACGAGTTTTTGCGGCAGCAGCTCAGCCGCCCGGAGATCAGCCGGCCCATGGCGCAGCTGTGCCGGACCCTCACCGGCGCGGCCCAGCCGGTGGACGTTCAGGTGGGTCAGGCTCCGGCTGAGAGCGCGCCGCCGCCCGCCGGGGGAGCCATCGACCCACTGGAGGCGTTTTTAGTTCAGGGTGGGAGCAATATCATCGTTGAATAAACCGGGAAAACCGGGGCCCCGCAAAGCCGTCCTTTGGTCTTGTGGGGAGAGAAGGGGCGGCGGAAGCGAGAGATATGAAGCTTGCCCCGACGACATAAGGAGGCAGACAAATGGCAAAGGGATTTAACAGCCGCGGTATGGGCGGCATGGGCGGGAATATGAACAATATGATCCGTCAAGCCCAGAAGATGCAGCAGGACATGCTCAAGGCCCAGGAGGAGCTGGAAAACAAGACCTATGAGGCCGCCGCCGGGGGCGGCGTGGTGTCCGCCACCGTGTCCGGAAAGAAGGAGCTGGTGGCCGTGGCCATCGACCCGGAGGCGGTGGACCCGGAGGACGTGGAGATGCTCCAGGACCTGATCGTGGCCGCCGTCAACGAGGCGCTGCGCAAGGCCAATGACGACGCCGCCAGCCAGATGTCCAAGCTGACGGGCGGACTGAATCTCCCCTTCTGAGTCCATGGAGATGCGCAGCAGCACCCTGGGTTACCTGGAAAACGCCCGGGGAGAATACCTGATGATGCACCGGGTGAAGAAAAAGGCGGATGTGAACAAGGACAAGTGGATCGGCGTGGGCGGGCACTTTGAGGACGGCGAGAGCCCCGACGAGTGCTTCCGCCGGGAGGTGCTGGAGGAGACGGGCCTCACCCTCGCCAGCTTTCGCTTTCGGGGTGTGGTCACCTTTCTCAACGACGACGGCCAGGGGGAATACATGTACCTGTTCACCGCCTCGGACTGGACGGGAGAGCCGGACATGGACTGCGACGAGGGCGACCTGGAATGGGTGCCAAAGGAGAAGGTGCCCGGCCTGCCCGTCTGGGAGGGGGACAAAATCTTCCTCAAGCTGCTGGCCCAGGACGCGCCGCCCTTCCTGCTCACGCTGGAATACCGGAACGACAGGCTGGTCCGGGCCGTGCTGGACGGCGAAAATTTAAGCGTCTGAGCCGCGGCGCACAGCGGCGAAGCGTCATAACATTTAAGTGATTTGCAAGGAGATGCGTACCCTATGAAATTTTCCGAAATGCCCTATGAGCGCCCGGACCTAGAGGCGGTAAAGGCGCGGCTGTCTGATTTCACCGCCCGGCTGAAGGGGGCGGACAGCTATGGTGAGGCCAAGGCCGTTTTCCTGGAGAAGGAGGAGACCGACCGCCGGGTGGAGACCCAGGCGACGCTGGCCCAGGTGCGCAACACCATCGACACCCGGGACCAGTTCTACGACGGCGAGGTGAATTTCTGGAACGCCGCCATCCCTGAGCTGGAGGAGTACGAGCAGGCGTGGAAGCTGGCCATGCTGGAGTCCCCCTTCCGCGGGGAGTTTGAGGCGGAGTACGGCAGCCTGATGTTCCTCAACACGGAGATCGCCTTGAAAACCTTCTCCCCGGACATTGTCCCCCAGCTCCAGCGGGAGAACGACTTGACCCAGGAATACCAGAAGCTGATCGCCTCCGCCCAGATTCCCTTTGAGGACGGGGTGTACACCCTCTCCCAGATGACGCCCTTCCAGAATGACCAAGACGACAAGCGCCGTCTGGCGGCATGGAAGGCCGTGGGCGGATGGTTCAAGGAGCACCAGGGTGATTTGGACCGCATTTACGACCAGCTCACCCACCTACGGGACGAGATGGGCAGGAAATTGGGCTGCGAGGGGTACACCACCCTGGGCTATTACCGCATGGGCCGCAACTGCTATACCAAGGAGGACGTGGAAAAATTCCGCGCCGCCGTGCGGGAGCACCTGGTTCCCCTGGCGGACCGGATTTTCCGGGCGCAGGCCGGGCGCATCGGCGTGGAGTATCCCTTGAGCTACGCCGACAACGCCCTAAAGTTCCGCTCGGGCAACCCCCGGCCCCAGGGGACGGCGGAGGATATCCTGGCCCAGGGCATGAAATTCTACGGTGAGCTGTCCCCGGAGACGGCGGAGTTCTTCCGCACTATGCTGGACAATGAGCTGATGGACGTGCTGTCCACCGAGGGCAAGGCGGGGGGCGGCTACTGCACCTCCATTCCGGCGTACAAGGTGCCCTTTATCTTCGCCAACTTCAACGGCACCCAGGGGGATGTGGAGGTGGTCACCCACGAGGCGGGCCACGCCTTCGCCTGCTGGATGAACCGGGACCGGGTGCCCGCCAGCTATGTCTGGCCCGGCATGGAGGCCTGCGAGGTCCACTCCATGTCCATGGAGTTCATGGCCTGGCCCTGGGCGGAGGGCTTCTTCGGCCCGGACACCAAAAAGTTCCTGTACAGCCACCTGTCCGGGGCGCTGACCTTTATCCCCTACGGCACTTTGGTGGACCACTTCCAGCATGAGGTGTACGCCAACCCGGACATGACCCCCGCCCAGCGACACGCCAAGTGGAAGGAGCTCCAGCGGGTTTATATGCCCTGGGTGAAGCTGGACGGGGATATCCCCTTCTTCTCCGAGGGAGAGGCCTGGCAGCGCCAGAGCCACATCTACTGCTCCCCCTTCTACTATATCGACTACTGCCTTGCCCAGACGGTGGCGCTGGAATTCTGGGCGCTGCTGCAAAAGGACCGTGGGCTGGCCTGGGAGAAGTATATGGCCTACACCCGCCAGGGGGGCAGCCGCACCTTCACCGACTTGCTGAAAAACGCCGGACTGGACAGCCCCTTCGACGAAAAATGCCTGCGCACGGTGTGCGAGACCGCCAGCGCATGGCTGGACGGCGCGGGAGGCCAGGGCGTGGAGGGGTGATGTCCCCGCCCCAAGAGGCCGTTGCAGCTTGTAAAACAAGCGCCCTCCCCAAGGCTGGGGAGGGCGCTTTTCGTCAGGGGGAATCCGTCACGTCTGTCACGGTGAGCACGCCGTCCCGGACGGTGAAGCGCACCTCCAGCCCGGCGAAGCCGAAGCCGTACACCCGCCGGGGGTCCTCCTGATAGGGAGGGCGGGGGTCCTGGGCCAGCACCCCCAGCAGCGCCGTCCGGCGTCCGGCCGGCACCCGGTCCAGCAGGGCGGGGGGGAAGTCCACCGCCAGCGCTTCCGCCGGGGCCGCCCCGGCGAAGCCCCCCGCCGCCCCGGGGCGGCAGTCGGCGTAGGGGAGGTAGGGCTTGATATCCAGGATGGGGGTGCCGTCCACCAGATCCGCCCCGGACACGTGGAGCAGCGGGCCCTGGGCTGTGTCCAGCTCCACCCCCACCAGCCCCACGCAGGACAGCCCGATGGGGTTGGGCCGGAAAGGGGATCGGGTGGCGAACACCCCCACGCGCTGATTGCCCCCCAGCCGGGGCGGCCGGACGGTGGGCGACCAGCCCTCCCGGCGGGCCTGGGAGAACTCCCAGATGAGCCACAGGTGGGAGAAGCCCTCGATGCCCCGCAGGGCCTCCGGGACCCGGTAGGGGGACTCAAACACCACCGCCGCCCGCAGCTCCTCCACCAGCCCCGCCTGCCTGGGCACGCCGAACTTGGTGGCGAAGTCGGAGCGGATATGGGCGATGGGCTCCATCAGTCCACGCTGGGGCTGGCCCGCATGGCCAGGATGGTCCTGCCGATGAGCTCGTCCAGCTCCCAGCCCAGCATGGCCGCGCCCTGCTTGATGACCTCCCGGGAGCACCCGGCGGCGAACTTTTTGTCCTTGTACTTCTTCTTCACCGACTTGACCTCCAAATCAGACACGCTCTTGGAGGGCCGCATGAGGGCCGCCGCGCCGATGAGGCCGGTGAGCTCGTCCACAGCGAAGAGCACCTTTTCCATCTGGTGCTCCGGCTGGATGTCCACGCACTGTCCGTAGCCGTGGCTGGCGGCGGCGCGGATCATGGCCGGGTCGATGTCCCGGGCCTCCATCAGCTCCTGGCTTTTGACACAGTGCTGGTCGGGCCACTGTTCAAAGTCCAGGTCGTGGAGGATGCCCACCGCCTCCCAGAAGTCCGCGTCCTGGCCGAAGCCCAGCTCCTGGGCGAACCAGCGCAGAACGTCGCCCACGGTGCGGGCGTGTTTGCGGTGGAAGCCGCCCTCGTTGAATTCACACAGAAGGTCCCAGGCCTGTTCCGGGGTAGGGATCATGTCAAACAGCTCCTTTTCCAATGATTTAGTGAAATCATATACCTGTTTTCCCCTGATTGTCAAACCTATTTTTTCCCGTCGGGACGGGAAAGGGGAAGCCCTGCGGGGCGGCGTGAAAAATCCTCATATTTTGCGGTTGACATTGGGCGCGTTTTCACATATAATAGACCTGTTAAAGCCATCGTCAATGGCCCTTAAAGCATCCTGGAAAAAGCCGGATGTTTCGGAGGGAGGGAAAATAGATGTCCGAAGTTCATGTCCGCGAGGGCGAGTCTCTGGAGAACGCACTGAAGCGCTTTAAGCGCAGCTGCGCCAAATCCGGCGTGCTGGCCGAAGTGCGCAAGCGCGAGTACTACGACAGCCCCAGCGTCAAGCGCCGCAAGAAGAGCGAGGCGGCCCGGAAGAACCGCAGCAAGAAGTTTTACTAAGAGATGAAAAGCAGCGCCCCTGGGGCGCTGCTTTTTCGTACCCAGGCGGAAAGGGGGCCGTGTTACAGCGGCGCTCCATCCGCGTTGAACAGCGGGAGCTTTTCCAGGAAGAGGATGTCCTCCCGCTTGGCGGCGTCTCCCTCAGCCAGGATGGCCATGCGGCCCACCACGACGCCGCCCGCCTGCTCCACCAGGCTCTCCACCGCTGCCAGCGACCCGCCGGTGGAGATCACGTCGTCCAGGATGAGGACGCGCCTGCCCTTCATCTTTTTGGCGTCCGCTCCGTCCATGTACAGCTTCTGCTCTCCCTTGGTGGTGATGGAGCGGTCCACCGCCTCAAACACGCCGTCCATGTACAGCTTGGGGGCCTTGCGCACCAGGAAGTAGCCGTTCCGGCCGCTCTGGCGGGCCATCTCGTGGACCAGGGGGATGGCCTTGGCCTCCGGGGCCACCATGCAGTCGAACTCCGGGGCAATCTTCAGAAGGTCCCGGGCGCAGGCGCAGGTGAGCTCCACGTCGCCGAAGATGACGAAAGCGCCGATCATCACGTCGTCACTGATGGGGCACAGGGGGAGCTGGCGGGTGAGGCCCGCCACGTGCATTTCATAGGTCATGACAGCTCATCTCCAGTTTGAAAAGTATACGAACCTCATTATACTATCTTCACCGCCCGTTGTCAAAATTGAATGAAAGTTTTTGGAAAAAGAAAAAACTGTAGAATTTTGGGAGAAACTGTGATATCATGATAGACGCAACTCAATATCTTTCGGTATAATCGGGGTGAAATGGGTCCCGAGTCTCTACCGCCAACCTATTTGGCCGCTACCGAAAACAGAACAGGCGCGGAAATTCTTTTCCGGGCCGGTTTTGCTTTTTCGTTCCGATTTTGCCGGGGAAATTCTGGAGAGGGAGTTTTTTATGGAAAATATCTTTAAGCTGAAGGAGAACGGCACCACGGTGCGCACCGAGATCGTGGCCGGCCTCACCACGTTCATGACGATGGCCTACATCATCGCCCTGAACCCCAACCTGCTCACCAACTTTGACGTGGGCTCCGCCCTGTGGAACGGCGTGTTCATGGCCACCTGCATCGCCTCCGCCATCGCCATGTTCTGCATGGCCTTCCTGGCCAACAAGCCCTTCGCCCTGGCCCCCGGCATGGGTCTGAACAGCTTCTTCGCCGTGGTGGTGGCCAACATCGCCGCCGCCACCGGCCTGACCTACGTGGCCAGCTTCCAGACCGCCCTCATCATCATTCTCATTGAGGGCATCGTGTTCATCGTGCTGTCCGTCCTCAACGTCCGGGAGAAGATCGTGGACGCCATCCCCCTGGGTGTCCGGCTGGGCATCGCCCCCGCCATCAGCCTGATGCTGATGAATATCGGCCTGGGCTCCAACGCGGGCATCATGGGCGGCAAGGTGCTGGGCGAGGTGGTTGACGGCCAGCTGGCGGAGGAAACCATTGCCTACACCTCTCAGCCCTTCTACGTCATGCGGGACTTCTTCGGCGCGCTGACCCCCAATGTGATCCAGAAAAATATGACGGCCTGGGGCGCCGACTACGGTGCGCTGGTGCTCACCGTGGTCACCATGTTCGTGGGCCTGTTCGTCATCGTCATCCTGGCCAAGAAGGGCGTGAAGGCCGCCGTGCTGCTGGGTATGCTGGCCGCCTCCATCGTGTACTGGGCGGGCTCTTTCGCCTTCCTGCACACCAACCCCTTTGAGTCTCTGTCCACCGCCTCCTTCCTGCCCCCCGTCAAGGACATGGTGGACACCACCCTGTTCAAGTTCAACTTCGCCGGGCTGGCCGAGGTGGGCTGGTTCACCGTCATCACCCTGGTTATCACCTTCTGCATGATCGACATGTTCGACACCATCGGCACCCTGGTGGGCACCGCCTCCCAGGTGGGCATGGTGGATGAGAACGCCGGTATGCCCAAGATGCGGGAGGCCCTGCTGTCCGATGCCATCGGCACTGTGACGGGGGCCTGCACCGGCACCTCCACCGTCACCACCTTCATCGAGTCCACCGCCGGGGTGGAGGCGGGGGGCCGCACCGGCCTCACCGCCCTGACCACCGGGATCTTGTTCCTGGCCTGCATGTTCATCGCCCCGGTGGCCGCCGTGATCCCCGCCGCCGCCACCTCCTCCGCCCTAATCTACGTGGGCGTGCTCATGTTCAAGGGCCTGGCCAAGATCGACTTCAACGACATCGACCAGGTTCTCCCCGCCGCCCTGATGGTCATTGGCATGCCCATCTCCGGCTCCATCGGCCACGCCATCGGCCTGGGTATGATTGCCTACACCATCCTGAAGGTGTTCACCGGCCGGGCCAAGGACGTGTCCATCCTTACCTACGTGATCTCCGCCCTGTTCCTGGTGAAGTTCTTCCTCATCGTGTGACCGGAGAACGCCCCCCGCTGAGCCGGGGGGCGTTTTTCCGCCCCGCGCCTCTGGAGAGAAAAGGATTGTCAGCGGGGGCAAATCGTGATATAGTAGAAAAAACGGCTGAGAAAGAGGGGAAGCGGGGATGGCTGTCATTCAGCAGTTCCGCACCGCTGTGCGGGGGTTCAACCGCCAGGACGTGCAGGATTATATCGAGCAGTTGGCCGCCGTCCACCGGCAGGAGACGGCGGAGCTGCGAAAGCAGTTGGAGAAGTCGGACCGCCGCATCCAGGAGCTGGAGGAGACGGCGTCGAATATCGACGCCATGGCGGCGGAGCTGGCCCAGACCCGGTCCGCTCTGGAGTCCGCCGACCAGATGGTGAGCCGCCTGCGGGGGGAGCTGTCCCAGGCGGACGCCAAGCTGTCCGTGGCGAAAAAGGAGATGGAGCGGCTCCAGACCCAGATCGCCGCGCTGGAGCCCCTGGCCGCCGGCTACCAGGAGATCCGGGACCGGGCGGCCAATGTGGAGCTGGACGCCCACCAGAAGGCCCAGGCGGCGGTGAACGAGGCCAAGACGGAGGTAGAGCGAATCCGCGGGGATACCAGGCGGTGGCTCAGCCAGGTGATGGAGGAGTACAGCACCCTGCGGTATGGGCTGGACGGGGTGCTGGAGCAGATCCAGACCCTGGCCAAGGAGCCGGAAAAGGTGGCGGAGCTGGACAAGACCGCCAAGAAGCTGCGGCTTCAGGGTGGACTGAAGTGAGCGTGGTGCGCTTGTACAGCGGCGAGCTGCCCCAGCGGCTGGCCCAGCTGCGGGCGGGGGACCGGGTGCTGCTGTCAGGCGTGGTTTACACCGCCCGGGACGCCGCCCACAAGCGGATATTCCAGCTGCTGGACGAGGGCAAGCCCCTGCCCTTCCCGCTGGAGGGCGCGGTGATCTACTACGCCGGGCCCACGCCCGGCCAGCAGGGGATGGCGGTGGGGGCCTGCGGGCCCACCACAGCGGGGCGGATGGACCGGTTCGCGCCCCGTATGCTGGACTTGGGCCTGTCCGCCATGATCGGCAAGGGGGAGCGCAGCCAGGAGGTGGTGGACGCCATCGCCCGCAGCGGGGCCTGTTATTTCGCCGCCGTGGGGGGCGCCGGGGCGCTCATCGCCCGGTGCATCCAGGCGGCGGAGGTAATCGCCTTTGACGATCTGGGCTGTGAGTCCATCAAGCGCATGACGGTGCGGGACCTGCCCCTCACCGTGGCCGTTGACAGCCGGGGGAACGACCTGTTCCGCCGGGGCCGTGCGGAATATCAGAGGGTGTAGGACCCACACCGCCCCGGAATAAGAGCCTGTATCCCCGCCGAAAATCTTCCGCCCAGCGGACGTTTTCGGGGATGGATACAGGTTCTTGCGCATGCTCCTCCCCTGGGAGAAAACTTAAAGAACAGAGTTTCGATTTTTGCTGGAATTTTCCGACCAGGTGTGCTAATATATTATATCGACTCTATAATGCCGCTCAGCGGCTGATTTTAAATGAGGTGAGCGCATTGACCCTTTGGATGGCGATTGTTTTGGGCTTGGTGCAGGGTGTGGCGGAGTTCCTGCCCATCTCCAGCTCCGGGCACCTGTCTCTGCTTCAGCATTTCTTCGGACTGGAGGAGATCGACGCCCTGTACAATATTCTCCTCCACTTCGCCACGCTGATCGCGGTATTCGTGGTGTACTGGCGGGATGTGGCCGATATGGTGGTGGAGTTTTTCCGCATGATCGGCTCCCTGTTTATTCGGGAGGAGGGGCGGACCCGGGGCAATCCCCCCGAGGCCCGGCGGATGGTGCTGCTGCTGGTTTTGGGCACCCTGCCCCTGTTTCTGGTCCTGCCCTTCGACGACGCGGTGGAGGGCCTGGGGACCAACCCGGTGTTTGTGTCCGCCATGCTTCTGGTGACGGGGTGCATCCTGTTCCTGTCCGACCGCTACGGGGGCGGGCGGAAAACCGGCCGCACCGCCACTGTAAAGGACGTGCTGCTGGTGGGTGTGGCCCAGGGGGCGGCTACCATCCCCGGCCTATCCCGCTCCGGCACCACCATCTCCGCCGGGATGGCCCTGGGCTTCGAGCGGAATTTTGCCGTGCGCTTCTCCTTCCTGCTGTCCCTGCCCGCCGTGCTGGGGGCCACCCTGCTGAAGGTGGTCAAGGCGGCGCAGGCGGGGGAGTTCGACATGGAGCTGCTCCCCATGTACATCACCGGCATGGTGGTGGCCGGGGTGGTGGGCTATTTCTCCATCTCCCTGGTGAAGCTGCTGGCCAGCAAGGGCAAGTTCGGCATGTTTGCCTACTACTGCTGGATCGCCGGGGTGGTTTCCCTGGCCGCCAGCTTCCTGCTCCCCATACTGGCCCCTGCGGCGCCCTAAAATAGGAGGATCTTCCCTATGGCTTCCACACAAAAGAAAACTTCAACTGCGGCATCCGGGGGTTCCAAGAGCCGGTCCGGCGGCTCCCAGGGCGGCGGCAAGCGGGCCGCGCCCAAGTCCGGGAGCTCCTCCGGGACCAGGAGCCGCTCCTCCCGCAAGTCCGTCCCCCAGAAGAAGCCCTACCGCCGGGAGGTGGGCGGGGTGGTCTGCCTGCTGATGGCCCTGTTCGGGGCCATTGGCTATTTTAAGACGGAGGAAGGGGCGGTCATCGCCCTGTTCTGCGACCTGCTGAAGGGTCTGTGCGGCTACGGCTTTTACCTGGCCCCCCCTCTGCTTTTGGGGACGGCGGGTATTCTGCTGCTCCACCGGGGCCGTCCCGTCCGGCTGCGGGTGACGGGGGCGCTGAGCCTACCGGTGCTGGCCGGGGCCCTGATCCATCTGTTCCTGTGCGCTGATGAGTATGTGTGGGGCTGGGCCCTGCTGGGCCAGCTGTGGAAGGATGGCCGGGCGGCGGCCTGCGGCGGTGTGATGGGCGGCCTTCTGGCCATGGCGTTCCGCTTTGCCTTCACCACGGTGGGGGCTGTGGTCATCCTGGCGGTGCTCAGCGCGGCGGCGGCGCTGTGCGCCCTGCGGCTGGGTCCGGGGGACATCCTGGACTACCTCCGTGAGCAGCGGGAAAAGCGTCCGGCCTACGACCCGGCGGACTACCCGGAGCCGGAGCCCCGCAGGCCCGCCCGGAGAGAGCCGGAGCCCGTCCCGTCCCGGCGGAAAAACGCCGCCATCGACATCCCGGTGGACGACGGCCCCCTGCTGGCGAAAAAGCCCACCACCCCTGTGACCACCGTGCGGAAAAAGTCCTTTTTTGACAGGGTGGCGGGGGTTGCGCCCCCGGGGCAGGAGGGGAAAGCCGCCTTTGAGGAGGAGGCCCCGGAGTACGAGGACGTGGCCGAGCTGCGCCCCATGCGGGAGCCTCCCCGCACACCCAAGCCGGGTCCTGCGGCCCCGCCGCCCGCGGCGGCGGACGAGCTGCCTCCCCCTCCGCCCACGCCGCTGGGGGAGGGCATGGCCCCAGCCCCCTCCGCCCGGGAGGAGCCGGTCCCTGTGGTCCGGGAGGACCCGGTGCCCCCGCCCGTCATCCGGGAGCCCGCCCCGCAGAAGCTGTCCAAGGAAGAGGAGCGGGCCCAGGTCCAGGCGGAGATGGCCCGGGAGATCGAGGCGGGCATGGAGCAGGATTCCCCCGCCTACCGCTACCCCCCCGTGTCCCTGCTCAACGAGGGGCGGGGCGGCAATGCCGCCGCTGCGGACGGAGAGCTTCACGCCAACCAGCAGCGCCTCCAGGACGCCCTTCAGTCCTTTGGAGTCAGCGCCCACATCGTCAACGTCATCCGGGGCCCCGCCGTCACCCGGTATGAGCTGGAGCTTGACCAGGGGGTGAAGCTCAACAAGATAACCAACCTGTCCGGAGATATCGCCCTGGCCCTGGGGGCTTCCGCCGTCCGGGTGGCCCCCATTCCCGACAAGATCTCCACCGTGGGCATCGAGGTGCCCAACCGGCAGGTGAGCCCGGTGTGCATCCGGGATGTGCTGGGGTCCAAGGCCTTTACCGACAGCCCCTCCAAGGTGTCCTTTGCCGTGGGCAAGGACATCAGCGGAAGCCCCATCGTGGGCAATATCGCCAAGCTGCCCCATATGCTCATTGCCGGCACCACCGGCTCGGGCAAATCGGTGTGCACCAACTCCCTGATTATCTCCCTGCTGTACAAGGCCACGCCGGAGGAGGTCCGCCTCATCATGGTGGACCCCAAAATGGTGGAGCTCAGCGTATACAACGGCATACCCCATCTGCTCATCCCGGTGGTCACCGATCCGAAAAAGGCCGCCGGAGCCCTGCAATGGGCGGTGAGCGAGATGATGAAGCGGTATCAGAAGTTCTCCGAGGTGGGGGCAAAGGATCTGGCGTCCTACAACAACCACGCCAAAAAGCGGGAGGACCTGGAGTCCATGCCTCAGATCGTGGTGGTCATTGACGAGCTGGCCGACCTGATGCTGGTGGCGGCCAAAGAGGTGGAGGAGTCCATCTGCCGGGTGGCCCAGATGGGCCGGGCCTCCGGGATACACCTTGTCATCGCCACCCAGAGCCCCCGGGCCGACGTGATTACCGGCCTGATGAAAGCCAATATCCCCAGCCGCATCGCCTTTGCGGTGGCCTCCAGCCTGGAGTCCCGCATTATTTTGGATACCACCGGCGCGGAAAAGCTGGTGGGCAAGGGGGACATGCTGTACGGCCCCCTGGGACAGGACAAGCTGCGGGTCCAGGGCTGCTTCATCACCGAGGAAGAGGTGGCCAACGTGGTGGACTTCATCAAGGAGGGCGCCTGCGCCCAGTACGACGAGCAGGTGATGCACGAGATCGAGAAGAACGCCGAGGACAAGGACAAGGCCGCCAAGGGCGTGGGCGGTTCCGAGCCCGATGGGGGCGGCGATTATGACGAGCTGCTTCCCGCCGCCATCGACGTGGTGCTGGAGGTGGGACAGGCCAGCGTGTCCATGCTCCAGCGCAGGCTGAAGCTGGGATACGGGCGGGCGGCCCGCCTAGTGGATCAGATGGAGGAGAAGGGCGTGGTGGGCCCCTTTGAGGGCTCCAAGCCCAGGCAGCTGCTCATCACCAAGGAACAATGGGCCGAGATGCAGTACAAGCAGGACATGACCCCTGCCGTGCCCGACGAGCTCCCCTTTGAGGGGGACGCCATCTCCCAGAATGCCCCGCCCTTTGGCATGGACGAGTGACAAAAAAGCACCCGAAAGGGTGCTTTTTTGCTGTGTATGGGCGAGATGACGCCTGGGGGAGGGAAATTGCGGCGCTGGCCAGGGGAGACCGAAACGCATGAAAAAGCCAGCCGTCTGAAAGACGGCTGGCTTTTGGTAAGCAATGAGCCGGAATTACTCGGCCACGTCGATGACGACGCCGGAACCCACGGTGCGGCCGCCCTCGCGGATAGCGAAGCGCAGGCCCTTCTCAATGGCGATGGGGGTAATCAGCTCCACGTTCATGTCCACGTTATCGCCGGGCATGCACATCTCAGTGCCCTCGGGCAGAGTAATGACGCCGGTCACGTCGGTGGTACGGAAGTAGAACTGGGGACGGTAGTTGTTGAAGAAG
>CANASS010000027.1 GCA_947364395.1 uncultured bacterium
ACTCGTTTCATTTTTGGCTGCTCCATATACAATGCCTCTAACTTAATGACATTGGAAGCCAGGCGGGCCGCATTTGCGGCCCGCTTTTGCTCATATTCCCCCTCGAAATCACGCATACTACCCCAAAGAGGTGATGCGTTATGCCGTCCATTTGGGAGAGAACCGCACAGCTGCCGGAATTTGAGCCCCTCCGAAAGGATATCCGCGCCGACGCGCTGGTGGTCGGCGGAGGTCTGGCGGGTCTGCTGTGCGCCCATGAGCTGACCCAGGCCGGCCTGCGGTGCGTGGTGGCGGAGGCTGGGCGGATCTGCGGCGGGACCACCAAAAACACCACCGCCAAGATCACAGCCCAGCACGGCTTGGCGTACCAGAAGCTGCTGAAGCGGCTGGGCGCGGAACGGGCCAGGGCCTATCTGGAAGCCAACTTGACCGCGCTGGACAAGCTCCGGACCCTCTGCCAGGACATTCCCTGCGACTTTGAGGAAACCTCCAATTTCGTCTACTCCCTGAACAGCCGGAGGGAACTGGAACTGGAGCTGTCCGCCCTGGAGAAGATAGGGCACCCCGCCTCTCTTGTAAATGAGATTCCCCTTCCAGTTCCTGTGGCGGGCGCGGTTCAGTTCGATCACCAGGCGCAATTTCACCCGCTGAAATTTGCCGCCGCCCTGGCGGAGCCCCTGCCCATTTTTGAGCACACCCGGGTGCTGGAAATCAAAACCGGCCAAGCGGTGACGGAGGGCGGAACCATCTGGGCGGACCACATCGTGGTGGCCACCCACTTCCCCTTTCTGAACAAGTTCGGCGCCTACTGGCTGAAGCTGTACCAGAGCCGGTCCTATGTGCTGGCCCTGGAGGGCGGGCCGGACCTGGGCGGGATGTATGTGGACGCCAGCGGCAAGGGCCTGTCCTTCCGCAATTACGGCAGTACGCTGCTGCTGGGGGGCGGCGGGCACCGCACCGGCAAGCCGGGTGAGGGCTGGGCCGGTCTGGAGGACTTCGCCCTCCGCCACTACCCGGAGGCCAAGCCTGCGGCCCGCTGGGCCGCCCAGGACTGCATGACCCTGGACGGCGCGCCCTATGTGGGGCTGTACTCCCCCAGGCTTCCCCGGCTGTATGCCGTCGCCGGCTTCAACAAGTGGGGGATGACCTCCTCCATGGCCGCCGCCTCCTTGATTGCCGACCTGATTTTGGACCGAGACAGCCCCTGCCGCCAGGTGTTCTCCCCCTCCCGCTCCATCCTTCACCCCCAGCTGGCCGTCAACGCCGGGGAGAGCGCCCTCCATCTGCTCACCCCCACCCGGCCCCGGTGCCCTCATATGGGCTGTGCCCTGAAGTACAACCCCCAGGAGCACAGCTGGGACTGTCCCTGCCACGGCTCCCGGTTTGACGACGACGGGGCGCTGCTGGACAACCCTGCCACCGGGGATCTGACCCACGACAAATAGCCTTTGAACCAGCTCAAGCGAGAGGGCGCGGCATTGGCCGCGCCCTCTCGCTCAGTATTTTTCCCGTTTTGCCAGCGTCTGAAGGGCTGCCGCCGCCCTGTCCGCCTGGTCCGGGCGGTTGAAGGCGGAAAAGCTGAACCGAACCGTCCCGATGTCCTGGGTGCCCGCCGAGCGGTGGGCCAGCGGGGCACAGTGCAGGCCCGCCCGCACCGCGATGCCCTGCTTGGCCAGCGCCTCCCCCACCTCCTCGCAGTCCATGCCCTTCATCACAATGGAACACAGCCCGCTTTGGCAGCTCTCGTTTCCCCGGAACACTGTCACGCCGGGGACCCGTTCCAGCCGGTCTATCAGGCGGCGTGTCAGCTTCTGCTCGTGGCGGTGGATGCGGGCAGTACCCGTCCGGCTGACAAACCTCATGCCCTCCAGCAGGCCCGCCGCCCCGCACACGTTGTGGGTGCCCGCCTCCAGCCGGTCCGGCAGGAAGCTGGGCATCTCCTGTCGGGAGGATAGGCTCCCCGTGCCGCCGTAAAGCAGGGGCTGGGCCTGGGCGCCGCACAGAAGCAGGCCGGTGCCCTGGGGGCCATACAGCCCCTTATGGCCCGGCATGGCCACAAACGCCGCCCCCCAGCCCGCCATGTCCACATGGAGCGTCCCCGCGGACTGGGAGGCGTCCACGATGAGAGGGACGCCCCGCTCCCGGCACAGCTGGGCGATGCGGTCCACCGGCTGGATGAAGCCGAACACATTGGACACGTGGTTGCAGATCACCGCGTCCACCTCGGAGCTGACCTCCCGCTCAAACGCCTCGTACACCCCGTCCGGGTCGAACAGCGGCCCGGACGCCACCCTGATTTTTACTCCTGGGATGGCGTAGAGGGGCCGGGTGACCGCGTTGTGCTCATAGCCGGAGATAACGGCTGTTCCCCCCGGCTTTACCAGGGATCGGATGGCGATGTTCAGCCCATGGGTGGCGTTGGAGGTGAGCACCACCCCCTCCGGCTCCTCCATATGGAACAGCCGCGCCGCCTGCTCCCTCATCCGATACATCAGGTCCGCCGCCGCCATTCCCGGGGCATGGCCGCCCCGGCCGGGGCTGGCCAGGTGGGTCATGGCCCAAGCGGCGGCCCGGGGCACCGCCCCGGGCTTTTCCAGCGTGGTGGCCGCGCTGTCCAGATAAATCATGACTTCACCTCACTGTACTCCCCCTCCGCCGTCTGGAGGAACACCTGCTTGGGGGACATACCCTCCCGCCGCAGCACCGTCAGCGCGTCGGTGAGCCGCCGCTCCGGGATACGCACGCAGTAGCCGCAGCCCTCCTTGGAGATGAGCTTGGGCGCGCGCTGGACCCAGCCGGGAATACCCACCCGCTCCAGCACCTGGGCGGTGCGCTGGGCATAGGTGAGCGAGCGGCAAATGATAAGATAATAGACCATCGGCCCACCATTCCTTTCCCCATACTTCTTGAGGAACGTCAAAACGCTCCTCTCAAAGGCATCATATGCCCTGAGGGGAGCGTTGGTGAAAAGGGGAGCCTTCTTTTTTTGCAACGAAAAAGGAACTTTGCGGATAACTTTATTGTTCTTCGATGAGCGCCACCGCATGGACGGCGATTCCCTCCCCCGTCCCGGTAAAGCCAAGTCCCTCCTCGGTAGTGGCCTTGACGCTCACCCAGCCCGGGTCAATTTCCATGGCGGACGCCAGCCGTTCCCGCATCAGCGGCACGTGTGGGGCCAGCTTAGGGCGCTGGGCCAGCACCGTGGCGTCCACGTTACCCACTCTGTACCCCTCTTCTCTCAGCACCGCCGTCACCCGTCGCAGCAGCGCCAGGCTGTCCGCCCCTTTATAAGCGGGGTCGCTGTCTGGGAACAGCTGGCCGATATCCCCCAGCGCCGCCGCCCCCAGCAGAGCATCCATCACCGCGTGGGCCAGCACGTCAGCGTCGGAATGGCCCAGCAGGCCCTTTTCAAAGGGGATTTCCACCCCGCCCAGAACCAGCCTCCGGCCCTCTACCAGCCGGTGAACGTCGTAGCCGTGCCCAATCCTCACAGCGCCGGCACCTCCTCGGACAGAATCTCGCCGATGAGCAGGTCGGCGGGGGTGGTGAGCTTGATATTCCGCTCATCTCCGGGGGTGAGGGCCACCCTCATCCCCAGCCGCTCCACGGCGGCGCAGTCGTCGGTGAGCGAAACCCCGTCGTCCACCGCCTTTTGCAGCGCCGCCCGGATCAGGTCTCCGTCGAACACCTGGGGGGTCTGCACCGCGTACAGCTCCGTGCGGTCCAGGGTCCGCTCCACCAGCCTATCGTGGGCAGCTTTGATGGTATCCTTCACCGGCACGGCGGGGGCCGCCGCGCCGTTTACCGCCGCCTGGGCCACCGCATCCTCAATCACCTGGACGGTGACGAAAGGCCGGGCCCCGTCATGGATGGCGATGAGCTTTGCCTTGGAGGCACATTCCAGCGTCCCCAGGCGGGCGGACTGGGTGCGATCCTCCCCGCCCCGGATCACCTTCACCACCTTGGACAGGCCGAAATCCTGGCACAGCCGGGCCACCTCCGGTACCAGGTCTGTCCGTGTGACCACCACCACCTCGCTGACGCTGGGCGCTTTCTCAAAGCTTTTCAGGCAGCGCACAATGACGGGCAGGCCGCCCACGTCGGCCAGCACTTTGTCAAAGCCCATCCGGGATGACGACCCCGCCGCCACCACCACCACGGAGCAGCTGGGTCCGGCCTCTTTTTTTCGTTTGCGGAAAAATCCCATGGAAACATCCTCCCAATACTGCGCAAAAAGGAGCCTTACGGCCCCTCTCGCTTTCAGCTCAGTCCATCGTCAGTTGCTCAGAACCGTGTCAATGCTGCTCTCCACTGTCTCATAAGGCAGGCTTTGGGCCAGCACCAGCTCGGAGATGAGGATCTGTTTCGCGGTGTGGAGCATTTTCCGCTCCCCGTTGGACAGCCCCCGCTGACTCTCCCGTCGGCGCAGGCCCTTCACCACCCGGGCCACCTCCAGCAGGTCGCCGCTCTTCAGCCGCACAAGGTTTTCCCGGTAGCGGCGGTTCCAATTGGAGGTCATGTCCACCTCGATGCCCTCCATCTCCGACATGAGCTCCTCCGCCTTAGCGCCGGACACCACGGGACGCATACCGACCTCCCCGGTGTTGTCGGTGGGCACCATGACCACCATATTTCCCACCGACAGCTTGAGCTGATAATACTCTTGAACCTGGCCCGCCACCCTGCGCTGCACGATGGAATCAATGACTCCCGCCCCGTGCATGGGGTGCACCACCTTATCTCCGATCTGAAACAAACCTTTCACCCCCAGAATATGTATATCTTTCCACAAATATTATACCCGTTTTTTCAAATCAAATCAACCATTTTCTCTGAAAACTTTCACAAAAAATCCGTCTGTTTTTGTCTTTTCCGGACCGATTTATACCAAAGAGACCCAATTTTGTCAATTTCTATGTCCCCCGCTCTCCCCCCGGCCCTCCAGAGCAAAAAAATACCGCGGCCGCCCTTGCGGGCGCCGCGGCGGGTTGTCCTCGCTGCTTGCTTGTCGTTTGCCTGTCCTGCTTACTTGTAAAACGCGTGGTCGCCGATGGTGGATACATAGGCGCGGTTCCGGGCTGCGTAGCTCCTGGTGGCCCCTGCCGCGTTGAAAAACAGCGCGTTAGGCATCACCTGGGCCCCGTCCATCACCAGCATCGCGGCCACCACCGACTCCTCGTTGGGCTCGCGGTAAATGGAACCGCTGGCGGCAGGGCTGAACTGATTCTTCTGGAACAGCACATCGTAGATCGTGTTGGGGAACTTGGGATCTCTCACCCGGTTCATCACCACATTACCAACGGCGATCTTGCCCTCCAGGGGCTGGTTGCCGCTCTCGGCGTTGATGATGCGGGACAGCCAATAAAGGGTATCCCCATCATACACCGTGCTGGCGTCAGCCAAGTAAGGCTCTCCGCCCTCCTGGCGGCTGAGCAGCACCAAATCGTTTTCCGCGTTGTAGGCCACGTTCAGGTTATACACCCGGGCCAGCAGACGCACAGGCGCCGCCACCCGGCCATTGAGCTGGGGCAGCCCGTCCTGGGCGTAGAGATACCGACCGTTGGCAACCACATAGTCGCCTCCGGCGGCAGCGGTGAGGCTCAGATCATCCGTCACCACATTGGCGGTGTTCCCGGCGGCCTCAACGGCCTGCTCAGGCTCGGCGCTCTCCTCAGCCTCAACGGCCTGCTCAGGCTCAGCGCCCTCCTCCGCCTCAGCGGCGGCCTCGGATTCCCCAGCCAGGGACTCCATCGGCACAACCTCGACGACAGTGGTGGTGTTGACGGAAACGACCCCGTTCTCCTCCTCCACCATGGCCTCCGTGTCCATCATGGACACAAAGGAGCTCACGGTGACGTAGCACACGCCGTCCAGTATCTCGAATTCTACGGATTCAGCGGGCTCGCCGTCCAGCATGACGGCATTGCGCACCTCCTCAATCTCTTCGGTCTCAGCTGGGGCCTCTTCCGGCAATTCGTCGAAATCAGCGGCCAGCGCAGGCAGGACAAAGCTCACGACAGCGAGGGCAGCCAGCAGGAAGCTGGTAGCTCGTGTTTTCATGAAATCTCTCCTTATTACAATTTGTTCTCAAATTGTAACCACATTGTAACTTATTCAAAACCATTTTGCAACCTTTTGAGGTCAGCAAAATAGCTGAACCTAACTATAAGTCAGGCTCAGCTATTGTGCATATTATACAGTTCTGACAGTTTTCGGCCAAATCGGTCTGGAAAATTTTAGTTTTTTACTTATAGAACCAATGACAACCGATTGTGGTGACATAGCTCTGGTTCTCCATAACCCAGTGGTTATCGGTCAGTTCAGGGGCCAGAAAATACAGGCTGCCCTCCGCCGCCCTGGCCCCGTCCAGAACCAGCTTGGCGGCCAGCACGCTCTCCTCCGTGGGCTCCATGTAGACGCTTCCGTTGGCCACCGGGGTGAACTGCACCCCCCACTTGCGGTCGAAGATCACGTCGTGGATGGTATCGGGGAACTCATCACTGGCCACCCGGTTGAGCACCACAGTGCCCACCGCCAGCTTGCCCAGCATAGGCTCCCCCCTGCTCTCGGCGGATATGATGCGGCTCATCCAATACAAATCCTCCTCCGTATAGCTTGCAGGGGCCGGTTTTCCGCTGCCTGGGGTGAGGGTCACTCCCGCCTGCCAGCTCCAGTCCACCGTCCCGCCCAGCGCCTGGGCCAGCACCCGGACGGGAACCATGGTCCTGCCGTTTTCCAGGCGCACCTGGTGGGGGATGTACAGCGCCCGGTCATTTACCATCAGCCATTGTTCCCCAGGCCGGGCGGACAGGGTGAGGCCATTCCCCCTGACCCAGGCGGTACCGTCCTCCCAGGTGACCTCCGCATTGGGAGCCAGGGCCTGGGCCACCGTACGCAGGGACACATAGGTAGTGCCCCCCTCCACCAAATGAGCCTGAGACTGGCTCCACAGATTCTGCCCGTTGACGGACAGCACGTCCGCCGCTGAGGCGGGGACCGCCAGCGCCGCCGCGGGAGCCATCAGCGACGCGGTCAGGGCCATGCCCAAAAGGGTTTGTTTCATTTTCATATTCTGTCACTCCTTGGGGTGGTTTGTAAGCATATTGTAACCATTTTGTAACTGTCCGGCAAGGCACAATAGCTGGAAGCCCAGGGGGGATATTCCAGAAAAAGGCCGCCCGCCTCCAAACAGGAGACGGACGGCCTTCTACAGGTCCTTCATTTAATAGATTTTTCCGCCTTCGCACAGCTATCCATAAGCCATCAGGCGCGGGCGGACTTCAGCGCCTGGGCCAGCTGGTCCGGGCAGGAGGTGGGCTTCATGCCGCAGCGGATGCCCTCCATCCGGGCAATGGCGTCCTCCACGGCCATCCCCCTCAGCAGGGAGCTGATGCCCTGTAAATTACCGGAGCAGCCACCCATTACTCGGACGGCCTGGATCACACCGTCCTCCACGTCAATCTCCATGCCTCGGGAGCACACCCCTTTGGGGCTGTATTTGATGGTTTCCAATGGTATCTTCCCCTTTCTATAAAATAATGAGTCCGTACATCTCGGACATTCGGTCCAGCTCCGCCTGACCGATCTCCCCCGTGCCGTCGTAAAACGCCCGGCCCTGGTACACCCGCAGGGCACATTCCAGCAGCTCCGGCACGTCCGACCGCAGGCAAAGCGCTTTGCGGACGGCATACTGGTGCTGAGCGAATATGTCCACGTCGTCCTGGCTCTGTATGGCAATTTTTACCGCCCCCACCGGGTCGTCCTCGGCGGCAATGATGTCCTCCAGCAGGTCGGGGCCGCACTCCAGCTCCTCCCCCACGTCGATGGTTCGGCGGATGAAGCAGGGATCGGTGACGGTGGCGCAGGGGATGGCGTCCGGGTCCCGGGGGACCGGCTCATAGGGCCAGGGGACCAGCTCCTTTCCCCGCACCTGGAACAGGGGCGCACGGGCGTAGGCGGCCAGGCCGGCCAGCACCTCTCCGGCGGCCTCCTGGGGACACTCCACCCCAAAGGCCGCGGCCCCCATCCCCTCGCACACAAACAGGGCGGCCAGCATGTCCACCCGGGTGGGAGAACAGCCGTCCTCATCGCACACCCAGCTCACCCAGGGTCCGCCGCAGTTCAGTTTTTTTGCCGCCAGAAGAGCGGCGCGGCACTCGGCCATGGTGGTCATGCCCCGGATCAAGACGGGACCCTCCCCAGGCTCAAGCCGGACCCGGTAGGCCGCCGCCAGCTCCTCAAAGCCGCACTCCCCCGCCGGGGCCACGTCCAGCCCCAGGGGCTCCAGCACTTGCCGGAATATGGGCACAGAAGCGTCCATGATACAGCTTCACAGCTCCTTTTCAAAAAATGATGTACCTCAGGATGGCGATATTATAACAGACGCCGGGAAAAATGGCAAGTACATTGTCCTTCCCGCAAATCCCTCCTGCCAATTTCCTTTACAAACTTCGACGCAATTGTTATAATATGCCTGTACCCACCCGCCTGCCTGCGGGAGCGATTGGAGGAGGAAACGCCATGAAGCGTACAATCTGTCTGTTTTTTGCCCTGTCCCTTCTGTTTCTCGCCGGGTGTCACAGCGAGGAGCCCGCGCCCTCCGTGCCGCCAGCGACGCCCACTCCCACCGCCGCCCCGCCGGAGAGCAGGGCCCCCCTCCCCACGCCCAGCCCAGCCCCCGCCTTTTACCACCCCCTCACCGGCGTTCCCTGCCGGGAGGACCTGTCGGGCAAAAAACCGGCGGCGGTGATGCTCAACAATCTGAAAACCGCCCTGCCCCAGCAGGGCAACAGCCAGGCGGATATCATTTACGAGCTGCTGGCGGAGGGCGGCATCACCCGGATGCTGGCGGTGTACCAGGACCCCTCTCAGCTGGGCCTCATCGGCTCGGTGCGCTCCGCGCGGCAGTATTACTGGGAGATCGCCCAGGGCCATGACGCGGTGTTCATCCATGCCGGAGGCAGCCCGGAGTTTTACAATAACAAAAACAGCCAGGGATTTTTTACCGTGGACGGGGTTAACGGCTACTACTCCAGCCAGGACGCCGGAATGTTCTGGCGGGACCGGGACCGGGTCGCCGGCCACTACTACGATTTTGAGCACTCCCTGCTCACCTCCGGCCAGGCCATTACGGACATGATGGCCGCGCAGGAGCTGGAGGAGCACAGCGGGGGCTACGCCTATGAGATGGCCTTTGTCGATGGATACGCCCCCGCCGTGGGTGAAAGCGCCGACACCATCACCGTCCCCTTCTCCAGCTACAAAACCGGGGTGTTCCGCTACGACGTTCTCAGCGGCCTCTACAATGTGGAGGAGTACGGCGAGCCCTACATAGACGGCAACGACGGAAGCCAGGTGGCGGTGACCAACCTGCTGGTGCTCCAGACCACCTACGTGGTCCAGGACAACGCGGGACGGGTCAAGGTGGACCTGAGCGCCGGAAACGGCTGGTTTGCCTGCTGCGGGCGGATCATCCCCATCAAGTGGGAGAAGGGCGGTTCCAACGATCAGTTCCGCTACTTCACCGAGGACGGCGCCCCGCTGGCCCTGGGCCAGGGGAAGAGCTACGTGTGCGTCATCCCCACCAGCCGGTCCATCTCGGTGGAGTAAGCCCCATATTTGTCAAAAAAATTTCCAGCATAGCGCTTTTTTCCGTGCGCAAACTACCTCCGTGAGAAAAAACGGACGGAGTAGAGACGCTCTTCCCCGTCCAAAGGAGGTTCGTACCGTGTTCCTGGATAAGATCGCCCTGACGCTGGCCATCATCGGCGGGCTGAACTGGGGGTCCGTCGGGCTGTTCAATTTTGACCTGGTGGCCTTTATCTCCGGCGGCCCCGGCACCTGGCTGGCCAGGATTATCTACACCCTGGTGGGCTTGGCGGCCCTGTGGTGTCTGACCCTGCTCTTCCGCACCGAGGACAGCCATTTCCGGCACAGCCACGCCTGACAAGACGTAAAAATTCCCGGCGCTGTCAGCGCCGGGAATTTTTATTTCAGTTCCGTGCGGAATTTTCCATCGGACACTATGACCACCCCGTAGCCCGCCCGGTTGTGGATTCCCCCGGCGGTGCCGGGATTGAATAGCCATACCCCGCGGTCCGGCATATTCAGCCCCTCGTGGGTATGGCCAAAGCAGGCCACATTTACCCCCTTCTCCCTGGCGGCCTGGGCCAGCCGGTCCGTACCGCTCTTCACCCCGTAGCGGTGGCCATGGGTGAGCAGGAACTTTACCCCTCCGGCCTCCACAATGAGCTCGTCCGGGGCGCTGTCCCAATCGCAGTTGCCCTTCACCAGCTCCATAGGCAGGTCAGGGTAGGCGTCCATCAGGGCCTGGCCGTCCCGGTAGTTATCCCCCAGGAAAAAAACCCGCTGGGGCCGCTCCTGCTCCAGGGCGTCCAGCATGGCTCCAAGCCGCCCGTGAGAATCGGAAAACACTAAAATCTTCATATTGGTCACCATTCCTTCCCGCGCACATATACTGTCAGTGAACGGAGGGATTACCTATGCCGAATTTTGACGAAGTGCTCAAGGGAAAAGAGGCCAGCCGCCTCATGAAGGACCCGTCCAAGCTGGAAAAGCTGCGGGACGCGCCGGAGACGCAAAAAATATTTTCTATGCTCAGCCAGAGCGCCGGAGACCTGGAGTCGGCGGCGGAACGGGCCGCCCGGGGCGACGCCGCCCAGCTGACCGACGCCATCCGCCAGCTGATGCGGGACCCCGAGGGGGTCCGGCTCATCCAGAAAATGAAGGAAAATTTGAAGTAAGCAGCCGCATTGATCTTTAAACATGCCGGCCGGGAGGTGAAGCCATGAGCGAGCTGGAGGAAAAACTGGAAAATATCCTGGGCAACCCCCAGGCCATGGCGCAGATCATGTCCCTGGCCCAGTCCCTGAACGGGGGCGGCTCAAATCAAGCGGCTCCGGAGCAAACCCCGCCCCAGGACCCGCCCCAAAACGAGCCGTCTCCCCAGGATGGGAGCGGGCCGCAGGCTGCGGACACCCCTCCCCCGGCGGCCCCCGCCCTGTCTATGGGCGGGCTGGAGGGCATGCTGGGGGCGCTGGGGGGGCTGGACATGAACACCCTGTCCGCCGCCGCCGGACTCATCGGTCAGTTCGCCGACGGGGGCGACGACAAGCGGACCGCCCTGCTCAACGCCCTGCGGCCATTCGTGCGGGAGGAGCGGTACGCCAAGCTGGACAAGGCGATCCAGATCGCCAAGCTGTCCCGGCTGATCCGCTCAGGGCTGGACCTGTTCCGCGCCCGCAAGGAGGCCGGCCATGTATAACCGCTATTTAGATGACAACAGCTTTGTCCTGCTGGACCCCGAGCCCCAGGCCGGTCCCAGCCAGCCCCGGCAGAGCCAGCCTCATCACGGCTTCAGCCAGCCCCAGGGCCAGCGCCCCGGTAATTGGCAGCGCCCCCCTCAGCCGGTCCACTCCAAAAACGACCTGGCGGGGGAGGTGGTCCGGGGGCTGGGACAGCTGCTGGACGGGGTGAAGCAGCACTTTTCCCTGGAAAAGTTCGACACCGGCGACATCCTGCTGGTGCTCATCATCCTCTTTCTCTACCTGGAGGATGGGGACAACCTGGAACTGGTCATCACCCTGGGCCTGCTGCTCCTCTTGGGCCTGGGCGATGGGGAAAAGCAGGAAAAAACGGAGTGATTACCGCCCCGGCTGGTACAACACCGTGCCGTCCGGCAGCGTAAACACCCCCTGAGTCTCATCCAGAGGGCTGACTACATCCCGGGCGGTCATGGAATAGGCCACGGCCCCGTCCTGCTCCATCTCCGCCGCCACCAGCAGGCCGCTGTGCACCGACACCCAATACCGCTCCGTACAGTTCGGGGCGGCCGTCCCCTCCACATAGACGCAGGGCTGGCCGTCCCGCTCCTCGTACCCGGCGGCGGTGATGGACTGCTTTTCCAGCGCCAGCACATCCTCATAGGTGAGCAGGCGCTGGGACAGGTCGGCGGCGCGCTCCACCGCCGGACCGGCGTATACCCGGCCCCCGTCGCCCTCGTACCACAGCCAAAGGGTGTCATCGCCCACGATGGAGTGCTCCACCGCGCCGGAGCTGAGGGTGGCGGAGGTGCGGGTCCACCCGCCGTCCGCCCACACCTGGGCGGTCACCGTTCCCACAGACTGCCCCATGGAGAAATACTCCACCGCAACCGTCCGGCGGTAGCTCTCGTACCGCTCCAGGGAAGCGATAAGGCTCTGCACCGTCTGAGGGGTGACCTCCACCGCTACCCCCTCCGGCCAGCCGCTCTCCTCCCCAACCGGGTCCATGCTCTGGGACGCGTTCGGGTCGGGCAGCTCCAGATGGGGGGTAGGGCTGAACAGGTTGAGGAAAAAGCTGTACAGCACCGCCGCCAGCACCACTACAATGATAATGACGGCCATCACCGTACGCTTTTTATCCTCCAAAACGCGGACCCCCTCTCCCCAAAATCAAAATCTGATATAATACGCCGCCTGCGCTCCGGGCAAAAATTCATCAAACAGCGCCCGGACCGTCAGCTCTGAAAGGGCTCGGGCTGCTGGGGCCTCCGGCCAAAGTGGTACAAAATCCCGTCCGCGATGCGGCGGCAGGCCCTGCCGTCCCCATAGGGGTTGACGGCGCGGGCCATCTGCTGATAGGCGGCGGGTTCGTCCAGCAGCTCATCGGCCAGCTGGATGATCCTGTCGTAATCCACCCCGGCCAGCTTCACCGTTCCCGCCTCCACAGCCTCGGGACGCTCGGTTTCCCTGCGCAGGACAAGCACCGGCTTGCCCAGGGCGGGAGCTTCCTCCTGCAAGCCGCCGGAGTCGGTCATCACCAGATAGCTGCGGGCCATCAGATTGTGCATCTCCTCCACATCCAGCGGGGCGGTGAGATGTACGTTTCCGATGCCGTCCAGGTGCCGGTGGGCGCACTCCTGCACCGCCGGGCTGAGATGCACCGGGTAGACCAATTCCGTCTCCGGGTGGGTTTTGGCGATATGGGCCAGAGCGGACATGATGTCCTCCATGGGCTGACCGTAGTTCTCCCGGCGATGGCAGGTGACCAGAATCACCTTTCTGCCCTCATAATCCAGCCGGTTCAAGCTGTCCTCGCCGAAGGAGAACTCCTTAACCACCGTGGTTTGGAGCGCGTCAATCACTGTATTGCCGGTGACGAACACCCCCCGGGCGACGCCCTCCGCCGCCAGATTGCGGCGGTTGGACTCGGTGGGGCAGAAATGGAGGTCCGCAAGCCGTCCTACCATGGAACGGTTCATCTCCTCCGGGAAGGGGGAATACTTGTCGCCGGTTCTCAAGCCTGCCTCCACGTGGCCAATGGCGATCTTCTGGTAGAAGGCCGCCAGCGCCCCGGCGAAGGTGGTGGAGGTGTCTCCGTGGACCAGCACCAGGTCGGGCCGCACCTGCCGGAACACTCCCTCCAAACCCAGCAGGCACTTGGCGGTGATGGTGGACAGGGTCTGGCTCTGCTCCATGATGTCCAGGTCGAACTCCGGGGTGATCTTGAAAATGTCCAGCACCGTGTCCAGCATCTGCCTGTGCTGCGCGGTGACGCAGCAGCAGCTCTCGAACTCCGGGCGGGCCTCCAGCTCCTTCACCAGCGGCGCCATTTTGATGGCCTCCGGCCGGGTGCCGAATATGGTCATCACCTTCAGCTTATCCATCCTTGTTCTCTCCCCTCTCCCCGGCCTGAGCGGGTTCGCTCTCCCCCTCGTCGGCCTTCGTCTCCTCACCCCTGTCATGGGGCCCGTTGGGCAAAAACACTCTCCAGGCAATCCCTGCCGCCGCGCACATGGCCAGCAGGAACACCATGGCCTTTACCGCGCCGCTGGCGGTGAGCACCACGGCGGACAGCCCCAGAATGGCGGAGATCACATACAGCACCCCCACCGCCTGCTTCTGGGAAAAGCCCATGTCGATGAGCCGGTGGTGGACATGCCCCCGGTCGGGCTGCATGGGGCTCTGCCCGTGGGACACCCGCCGCACCACGGCGAAGCACACGTCGAAAATAGGCAGGCCCAGCATGAGGAAGGGCACCACAAAGGAGATAATGGTGTACTGCTTGAACATCCCCTCCACCGACACCGTGGCCATGATGAAGCCCAAGAAGGTGGACCCGGTGTCCCCCATGAAGATCTTGGCCGGGTTAAAGTTGTAAGGCAGAAAACCGATACAGGCCCCGGCCAGGGCCGCCATCATAATGGCCACGTCCAGCTCGCTCTCTCTGAACCGCAGGGCGATAATCAGCATGGTAGCCGCGCTGATGGTGGACACGCCGCAGGCCAATCCGTCCAGCCCGTCAATCAGGTTGACGGCGTTGGTGATGGCCACAATCCAGATCACCGTTACCGGATAGCTCAGCCAGCCCAGCATCCAAACCGGGTCAGGGCTGAAAATGTTGGGATTGGACAGCACCTCAATGCGGTTGCCCGCCATGACGGCGATAAGGGCGGCCGCAACCTGCACCAAAAACTTTGGCTTGGCGGGCAGGGCATACTTGTCGTCCAGCATGCCCAGCACCACGATAATCACCGCCCCCAGCAACATTCCCTGCTTCTCCGTATTCAACGGAACAAACAGCAGAATGGCGGTCATAAAGCCCAAGAAAATAGCCAGTCCACCCATCCGAGGGATGGGGTGGTCGTGCATCCTCCGGCCATCCTTGGGCACGTCCACCGCCCCAACCTTCACCGACAGCGCTTTCACCAACGGTGTTGCGGCCAGAGACACCGCCGCCGCCAGCCCCAATGCCAGCAACACCGTCCAGATGTCTTGGGACGCCATGATTTTACTCAGATTGTTCAACAAAAATTCGCTCCTTTTCCCCGGGGTCTCTCTCTTTCCCGCTTACCGGGGCAGGAAGCCCACCTTTTTATACACCTTGCGCAGGGTCTTATTGGCGATGTACTCCGCCTTCTCCGCCCCGGCCCGGTAGACGCCCTCCAGGTACGCCTTGTCGGCGAGCAGACGTTCGGTTTCCTCCCGGATGGGGCGCAGAGTCTCCACCACCGCCTCGCCCACGGCGGGCTTGAAGGCGCCGTAGCCCTTACCGTCGAACTCCCGCTCAATCTCCTCGTAGCTCTTACCGGTGGCGGAAGCGTAAATCTGCATCAGGTTGGACACGCCGGGCTTAGCTGTCGGGTCATAGCGCACACAGTGCTCGGTGTCGCTGTCGGTCACCGCCCGCTTGAACTTCCGGGCGATGTCCTCCGGCTTCTCCATCAGGAACACACAGCCCTCGGGCTGGGACTTGCTCATCTTGCTGTCCGGGGTAGACAGGCTCATGATCCGAGCCCCCACCTTGGCGATATAGGGCTCGGGGACCTTGAACACCTCGCCGTACACCCCGTTGAAGCGGTTGGCGATGTCCCGGCAGATCTCCACATGCTGCTTTTGGTCCTCTCCCACCGGGACAAAATCCGGCTGGTAGAGCAGGATATCCGCCGCCATCAGCACCGGGTAGGTAAACAGGCCCGCGTTGATGTTGTCGGCATTGCGGGCGGACTTGTCCTTGAACTGGGTCATGCGGGACAGTTCACCGAACATGGTGTAGCAGTCCAGCACCCAGGCCAGCTGGCTGTGGGCAGAGACGTGGGACTGGATAAACAGCACGCACTTTTCTGGGTTCAGCCCGCAGGCAATGTACTGGGCAATGAGGGTAAGCACCCGCTTGCGCAGCTGGGCTGGGTCCTGGCGGACGGTGATGGTGTGCAGGTCTGCCAGGAAGAAATAGCAGTCGAACTCGTCAATCATCTCCGGCCAGTGGCACAGGGGGCCCAGGTAGTTGCCGATGTGCAGTTCCCCACTGGGCTGGATGCCGGAGAGCATCACTTTTTTGTTGTTTTCCATGTCAATTCACAACCTTACTCGGCTTGCGCCGTCAGATATTCGGAGACATCCACCGCCTCGGCGTCCGACCACAGCCGCTCCAGGCCATAGAACTCCCGGCCCTCGTCGGTGAAGATGTGGACCACCACGCTGGAGTAATCCATCAGAGTCCACTGTCCGCCCCGGTGGCCCTCGATGTGATGTGGCTCCTCTCCCGCCTTGGACATGGCCTCCTCCACCGCGTCGGCCAACGCCCGCACCTGGGTGTTGGAACTGCCGCTGCAAATGATGAAATAGTCCGCCAGGGTGGTCTGATCGGCGGTGCGCAGCACCTTCAGGTCCTTGCCCTTTTTGTCGTCCAGGGCCTTGACGATAATAGCGATCATTTCCTTTTCGTTCAGCATGAAATACTCTCCTTTTGTTGTCACGCTGGGCTTGGGCGCATGGACGGGCCGCTTTTACTCCGCTCCAAACTCCTCCATGCGCCTGTCCTCACGCTTATTCTGTGGTCTCGCCCCAGTCGATGGGGCCCGCGTCCGAGGTTGGCGTGGGCTGGGGCTCCGGCTCCACGGCGGCGGTGGCCGGAGGCTGGCTCGCCGGGGGCTGGGTGGCTGGGGGCGGCGTGTCTGCCGTTCCGCTGGGCTGGGGTTCGGTGACCGCCGGGCCGCTGGGCTGAGGCTGTCCGCTCTCCAGCGGCTCGCTCTCGGCGGGCTGACCGCTCTCGGTGGGCCCGCCGCTCTCCACAGGCTCGGACTCCTCGGGCTCCGGGGTGTCTTTCACCGGCGGGACCGCCGCCCTGGGGTCGGCCAGCCGCCCGGTGGACGAACGCAGTGAGCCGTCCTTGTTGCCGGAGATCAGGTCCAGCTGGCGGATAGTCACCTGCTCCACAAATGGGTTCAGCTTCTCATTGATGACGGTCAACAGCTCGCTCTGGTTGGGATAGACATAGGTATTCAAAAAACCGTAATAGGGCATAGTGGTGAACTCCACGTCGTCCACCTGAAGCCCGCCCAGCACCGCCGACTTGGCAAACCAAAACATGTTTTCCACCAACAGATTGCTCTCCACCCGGCTGTTGAACAGGTCAATGAGCTGGCCGATGCGGGTGATGTTGCCGATCTGAAGGGTCTGCTTAAGCACCGCCTTCAAAAAGTCGTGCTGCACCCGCAGGCGGCACAGGTCACTGCCATCCCCGCCGCCGGGAACAACCACTCCGTTCACCTTTCCGTTGTGCCGCCAGCGGACGATCTGCATAGCGTCGTTACCGTCGATCTTCCGATAGCCTTTCTCCTGGTAGATGTTCAGGTCTTGGTAGGGGTCGTAGTATTCCATATGGTAGGGGTTGTCAAACCAGACGCCGCCGATGGCGTCTACCATCTCCCCCACCAGCTCCCAGTCTATCTCCACATAGTAATCCGGCGTAAATCCCACCAGCTCGGACACCTCCCGGAGCAGAGCCTCCCGGCCCTTCTCGTTACCCCCGTAAAGGTTAGAGACAGCGTTCAGGCGGGTATAGATGGAGCCGCTGCGCACGTTGACCAGCGTGTCTCGGGGCAGGGACATGACAGTGGCCTTTTGGTTGGTCACGTCATAGGTGGCGACCATCATGGTATCGGTGCTCCCGGAGGCAATATCCTTGCCCACCACAAAAAAGGTGAAGATATCCTCGCTCTTTCGAGCCCCGCCCACCTTGGGCTGGACCGCGTCGAAGTCCAGGGTCTCCTCGGGGCTGGGGTCCGCGTCCGGGTCGGCGGATTCGACCGCCTGATTGGTTTCGCCGGGCGGCGGAGGCAGGGTGGGCTTCTTGAACAGGCGGACATACAGCGTCACCGCCGCCGCCGCAAGAACCATAATCACCGCCGCCACGATCATGATGACCATGATGCGCTTTTCTCTCTTTTTCTGGGCCTGGGCCGGAGTCAGGACCGGCTTTGTCTTTTTCTCCAGCCGTTTTCCCGGGCCAGTCCGCCCAGGCCCCTGCTGATGCGCGTTGTTGAACTGATCGCTCATGCTTGACTTCCCTTCCCGTAACATTCGTAGGCCGCTCTGGTGTCGTGGTGGAGTTCCTTGTTCCGCTGAACCATCTCCTGGACGGACAGGGAAGCGCCCATGCCCACCGCGCCGTCCAGATCAGTATACGCCAAACGGCGCAGCTCCCCCACCTCGGGAAACGCCCGGCAGGGCTCCATGTAATCGGCCACGTACAAAATCTTTTCCTCCAGACTCATACCGGCCCGGGCGGTGGTGTGGTAAAAGATGGCGTCGTAGATGCCGTCAAAGCCAAAGATGTATTTAGCCAGGGCCGCCCCGCTCTTGGAGTGGAGCAGCTTGTCGGTGGCCCGCTCCAGCGGGGACAGCGCGATGCCGTACCGTTCGCAGATCTCCAGATGCTGCTGCTCGGTGAAATACTTGGTGCAGTCGTGGAGGATGGCCGCCCGGCGCATCCACTCCTCGTCCGCCCCCCAGCGCCGCGCCAGCCGGGCCGCCTCCTCCTCGCAGCCCCGGATGTGGGCCAGCCGCTTGGCGTACACCATGGAATAGGACACGCACCGCAGGTCCTCCAGGCTGAGCCCCTTCATATCGGCCCGGGTCCCGTATAGTTTTTCCCGTAAAATGTAACCGTACACCGCTTCCGGCAAAAATTCCCGGCCTTTTCCCTGGGCCAGCAGCTCCCGCAGCCGGGTAGACGAGATGTCCACAAGTCCCGGTATGGAGATGGTGGCAATCTTCGCGTGAAATTTCCGGCTCAGAAACTCCCGCTGAGGGGCAAACATCTCCTCGCCGTCCGCCTCAGTCCGTCCAAAGGCGCACACCCCCGCCAGGGCCAGGATCTTCTCCGGCTCCGCCCACAGGTGGAGGGTGAGAAACATATCCGTCCCCATGAGCAGCCACAGCTCGTCCCCCGGCCAGCGCGCCGCGGCCTCCTCCAGGGTGTCGGCGGTATAGCTCTTACCCTCCCGGTGGAGCTCGGTGTCCCACACCTCGGTGGAGGCGGGCATGAGCAGCTGGTCTGCGGCAATGCGGGTCATCTCCAGCCGCTGGGCCCGGTCGGGGCTGCCGGGGGCCAGATCCTTGTGGGGCGGAACGCCCGCCGGAATAAACACCAGCCTGTCCAGCTCCAGCGCGGCCATCGCCGCCTTTGCCGCCGCCAGGTGCCCCAGATGGGGGGGATTGAAGCTGCCGCCGTAAATGCCGATTTTCAATGGGACCACCCTCTCAAAAAAGTTTAGGGGATGCCTATTTCACCAGCTGGATTCTCTTGTCCCGGGGCTTGCTGTGGGTCTCTCTGTACAATACGAATTTGGTTCCGATCACCTGCACCACCTGGCTCCGGGTGGCCCGGGCCAGCTCCTCCGCTCCCTCCCGGGGGGACAGGGGGCTGTTCTCCAGCACCTTGCCCTTGATGAGCTCCCGGGCCTCCAGGGCGTCGTCCGCCTGTTTTGTCAGGTTGGGGCCGATGCCGTCCTTGCCGATGTGGACGATGGCGTCCAGCTCATTGGCCAGTCCCCGCAGCTGGGCGCGCTGTTTGCTTGTCAGGTCCATGGGTCCTCTCTCCGTTTCTTTTTGGTTTCCTGTGGGGCCTTGACGGACTGTTCCCGCTCCTGCCGGGCCCTTTCGCTGTAGTAGGCCAAATCCGCCCCGAACCTTCGGTCGGATTCCTCCGCCAGCCGCAGCTTTTCCCAGTATTCCCGGGCCCCCATACGGGTAAACGCCTCCAGGTCCATCCAGCTCTCCAGATAGCCGCAGGTCAGGCACAGGCAGCGTTCCACCGGCAGGGGACCACGCAGTCCAACACTGAACTGGCTGTCTACCGACGGCACAGTGATGATATCCCGCCCGCCGCACTTGGGACAGACCCCGCTGTTCTTCATTTTAAATAGTCCTCCAGCTTTGCCTGGAACGCCTTCAGCGCCAGCCCCCGGTGGGAGATGGCGTTTTTTTCTTCAGCGCTGAGCTGGGCGAAGGTCTTTTTCAGCTTGGGCAGGAAGAACACCGGGTCGTAGCCGAAGCCCCCCTCCCCCATGGGCGCGAAAGCGATGGTACCGGGGCACTCTCCCCGGGCGGTGAGCACGCCGCCATCGGGGAAGCAGCAGGTGATAACGGACACAAACTTGGCCGTCCGGGGCTGGCCCGCGGGCATGGAGGCCAGCAGCAGGCGGTACCGCCCCGCGTCGTCCAGGCCCTCGCCGCCGTACCGGGCGGAATACACGCCGGGGGCCCCGTTCAGCGCGTCCACGCACAGGCCGGAGTCGTCGGCGATGGCGGGCAGGCCGGAGGCCTCCATGACGGCTTTCGCCTTGAGCATGGAGTTCTCCTCAAAGGTGGTCCCCGTCTCCTCCACGTCCACGTCGATCCCCACATCCGCCTGGAGGCATACCTCCACTTCCATGCCGGACAAAATCTCGTTCATCTCTTTGAGCTTTTTCTCATTTTTACTGGCCAATACCAATTTCATCCAGATAAACCCCCATTCTCATCCATTCTTTTTATTATATCTTAACCGGCCCTCAAATTCGTTACAGGAGTGTAAATATTATCAGAGAAGGGCCTCGGTGAAGGCGGCGGCGTCAAAGGGCTGGAGGTCGTCCACACCCTCCCCCACTCCGGCGAACTTCACAGGCACGCCCAGCTCCTTGGCGATGGCCACCACAATGCCGCCCTTGGCGGTGCCGTCCAGCTTGGTGAGCACAATGCCGGTGACCCCCGCCACCTTGGAGAACTCCTTGGCCTGGATAAGGCCGTTCTGCCCGGTGGTGGCGTCCAGCACCAGCAGGGTCTCCCGGCTGGAATTGGGGCACTCCCGCTCAATGATGCGGCTGATCTTGTTCAGCTCGTTCATCAGATTGGCCTTGTTTTGCAGCCGTCCGGCGGTGTCCACCAGCACCACGTCGCTCTTTCTGGCCCGGGCGGCGGACAGGGCATCGTACACCACGGCGGCGGGGTCCGCCCCCTCGTGCTGCTTGACGATGTCCACCCCCGCCCGGTCGGACCAGATGGTGAGCTGCTCGGCGGCGGCGGCCCGGAAGGTGTCCCCGGCGCACAGCAGCACCTTTTTGCCCTCCCGCTTCCAGCGGGCGGCCAGCTTGCCGATGGAGGTGGTTTTGCCCACCCCGTTGACGCCGATGAACAGCACAATGGCGGGGGTGCTGCTCATGTCCACCGACAGGTCGCCGATGGACAGGTATTCGGCCAGAATATCCCGCATACACTGGCGGGCGCCCTCGGTATCCTTGATCTTCCGCGCCTTGCAGCGGCTTTTCAGCTCCTCCACCGCCTCCATGGTGGTCTCGGCTCCCAGGTCGGCCATCACCAGGGACTCCTCCAGCTCCTCGTAAAAGTCGTCGTCCAGCTGGGAGAAGCCGTTGAAAATACCAATCTTCTTGATTTTGTCAAAAAAGCCCATAGTCAACTTCCTTTATATGAAATGTTTGGGTTTTTCGCCCCGCAGAGGGGGCACTTGGGGTCGTCCAGGTCGTGGACATGGCCGCAGGCGGGGCAGGTGGTCTGGGCGATGTGGTCCCCGCCGTCCCAGCCCCCGCTCTCCGAAGGCGCTTCCCTTCCCTCCGGCACGTCGCACGCGTAGAACTCCAGCTTCCGGCAGCTGGGACAGCCCCAAATCTCCGCATACAGCTCGTCCGCCGGCAGGTTGGGTATGCCGTAGGCAATGACGCCGTGGCGCAGGTCCAGCAGGTTTTCCCGCCGGAGGAATTTCATCTCAGTGCCGCAGTTCCCACAGCGCTTGGGCACGAACCCGGTCATTTGATGTTCAGCTCCTTTTCAACATCATTGAGGTTGATCGTCAGCATCCGGGACACGCCCTTCTCCTGCATGGTGACGCCGTAGAGCACGTCGGCCTCTTCCATGGTGCCCCGGCGGTGGGTGATGACGATGAATTGGGTCTTGCCGCTCATGCGGCGCATGTACCGGGCGTAGCGCACCACGTTGGACTCGTCCAGCGCCGCCTCGATCTCGTCCATGACGCAGAAGGGGGTGGGCCGGACCTTCAAAATGGCAAAATAAAGGGCGATGGCGATGAGGGCCCGCTCCCCGCCGGACAGGGAACTCATGTGCTGGATGGTCTTGCCCGGGGGCTGGGCCTTGATCTCAATGCCGCAGTTCAGCACGTCCGACTGATCCTCCAGGATGAGTTCCGCCTTGCCGCCGCCGAACAGCTCGGTAAATGCCTTGCGGAACTCCTGGTCGATCAGGGCGAATTGCTCTTTAAATATTTCGGTCATCTCCCCGGTGATCTGGGCGATGATGTCCTGGAGCTCCTTTTTTGCCTTGGCCACGTCGTCCCGCTGGCCGGTGAAGTAGGTATACCGCTCGTTGACCCGGGCGAATTCCTCCACGGCGTCCGGGTTGATGCCGCCCAAGGCGGAGATGGACCTTTTCAGCTCCCCAATGCGCCGCTGGGCCTTGGCCGCCGACTCCAGCTCCACCCGCTGGGCCCTGGCCGCCTCGTGGGACAGCTGGTAGCTCTCCCACAGCTTGTCCAGCAGCTGGCTCTCCTCCATGACGGCGGCCACCGACTTTTGCTCCAGAACGGATACCTCCCGCTCCATGCCGATCAGCTCGCTGTTCTTGTCCCGGGCCTGACGGTCCGCCTGATTGCGCCTGCCCTCCAGAGCCAGCTTCTCGTCGTTCAGCCGCCGTATGGCCGCCGCGCCCTCCTGGCTGGCGGCCCGCAGCCGCTGGAGACGCTCCTCCTCTTCCTGGATGCGCCGCAGGAGATAGTCGTTCTGCTGCTCAAACCGGCCAATCATGGCGGTGCGGTTGGCGGTATCCCCGCTCAGATCGTCCCGCAGGCGCTCCAGCTCGCCGATGGACTGGCGCAGGGCGGACTGCTCGCCCTCCAGCCCGGCCAGGCGCGCGCTGTGCCGGGCGGACTCCTCGTTCAGCTTGGCCACCCGGTCCTGGAGGGCGGTGCGGCCCTGGGCCTTGGCCTCCCCCTCCGCCCGCAGGGCGGCGGCGGAGCCCTCCAGTTCCTCAATGCGGGCCTTGGCCTGGGCGGTGTTGTCCGTGTTCTCCCCCATCCGGCGGCGGACCTGGGCCCGCTCCCCCGCCAGGGCCTGACGGCGCAGCTCAATGTCCGCCAACTGGACCTGGGCGCTGTCCGCCCGCTCGGAGTATTTCAACACCGCGTCCTCCGCCTCCCGCAGCTGGGCGGAGGCGGCGTCCAGCTCATACTGGGCGGCGGTTAGCTCTCGCTGAGCCTTCGCCAGCTCGTCGGAGGCGGTCTTGAGGTCGGCGGCCAGACCGTCCTTCTGCTGGTTCAGCCGTTCCAGCTCGTTGGCCCGGCTCAAGATCCCCGCCGAGCGGGATACCGAGCCGCCGGTCATGGAGCCCCCGGCGTTGAGCACCTGTCCGTCCAGGGTGACGATGCGGAAGCGGTGGCCGAATTTCCTGGCCATGGCCATGGCCTTGTCCATGCTCTGGGCGATGACCACCCGGCCCAGCAGGTTGGAAAAAATGTTGGCGTACTGCCTGTCAAAGGAGATGACGGCATCCCCCATGCCCACAAAGCCCTCTTCGTTCTCCACCGCCCTGTCCCGGAAATCGGCGGGCCGGATGGTGTTCATGGGCAGAAAGGTGCACCGCCCGCCGTCGCGGCGCTTCAGGTAATTGATGGCGTTTTTGCCGTCCTCGTCCCGCTCCACCACCAGATTCTGCATGGCGCCCCCCAGGGCGATTTCGATGGCCACGGCGTACTGGTCCGGGACGTGGAGCAGCCCCGCCACCGGGCCGCGGACCCCCTTCAAGCCGCCCCGCCCGGCCTCTCCCATCACCAGCTTCACCGCCTTGGAGTAGCCCTCGTACAGCTTCTCCATTTCGGCCAGCATTTTAATCCGGGAATTGAGGTTGTTTTCATCCATCTGAAGGCGACGGTGCTTTTCCTGGGCCTGGTCCAGCCTGCGCTGCCGGGATTGGAGGCGCATTTGATAGCCGCTGATGACGTTTTTAGCCGCGTCCCGGTCCTCGGCGACCTTTTCCAGCTCCTTTTGGGTGCCCTCCAGGGCCTCCCTGGCCTGGGACGCCTTGTCCTCCTGCTCCTGGAGCTCCCGGCCCAGCTTTTCCTCCCGGTCGTACAGCTCCTGGGCTGCGGCGGCCAGGGCGGACAGCAGCTCCCTGGCCTCCCCGGCGGAGGCGGTCTCCAGCCGCTCCCGCTCCTGGAGCCGCTCCAGCTCCTCGTTCAGGGTGCCGGCGGAGCCCATTACCTCCTGGGCGTCCCTGGCCAGGGCGTCGATTTCCCCCTGGCAGCCGGCCATGTCCCGCCCAATCTGGTCCAGGCGGTCCCGGCCCTCCTGGATCTGGGCGGCAATGGACCCGGCCCGGCCCTCCTGCTGCTCCAGCTCCTGCCGGATGCGCTGGGCGTTTTCACTGTTGTTTTTGATGTCGTTTTTCAGAAGCGTGATGCTGTTCTCACAGGAGTGAACCTGTTCGTCCATGCCGGACTGCCTGCCCCGCAGCTCCTCCGCCTGAATGTCCTTGTCCCGCATCTGACCGGCCAGCTGCTCACTCTCGGCGTACAGCCGCTCCACCTCAGCCTTGGCCTCGTCCCGCTGGCGGACCGCCGCCTCGCAGTCGGCCTTCAGCTTTACGCTGTTGACCCGCAGGTGCTCCAGCTGGTCCAGCCATACGGAAATCTCCAGGCCTTTCAGCTCGTCCCGGAGGACGTTGTACTTCCTCGTCTTTTCCGCCTGGACCCGCAGGGGCTCCACCTGGAGTTCCAGCTCGCTGATCTTGTCGTTGATGCGCACCAGATTGTCCTCCGTGCGCTCCAGCTTGCGTTCCGCCTCCTCCTTGCGGTGGCGGAAGCGGGAAATGCCCGCCGCCTCCTCAAAGACCTCCCGGCGGTCGGCGCTCTTGACGGACAAAATCTCGTCGATGCGCCCCTGGCCGATGATGGAGTAGCCCTCCCGGCCCAGGCCGGTGTCCATGAACAGCTCGTTGATGTCCTTCAGGCGGCAGGCCCGGCGGTTGATGTAGTATTCGCTCTCCCCGGAGCGGTAATACCGGCGGGTCACCGCCACCTCCGTCTCCTCCATTTGGAAGATGTGCTCGGTGTTGTCCAGCACCAGGGTGACCTCGGCGAAGCCCAGGCCCTTGCGCTTTTCCGTACCGTTGAAGATAACATCCTCCATCTTGCTCCCCCGGAGGGTGCGGGTGGACTGCTCCCCCATCACCCAGCGGATGGCATCGGAAATATTGGACTTGCCCGACCCGTTGGGCCCCACCACCGCCGTGATGTCCGAGCCGAAGGCCAGCACCGTCTTATCTGGAAAGCTCTTGAAGCCTTGGATCTCGAGCGCTCTTAGGTACACAGGACAACCCCTTTTCTGCTCAAATCTTCTCAGACCCATCACAGGAAAAATCTGATATAGCATTTTATTTTACCATATCAGATTTTCTTTTGCAAGTTTTCGCCATATAGATTCAGCCGCTTTTGCGTCGGCATGGCCCGACAGGCGAAAAGCCTCCCCGGCGGGCCGGGGAGGCTTCCTCGATCTTATTCGTGGTGGTCGTGCTCGTGGCAGCAGGAGCAGTCGCCGTTGCAGAACTGCTCCGCGTCGTAGGCGATGCCGTTTTTGTCGTAGTAGTCCTTGATGGCGGCGCGCACCGCCTCCTCCGCCAGCACGGAACAGTGAATCTTGTGGGCGGGCAGGCCGTCCAGGGCCTCCACCACCGCCTGGTTGGTGAGGCTCAGGGCCTCTTCCACCCGCTTGCCCTTGATGAGCTCGGTGGCCATGGAGCTGGTGGCGATGGCGCTGCCGCAGCCGAATGTCTCGAACTTCACGTCCACGATAACCCCATCCTCAATCTTGAGGTACATTTTCATGATATCGCCGCACTTGGCGTTGCCCACCTCGCCCACACCGTCGGCGTTTTCAATTTCGCCCACGTTCCGGGGATTGCGGAAATGGTCCATCACTTTCTCACTGTATAACATACTGGCGTTCTCCTCTCTGCAATGCTTTCCAAACGGGAGACATCTCCCGGAGATAGCCGACAACCTCAGTGACGGCCTTCACAATGGCCTCCACATCCTCCATGGTGTTCTCATGATCCAGCGTGAGGCGCAGGGAACCGTGGGCCACCTCGTGGGGCCGCCCGATGGCCAGCAGCACGTGGCTGGGGTCCAGGGAGCCGGAGGTGCACGCCGAGCCGGAGGAGGCGGCAACGCCCTTGTCGTCCAGCAGCAGCAGCAGGGATTCGCCCTCGATGCCCTCGAAGCAGAAATTCACGTTGCTGGGAAGGCGACGTTCCCGGTCTCCGTTCAGGGCGCAGTGGGGTATCCTGGACAGGCCGTCAATCAGGCCGTCCCGAAGCCGGAGGGCGTGGGCGTTGTTCTCCTCCATGTGATCCACCGCGTCCTCCAGCGCCGCCGCCATGCCCATGATGGCGGGAAGATTTTCTGTCCCCGCCCGGCGGCCGGACTCCTGCGCCCCGCCCTGGATGAAGGTGAGCAGAGGCGCTCCCCGGCGAACGTACAGCGCGCCCACGCCCCGGGGGCCGTGGAACTTGTGGGCGGACAGGGACAGCATGTCGATATTCTGGGCGTTCACGTCGATGGGCAGATGGCCCACCGCCTGGACGGCGTCGGTGTGGAAGGGGATGCCCCGCTCCCTGCACAGAGCCCCGATCTCCGCCACGGGCTGGATGGTGCCGATCTCGTTGTTGGCGTACATGACGGACACCAGGGCGGTGTCATCCCGGATGGCGGCGGCCACGTCGGACACCTTCACGATGCCGCTCTCATCCACGGGGATCACGGTGACCTCAAACCCCTCCTTGGCCAGCTGGTCCACGGTGTGGAGGACGGCGTGGTGCTCAATGGCGGTGGTAATCAAGTGCTTTCTGCCCTTCAGCGCCCCCACCCTGGCGGCGCTGGCAATGGCCTGGTTGTCCGCCTCGCTGCCGCCGGAGGTGAAGTAAATCTCCCGGGGCTGGGCGCCGATGGCCTTAGCCACAGCCTCCCGGGCGGACTGCATGGCCTCCTTGGCCTGCTGCCCGGGTGTGTGGAGGCTGGAGGGATTGCCCCAAAACCGCTCCATGGCATCCAGCATGGCCTTTTGGGCCAGCGGGCTGGTCTTGGTGGTCGCGGCGTTGTCCGCGTATATCATAACTTGTTCCATCTCCTTGAAGTCCGTGGAAAAAGGACTGATTTTTATTTCGCCCAAATCATACCGTAAAAAGCATACCTTGTCAATAGGAATTGTGGAAATTCTTTTGGAAGCCCTCCGCAGAGAGGTCAAACGCCCGCCACGCACAGCTACGCGCGGCGGGCGTTCCCCTGGTCTGCCTATAAAATATTCAGACCTGTGCTGTTCCAGGATCATCAGCAGCCGCTGAATGTCCGCCGGTGACTGAGCGTACTCCTTAACGCTGGTCTTGGCCGCCCAGCCGGCGCCGTGGACGGCGTTATACTCCTCCGTCAGGTCCGGGTCCCGGCACTGGGCCAGGAGGAATTTATAGACGGTCTGGGCGCGGCTGCGGTAGATGGCCTCCATATCGTCCATGAAGCTCCCTCTTTCACCCCATATATCCCATAGGGCGGCGGTTCGTTACAGCCGGAGTAAAATTTTTAATCAATATGTTATCCCAAGAGAGCATTTGCCAAGGGGGATTTCACCCAAAAGATGAAATCCCCCTGATAAATAATGATTTATAAAGTCCGCTGGGCTACAACGACCGTATAGCGATCCGTGTCATACGTAATCCCTGTTTCCTTAAAATTGTTTTTACGCCAAAAATG
>CANASS010000028.1 GCA_947364395.1 uncultured bacterium
GTCTATTTTACCACTTTCTGCATCTTTTTTCTAGATTGTTTTTCAGAAGTAATATTAACGGCGAAACGAAACATAAATGGGTATCGACTAAAGTTCCCGTCAAGCGGGGCAATAAAAGGGAGGCGCAGAGAGCGGCACAAGAGATCGCGGGCAAATTTGAAGAAGGTAAGATCGTGGCCTATCCCAGAACTCCGTTCTGGCAATGGCTCGAAACCTGGCTGGAACAGAAAGAGAACGAGGTTGACCGTATCACCTTTCAAAGCTATGTCAGCTACTACAGGAACCAAATTGGCCCGCATTTCAAGCAGCACAATGTGACCTTAAATGATATCTCTCCCCAGGATATACAGTTGTATTACAATCGCAAAGCGCAAAAGCCGGGGGAGCATATCAAAGGAAAGCTATCCGGAAAAAGCCTGCACGACCACCATATCGTAATCCGGGGACTTTGCAGGACGCCGTAAAGAAGAACATCATTCCATACAATCCCGCTGACCGGGTGACCCTGCCAAAGAAGCACAAATATGTTGGCAGCTTCTACACCCAGGAACAGTCCAAAGCACTGCTTGGAGCCATCAAGGGCACTATCATTGAACACATCGTTACGTTTACGATAGTCTACGGTTTGCGCAGAAGTGAAGCGGTCGGATTGAAGTGGAGCGCGATCAATTTTGAAAACGACACCTTCACGATCGAAGCGACCGTCGTTCGCTTCTCTGAGATCCTTGAAAAGCAGACCACCAAAAACCAGGCAAGCCACAGGACCTATCCCATGACGCCGGACATCAGACAGATGCTCTCATCCATCCGGGAACGGCAGGAAGAGATGAAAGAACTCCTGGGCAGTTCCTACGTTGACAGCGGGTATGTGTTCACATGGGATGACGGCAGGATCTTGAACCCGGATTTTGTGAGCCGCAAGTTTACGCAGATCCTCAAAGCAAATGGTCTGCCCCATATCAGGTATCACGATCTGAGGCACACAACGGCAAGCTTGCTGATCGCAAAAGGCTAAGATATCAAGCGGGTGTCCGAATGGCTCGGCCACAGCGATATAGCAACCACGGCCAATATTTACGGGCACCTGAGTTTTGAGAACAAAAAAGGCACTTTGGCCGCTATGTCAGACCTGCTTTCCGATGACAAAAATCAGGGTGCATGTTAGAACTTTTGTTAGAACAGCGAGATTCTAGAAAATTATTTTCATCAAAAAATTGTGAAAAACCGCCAATTTCTTACGAAATCAGCGGTTTTTGATGGTCGGAGTGCCGGGATTCGAACCCGGGGCCTCTTGGACCCGAACCAAGCGCGATACCAAACTTCGCCACACCCCGATATGAAGTTAAGAGAGAAAGGGAAGAGGACGGGCCGCAGCCCGCCCTCTTTTTTTGGAGGCGCCACCCAGATTTGAACTGGGGCATCAGGATTTTGCAGACCCTTGCCTTACCACTTGGCTATGGCGCCAGACACTGTATTATATTCAAAAAGAAGTGCTTTAGCACTCCTTTTTGAAATTTTTATGGAGCGAGTGACGAGGCTCGAACTCGCTACCTCCACCTTGGCAAGGTGGCGCTCTACCAGATGAGCTACACTCGCATATGGTGCCCAGGGCCGGAGTTGAACCAGCGACACGCGGATTTTCAGTCCGCTGCTCTACCAACTGAGCTACCTGGGCATAGAATGTGGCGACGCGGAAGGGACTTGAACCCTCGACCTCCGGCGTGACAGGCCGGCGTTCTAACCAACTGAACTACCGCGCCACATTTGTACGGCTTGAAATGGTGGGAACAACAGGGCTCGAACCTGTGACCCCTTGCTTGTAAGGCAAGTGCTCTCCCAGCTGAGCTATGCTCCCGTTGTTCGGTCCGCTTGTCAGACGGCGAAGTTGATTATAGCAAACGAATCCCGTTCTGTCAAGATAAAATTTAAAAAATTTGGAGCTACTTGGCAGAGGCCTCGTTCCGGAGCAAAATCAGCTCCTCCGCACTGAAACGATACGCCTTGTCGCAGAACTGGCAGGTGAGCTCCGCGCCCTTCTGTTCCTCAATAAGGGAGTCCAGCTCCTCTTTCCCCAAGCTGATTAAGGCCCGGCTCACCCGCTCCCGGGTGCAGTAACAGCGGTACTCCACAGGGACGGTCTCCAAAACCTCCAGCTCGAACTCCCCCAGCACCTCCCGCAGCAGGCCCAGAGGGTCCATCCCGCTGTCCAGGCGGGCGCTCACCGCCCCCAGGCGGGCCACGCCGCCCTCAACGGCGGACACCACGTCCTCGTCCGCCCCGGGCAGGAGCTGGATAAGATAGCCCCCAGCCGCCTGGACGGTCTGGTCCGGGGCTATGAGTACGCCCAGAGCACAGGCGGTGGGCACCTGCTCGCTCTCCACAAAATAGGCGGCCACATCCTCGGCGATCTCGCCCCCCACCAGCTGGACAGACCCAACGTAAGGCTCCTTCAGCCCCAGGTCCCGGATGACGGTCAGATCCCCGCCCCCACCTACGGCGGCTCCCACGTCCAGCTTTCCCTTTGCCTTCCGGGGCACATCCACGGCGGGGTTGCGCACATAGCCCCGGACGTTTCCGCGGCTGTCGGATACGGCGGTGAGGGAGCCCAAGGGGCCGTCTCCTCTGACCCGCAGGGTGACGGCCCCATTCTCCTCCTTCATGGCGGCTCCCATCATGGAGGCGGCCATGAGCAGCCTGCCCAAGGCGGCGGAGGCCACCGGCCAGCAGTCGTGGATGGCCCGGGCACGCTCCACCATGTCCCGGGCGGAGATGGCCATGGCTTTGACAGGGGCGTCCTTGGCGATGACGCGGACGATCTGATCCATCGTTATTCTTCCTTTCCAGCGGCGAAAAACACCCGGTATGCCCCTTCCCTCGGAGGGCGCATGGTCTTGTCGCCGTATATCCTGATGTGTTTGAAGCCGGCTTCCTGGAGAAAGCCTCCCAGCTCCTCCAGGGTGTAGGCGTACTCCTCGTGGTACTCGCCGCCCCGGCTCCAGCTCCCGTCCTCCTCCCGAAGAAACAGGTCCAGCCCATAGCCGCATACCCGCCGTTTGGGGGAATACTCCCCCCGCCAGACGCAGAACAGGTCCTCGTCCTCATCCAGGTATGTCTGGCCGCCGGCCCCCTCCAGGGCGAAGGGAGTCTTTACGTCGAAGAGAAACAGCCCGCCGGGGGCCAAGGCCCGGTACACCCGCAGGAAGGTCCGCCGCAGGGCGGCGGGCCGGGTGACGTAGTTCACGCTGTCCAGGCAGGAGATCACGGCGTCGGTTCGCTCCAGCAGGGTGAGGCGGGACATATCCTGGCACAGGAACAGCACCCCCAGCCCCCGGCACTTCTGCTCCGCCACCGCCAGCATGTCGGGGGACAGATCCACGGCGGTCGTCTTGTAACCCCGCTCAGCCATCAGCTTTGTCAGGCTCCCGGTGCCGCAGCCCAGCTCCGCCACACGGCGGACGGGCCGCTTCCATTTCCGAAAATGCCGCTCCACATAGTCCGCCCATTTCTGGTAGTCCACGTCGCTGGTGAGCCGGTCATAGCACCGGGCCAGCACAGTGTAGGCGTCCGTCATTTTCCCAGCCTGGGCAGAACGGTCTTGTAGCCGTCCGCGCCGTATTGCAGCGCCCGGTTCACCCGGCTGATGGTGGCGCTGGACGCCCCGGTGCGCTGGAGGATGTCGTTGTAAATCAGCCCCTGGTCCAGGAGCTGGGCCACCTCCAGCCGCTGGGCCATGGCCTTCAGCTCGGCCACGGTGCACAGGTCCTGGAAAAAAGCGCGGCACTCCTCCTGGTCCTTCAGGGCGAGAATGGCTTCAAACAGCAGGGCTTCCTGCCCCATCGTCTCTTTTTGCATAGGGCCTCCTCCATCTCACGGTATCACAGTGCTTTCATTTTAGCATGGTGCTTTACGGAAGTAAAGAGAAAAACCAAAAAAGCTGAAAAAGGACTTGCGGATGGTTTTGAAGGTGGCTATAATGGGGGGAGCCGGGCCGGATAAGGCAGACCAGCAAGACTGGCTGCGAATCCCGGCGGCAAGAGGTATTGTAATGGTTAAAGCGATTGTAGGGGCCAATTGGGGGGACGAAGGCAAGGGCAAGATCACCGACCTGCTGGCCGAGACCTCCGACGTGGTGGTGCGCTTTCAGGGGGGCGCCAACGCGGGGCACACCATCATCAACGACTACGGGCGGTTTGCCCTCCACATCCTGCCCTCTGGGACTTTTTACCCCCACGTCACCAACATCATCGGCAACGGTGTGGCGCTGGATGCGGCCAAGCTGGCGGCGGAGCTGGGGGATGTCGTCGGGCGGGGGGTGCCCGCCCCTAACCTCATCGTATCCGAGCGGGCCCAGCTGCTCATGCCCTACCACGTCCTACAGGACGCTTACGAGGAGGAGCGGTTGGGAGGAAAGGCCTTCGGCTCCACCAAGAGCGGTATCGCCCCTTTCTACTCCGACAAATACGCCAAGACGGGCATACAGGTGTGCGACCTCTTCGACGAAGGCCGGCTGTGGGACCGGCTGAGCCGGGCGGTGGAGCTGAAAAACGTCCTCTTTGAACACCTGTACCACAAGCCCGCCCTGGACGTGAAGGCCCTGTACGACCAGCTGCTGGGCTATCGGGAGCTCATCGGGCCCTATGTGGGCGATGCGGTGGAATTCCTCCACCGGGCGGTCAGGGAGGGCCGGAACATCCTGCTGGAGGGCCAGCTTGGCTCCATGAAGGACCCGGATCTGGGCATATTCCCCATGACCACCTCTTCCCATACATTGGCGGGCTACGGCTGTGTGGGCGCGCCCGTGCCGCCCACCGCCATTGAGGACGTGATCTGCGTCACCAAGGCCTACTCCTCCAGCGTGGGTTCCCACACCGAGCCCTTTGTCAGCGAGCTGACGGGCCCCGAGGGGGACGAGCTGCGCCGCCGGGGCGGGGACAGGGGCGAGTTTGGAGCCACCACCGGCCGTCCCCGCCGGGTGGGCTGGTTTGACGCCGTGGCCACCAAATACGGCTGCATGGTCCAGGGGGGCACCCAGGTGGCGCTGACCTGCCTGGATGTGATGGGCTACCTGGAGGAAATCAAGGTCTGCGTGGGCTATGAGATCGACGGGGAAGTGACGGACCAGTTCCCCACCACCCCCAGGCTGACGCGGGCCAAGCCGGTGTTTGAGACCCTGCCCGGATGGAAGAGCGACGTGCGGGGGGTGACGGATTACGGCGCCCTGCCCGCCAACGCCAAGGCCTATGTGGAGTTTTTGGAGGCGCGCATCGGCGTGCCCATCACCATCGTGTCCACCGGGCCCAAGCGCCATGAGATCGCTTTGCGCAAGTAAATATGGAAAAACGCCGTCCCGCGTCAGCGGGGCGGCGCTTTTTGATTATAGCAGCGGCGAAAACAGCCGCAGCAGGTCCCGGAGGGTGCGGTGGGGCAGGGAGATGGACCGGCAGTCCTCCAGGGTGACCATGAGGCTCTTGGTCTGGGTGTCCAGGAAGTCGTCCCGGATGGCGTGGACGGAAGGGGTATCGTAGAGCAGCACGCCATTCTCAAAGTGGAGGAACATGCTGCGGTAGTCCAGATTCACCGTGCCCACGGTGGCAAAGCGGTCGTCCGCCACAAAGTTTTTGGAGTGGATGAAGCCCGGCTCGTACTCAAAGATCTGAACACCGGCCTCCAGCAGCTCCTCGTAGTGGGAGCGGGTCATCTCGAACACCGTCTTTTTGTCCGGGATGTGGGGGGTGATGATCCGCACGTCCACCCCCGACTTGGCGGCGCTGGTGAGGGCCATGGTCAGCGAGTAGTCGATGACCAGGTAGGGGGTGGTGATATACACGTACCGCTTGGCCCGGTTGATGAGATGGAGGTACACGGTCTGGCCCACGGGCTCGTTGTCCCAGGGACAGTCGTGGTAGGGCTGGACGTACCCCGCCGCGCCCCCCTGGGCGGGCGCGGGGCGGTAGGGGGTGAAGTGCTCCTCCTCGCTGTTGGTGAAGTCCCACATGGCCAGGAAGGACACCGTCATAGACCACACCGCGTCCCCCTCCAGGCGGATGGCGGAGTCCTTCCAGTGGCCGAACCGCCGCTTGACGTTGATATACTCGTCCGCCATATTGATGCCGCCGGTGAAGGCCGTTTTGCCGTCGATAATCATATACTTACGGTGGTCCCGGTTGTTCTGGCGCAGGGACACCACCGGCACGAAGCGGTTGAACACCCGGCACTGGACGCCCAGCTTTTCCAGCCGGGCGGGGTAGTCCCCCGGCAGGGTGGCCATGGAGCCGATGTCGTCATAGATGACCCTGACTTCCAGCCCCTGGGCGGCCTTTTCCCGCAAAATATCCAGCACTGAGTTCCACAGCTTGCCTTCCTCAATGATGAAGTACTCGATGAAGATATAGCGCTCCGCCCCCCGCAGGGCCGCCAGGATGTCGTCGTAGCAGTCGTCACCCAGGGGGTAGTACTTGGTGCGGGTGTTGCCGTAGACCGGACAGTGGGTGGTCTGCTCCAGGTAGCGGGCCATGCAGGCCGCGTCCTCCCCCAGCAGCTCCCCCAGGGAGGCGGAACGGCCGCACTCCGCCCCCAGGTTTTTGCGGATCTTCCGCTCCATGGACCGCAGGCGGCGCTGGTTGAAGAGCGACAGGTGGTTGCCGCCCAGCAGCAGGTAGGCCAGGGACCCGAAGGGCATCAGGCCCAGCACGATGATAAGCCAGCCGATTTTATAGCCGGGATTGCTTTTGCTGCCCACGATCCACAGGGCGGCCAGCACCGACAGGGTGATGAACAGCCATTCCACCCGGTCGAAGTAGGCGCTGTCCCGCAGCACCCCCAGCCCCACGGCGTACAGCGCGATCTGGGCGATGATGAGCACGCCCACGATGCCCATTCGGTGGAACAGCAGCTTTCCAATTTTGCTTTGGACTTTTTTTTGCACTTGCATAGCTTCACCTTGAAATTGTTTCCTGTCTGGAATCCGTGTTTACAGCCGCTTCCGGCTGCCAATGGAGGCGCTTACTTTGCCTTCAGGACCACATTGCGCTCCCCCAGGGTCTCCCGCAGCTCGGCCAGCAGGGCGTCGTGGAGGAGGCAGCGGGTCTGGAGTTTTTTCCCCCGGTCCGCCAGGTAAACCACGGCGGGGTTTTCGCCGGGGAACATGTTCAGCAGCTTTTTCAGCCAGGTGAAGGGCTCCCCGCCGTCGGGCAGCTTCACCCAGAGCACCTGCTCCGCGCCGCTCCCCGCCGGGGCTGTCCGCTCCCCGGACAGGGGGATCACCCGGTCCACCATGAGCTGGGGCGGCTTCTCGTCCCGGATGGACACCCGGCCCGTCACAGCCACCGGCAGGTTGGACTTCAGGTAGGCCCCGCTCTCCGTCAGCGTCCGGGAGAAGCACAGCAGCTCTATGGAGCCGGAGGCGTCCTCCAGCATGACGTAGGCCATCAGGGAGTTGTTTTTGGTGGTCTTGGTGCGCACGGAGGCCACCACCCCCGCCAGGGTCACATTAGCCCCGTCGCCGTACCGGGAGGGACCGTTTTCCTCACCGGCCGGCATCACCGCGCCGATGGGGACCGCCCCGTATTTCTGGGCCTGCCCCCGGTACTGATCCATGGGGTGGCCGGACAGGTACAGCCCAGTGGTCTCCTTCTCCATGGTCATCAGCTCCCCCGGTGAGAATTCCGGGATATCGGGCAGGATGACGGTGGGGACGGACATGGCGTCCCCGCCCCCGCCGAAGAGGTCGAACTGGCCGTCCAGGTTTTTCTTTCGGTCCCGGGCGATGGAGTCCACCACCGACTCGTATACGTGCATCAGCTGGGAGCGGCGGCAGCCCATGCTGTCGAAGCAGCCGGAGCGGATCAGGCTGTCCAGCACCCGTTTGTTCAGGTCCGCGTCGTACATGCGGGCGCAGAACTGGGGGAAGGAGGTGAACGGCCCTCCCTTGTCCCGCTCCGCCAGCACGGCGCCGGTGAAGCCCAGACCCACCCCCTTCAGGGCCGCCAGGCCGAAGCGGATGTTGGGGCCGGACACGGTGAAGGCCGCACCCGACTCGTTGATGTCCGGGGGGAGCAGGGCGATGCCGTTGTCCCTGCACTCGGCGATATACTCGGCCACTTTGTCCTGGGAGTCCAGCACGGAGGTGAGCAGGGCGGCCATGTACTCCCTGGGATGGCGGCACTTGAACCAGGCGGTCTGGTAGGCCACGATGGCGTAGGCCAGGGAGTGGGACTTGTTGAACGCGTAGTGGGCGAAGTCGTTGATCTCGTCGTAGATGGACTCCGCCACCGCCGCCGGGATGCCGTTGGCCTCACAGCCGGGGATGTTTCGGGCGGGATCGCCGTGGATGAAGAACTGCCGCTCCCGCTGAACGTCCTTTTCCTTCTTTTTGCTCATGGCCCGGCGCACCATGTCCGCCTGGCCCAGAGAGTAGCCCGCCAGCTTGCGGAAGATCTCAATGACCTGCTCCTGGTAGACGATGCAGCCGTAGGTGTTGGACAAAATGGGCTCCAGGGCGGGGTGCTTATAGGTCACCTTTGTGGGGTCCTGGGCGCAGGCCAGGAACTTGGGGATGGAGTCCATGGGGCCGGGCCGGTACAGGGCGATGATGGCGCAGATGTCCTCGATGCTCTTGGGCTTGAGGCCCACGCCCACCCCGGTCATGCCCGCCGACTCCATCTGGAACACCCCGGAGGTCCTGCCCTCGGACAGCATCTGGTAAACCGCCATATCGTCGTCGGGGATGTCCTCCAGCTTGAAGCCGGGGATCTCTTTCCGCACCATGTTCACCGCGTCGTCCAGCACCGTCAGGTTGCGCAGGCCCAGAAAGTCCATTTTCAGCAGGCCCAGTTCCTCGATGGTGGTCATGGTGTACTGGGTGACGGGCTGTCCGTCGTTGGTGGCCAGGGGGACGTACTCGTACACCGGGCGCTTGGTGATGACCACTCCGGCGGCGTGGGTGGAGGCGTTGCGGGGCATACCCTCAATTTTCCGGGCCATGTCCACCAGCTGGCGCACCCGCTCGTCCCCGTTGTACAGGTCGCTCAGCCCCTTGGACAGCACCAGAGCTTTGTCTAGGGTCATTTTCGGGTCGAAGGGCACCTGTTTGGCGATGTTGTCCACCTCGGCGTAGGGGAAGTTGAGCACCCGGCCCACGTCCCGGATGGCGGCCTTGGCCTTCATGGTGCCGAAGGTGACGATCTGAACCACGTGATCCTCGCCGTACTTCCGGCCCACGTAGTCGATAACCTCCTGCCGCCGCCGGATGCAGAAGTCGATGTCGATATCGGGCATGGTCACCCGCTCGGGGTTGAGGAAACGCTCAAAAATGAGGTTGTACCTGATGGGGTCCACGTCGGTGATGCGCAGGCAGTAGGCCACGATGGAACCGGCCCCGGAACCGCGGCCCGGCCCCACGGGGATGCCGTTCTCCTTGGCGTAGCCGATGAAGTCGGACACGATGAGGAAGTAGTCCACGAACCCCATCTGCCGGATGACCCCCATCTCCATGCGCAAACGGTCTTTCAGCTCCTCGCCGCCGGCCGGATAGCGCTGGGCGAAGCCCTGCCAGCACAGCTTTTCAAAATAGTCGCCGCCGCCCGTCTCACCCTGGGGGAGCTTGAATTCGGGCAGGTGGTATCTGCCGAACTCAAACTCCACATTGCACAGGTCCGCCACCCTCTGGGTGTTGTCCACGGCCTCAGGGCAGTTGGGGAAGAGGGCGCGCATCTCCTCTTCGCTCTTGACATAGAACTCCTGCGTTTCGAACCGCATCCGGTCGGGGTCCTCCACCAGCTTGCCCATCTGGACGCACATGAGCACGTCCTGCATGGCGGCGTCCTCCCGGGTCAGGTAGTGGCAGTCGTTGGTGGCCGCCATGGGTATGCCGGTCTCCTTGCTCAAGCGCATAATGCCCGCGATGACCGCCTGCTGTTCGGGGATCTTGTGGTCCTGGATCTCCAGGTAGTAGCCGTCTTTGCCGAACAGTTCCCGCATTTCCAGGGCGTGGGCCTTCGCCCCCTGGTAGTCGCCGTTTCTCAGCCTGCGGGGGATTTCTCCCGCCAGACAGGCGGACAGGGCGATGAGGCCCTTGCTGTGGGCCTTCAGCAGATCCATGTCGATCCGGGGCTTGATGTAGAAGCCCTCGGTGAAGGCCATGGACACCATGTAGCTCAGATTGCGGTAGCCCTCCTCGTCGCGGCACAGAAGGACCAGGTGCCGGGCGGAGCCGTCCAGCTCGTGAACCCGGTCAAAACGGGTTCGGGGGGCTACGTAGACCTCGCAGCCGATGATGGGCTTGATCCCCGCCGCCTTGCAGGCCTTGTAGAAGTCCACGGCGCCGTACATGACGCCGTGGTCGGTGATGGCCACGGCGGTCTGGCCCAGGGCCTTCACCCGCTCCACCAGCTGGTTGATCCGGCAGGCGCCGTCCAGGAGGGAGTATTCCGTATGCAGATGCAGATGTGTAAAGGCCATAGCAGATACCTCTATCTTTCTATCGGGATGACTCCGGGGATGGAGCCTCATCCCCGGAGGAGGGCTCCTCCGCCAGCTCCACCAATTTTTTCATCCGGTGGCTGAACGCCGATTTGCTCACCGCCGGATCGCACAGCGCCCCCAGCTGGGCCAGATTCAGTTCGGGATTGTCCATTCTCAGCCCCGCCGCCTCCCGAAGCTTGTCCGGCAGGGCGTCCAGCCGCCCGGAGGCCCGTAGCCGCTGGATGGCGGCCAGCTGCTCCCTTGCCGCCGCCACCGTCTTGTCCAGGTTGGCGCTGTCGCAGTTCACCTGACGGTTCACCCGGCCCTGAAGGTCCCGCTCCAGCTTGGCGTTCATCACCGCCATGGCGGACACAGGGGCCCCCAGATAGGTCAAAAAGTCCTCAATGTGGTGGGATTGCTTGAAGTAGACCACCCGGTTTCCCTTGCGCTGGGTCTCCTTGGGCTCGAAGCCCGCCTCCCGCAGCAGGGCGGGCAGCTCCCGCCCCACATGGTAGTGAGAGGTGGCCAGCTCCAAATGGTAGCTCTTCATGGGGTCGGTGACCGACCCTCCGGCCAGAAACGCCCCCCGGAGAAAGGCGGCGCGGCAGTGCTCCTCCTCCAGCGGGGCCAGATTGATGTGCAGGGATACCGAGGCGTCCCGCTCCAGGTCGAAGGCCTCGAAAATAGTCCTCAGCTTGGCCGGGTCCTCAATGAGAAAGGTTCCCTTTCCCTCTCCCGGCTCGGGGAGCTGGTCGAAGGACACTTTGAAGGCCTTCCGAAACAGCAGGGGGAGCCGCTCCTTCAGCGTCCCGCACTCGGTGACGATCCGGGCCTGCCGGGGGTGGAAGGTCCCACAGAACAGCAGAACGCCGTAGGCCTCCGCCTGGGCGCAGCATCTGCGGTTGATATGGGGGCGGCACAGCTCCCCCTTTACGTCGGCGGAAAAAGCCAAGGTTCCCCCCTCCTTTTTCAACGGTCAAGGGCATTTGATTGGTTCTCTTTCTTGAAAGAAAGAGAACCAGAAAGAACTTTTGGATCGCCGCGGCGTTTCCACGTTCATAGAAAGCAAACGCGCTCTAGAAAATTTTCGTGTCCGCCCGCTGTTGATAGAGCTCCAGCACCGCCTGGGCCACCTTTATGCCGGAGTGGCGGGCATAGCCGCAGTCCATGTCCATCAGCGGGCGGTACACTACCTCGGCCCCCAGCAGCTCGATTTCCTTCCTGTCCACCCGCATGGGCTCCGCGTCCTCGGCAGAGTAGCGCTCCAGCAGTTCCCGGCCCACCGGGTCGGAATTGCACAGGCACAGGTTCAGCAGGCCCGGCCCGCCGTGCTCCAGCAGGGCGGCCACGTGGTCCTGGGCGGTCATGCCCTCGGTCTCCCCGTCCTGGGTCATGATATTGCACACGTAGATTTTCAGAGCGGCGCTGTCGGCGATGGCCTGGGAGATGCCGTCCACCAGCAGGTTGGGGATGACGCTGGTGTACAGGCTTCCCGGCCCCAGCAGAATGACCTCCGCCCGCCGGATGGCCTCCAGGGCGTCGGGCAGGGCGGGGGTGTGCTCTGGAAGCAGCCGCACGTGGTGGATGCGGCAGTTCTGCTTCTTTTTTGCGGCGAATATTTTAGACTCCCCCCGGACGCTGGAGCCGTTGTCAAAGACGGCCTCCAATTGCACATTGGAATTTGTGACCGGAAGAATACGGCCCGTAATCGCCAACACCTGGCTCATCCTGGCCACCGCCTGGTCGAAGGAGTCGGAGATGCCGTCCAGCGCCGCCAGCAGCAGGTTGCCAAAGGCCTGCCCCGCCAGCCGCCCGTCGGGGTAGCGGTAGGCCAGCAGCTGCTGCATGAGGGATTCCGTGTCCGCCAGGGCCTCCATGCAGCTGCGGATATCGCCGGGAGGGGGCATGCCCAGGTCCTCCCGGAGCACCCCGGAGCCGCCGCCGTCGTCGGCCACGGTGACGATGGCGGTGAGGTCGTCGGTGTACAGCTTCAAGCCTCTCAGAATGGCGGACAGGCCGTGCCCGCCCCCCAGGGCCACGATGGCGGGGCCCTTGCGCCGTTTGGTTTTCGTCATATTTATGCCCTCGTCATGTCCCGGTGGGTCTCGCCGGCGGCGTAGCCCAGAGACTGGATGTATTCGGTGAGCGCATGGGTCACCGCCACCGAGCGGTGCCGCCCGCCGGTGCAGCCCACGGCGATGACCAGGGCGCTTTTGCCCTCCTCCACAAAGTGGGGGAGGAGGAAGTCCATCATGCCCCGCAGCTTTTCCAGCAGCTCCTGGGCGGTGGGGCTGGCAAAGACGTAGTCCGCCACCGCCTTGTCCAGGCCGGCCTGGGGCCGGAGCTCCTCCACGTAGAAGGGGTTAGGGAGAAAGCGCACGTCGAACACCAGGTCAGCCTCCAGGGGCAGGCCGTACTTGAAGCCGAAGGAGGTGACGGTGACGCTCATCTCATTGAGGCTCTTGCGGTTGGGGGCAAACATATCCAGCACCTGCCCCCGGAGCTTGCGCACGGGCAGGGTGGTGGTGTTGATGATGTAGTCCGCCCAGGCCCGCACCGGGGCCATCACCTGCCGCTCCCGCTCCACCGCCTGGGCCAGACCGCCCATCTCCGCCAGAAGAGGGTGGCTGCGCCGGGTCTCCTTGTAGCGCTTGATGATGACGGCGTCCTCCGCCTCCACGAACAGCACCTTGTACTGGAACTCCATGGCCCGCAGGGCTTCCATAGCCTCAAAGAGACCGTCGAAGTTCTCCCCGCCCCGGATGTCGCACACCATGGCCACCCGCTCGTAGGACCCGGCTCCCGCCAAACACACTTCGGCGAACTTGGGGATGAGCACCGGGGGCAGGTTATCCACGCAGAAATAGCCGCTGTCCTCCAAAATGGACATGACGGTGGACTTGCCCCCCCCGGACAGGCCGGACACAATTAGAAATTCCATCCTTCTCCCTCCAATCCCAGATAACGGACCTCGGGCTCCAGGGTGATCCCCGTCTCTTTAAATACCTGTTCCCGCACCTGGGTCATCAATTCTATAATGTCTCTACAGGCGGCCCCGCCCCGGTTGATGACAAATCCCGCGTGCTTCTCCGACACCTGGGCACCGCCCACGGTGAGGCCCTTCAGCCCGCACTGGTCGATGAGGGCTGCTGCGTACACCGGCTGTCCGTCCACCGGGGCGGGGCGCTTGAAGGTACTGCCCGCGCTGGGGTATTCCAGGGGCTGCTTGGATTTCCGCCGCTGGGCCAGGTCGTCCATCTTGGCCTTGATCTCCGCCCGGCCGCCTGGCTTCAGGGAGAAGCTGGCCCGGAGAATAAACTCGTCCCCCTCCTGGAACTGGCTGTGGCGGTAGGAGAATTGGGGGTTGAGGTGCTCCCGCACAAATTCCTCGTCGGGACAGCTGACAGAGGACACGCTGGAGATCATCTGTCCCAGCTCCCCGCCGTAGGCCCCGGCGTTCATGTACACGCCGCCCCCCACGCTGCCGGGGATGCCCTGGGCGAATTCCAGGCCGGTTAGTCCGTGCGCTAGGGCGAAATTGGCCAATCGGGCCAGGGACACGCCGCTCCCCGCCCGGACGGTGCGGTGTCCGGGCCATTCTCCCTCAGGCAGAAGCTCCAGGCGGCTGAGGCCGTCGTAGGCCTTCACCACCAGCAGGTCCGCTCCCGCGTCGGACACCAGCAGGTTGGTGCCCTTGCCCATGAAAAAGGGTTTAACCCCGAACTCCACCACCGCCACGGACAGCACCCGCTGAACCTCCTCCTCGTTTTTGGGCAGGGCCAGCAGGGGCACCGGCCCGCCCACCTGGAAGGAGGTGTGGCGGCTCATGGGCTCGTCCCGGCGCAGCTCCAGGGAGGGTATTTGCTCACACAGCCGGCGGTACAGGGCGTTCCAGTCCATCATAAAGGCCTCCTCACGGGCGCGGCGCACCCACACGATTTCTGTTATTTTACCACGTTTTGCCGGAAAAGAGAATAGTGTTCACGAAAAATTAAGAAGCGGCGCGGCTGACGCCGCGCCGCCCGGGCCTTCTCTTAGATGCAGCAGTTTTTGGATTCCTGGCATCCATCCGGCGGGGTGATGGTGTTGGGGGGGAAGAACTCCTCAATGGGGAACTGCACCTGGCGGAAGATGGCGCAGGGGTCCTCCTGGACGCCGCCGCCCGCAGTGCACTCCTTGCTGGGCATGCAGTAGTCGTAGGCGGGGATGAGCAGCTGGCTGTCCCGCTCCAGCCGGATGATGGAGAACTGGCCCAGAGTGACGTACACCCTCCGGCCCTCGCCCCCCATGTTCAGCTCACCGGGGAAGCAGCCGGCAATGCCGGCGGGCACCTCGGCCCCGTCGCCGCAGGAGCACACCGGCGGCTCACAGGGGTCGGACAGGCGCATGCTCAGGATGATGGGGTCCACGGAGTTCACAACTGCCACAGGCAGGTTGGTGCTCATCAGGTTCTGCTCGTCCAGGTCGTCCGGCCGGCTGTTGGAGGAGAACACCTTGGCGCTGCCCTCGCTGCCGAACAGGATGGCCCGCTTGTCGAACACCGCCAGGCCGCAGATGGACACCGGCCGGGCAGCGCCCACAAAGGCGTCGGCGGTGACACGGTAGAAATAGCGCACGTCTACGGTGAAGTAGCCCCGGTTGAAGCCCACGGGCTCCACGTCGATGTAAGCATACAGCAGTTCGGCCTGGCCGGCCTTCAGACTGATGGCCCGGTCAATGACGGCCTGGGAGCTGACGGTGGGGTAAAGGCGCAGATCCTCGACACAATCCTTATCCCGGCAGGAGTCAAAGATCTTTCGGGTGTGGATGCACACGGCCTCTCGGATACCGGCGGTATCACAGATCGGACCCGGCTCGATAAATTCAGCCATTTTTGTACCTCCCGATGGTTGATGGGTCGGGGCAGATGGGACGGTCCCCTTCCACTCCCATTGTATGCCGGGGGACAAAACGGGTGAAACAGGTCGGCGCCGTCAGGCCATCCCGTAAATCTGCTGGGTCCCGCTGATGGCCTGCTCCAGGTATTCGTCGATCCACCGCGCGGCGCCCTCCAGGTCCCGGGCCCGAAGAAGGGCATACAGGGTCTGGGTGTTGCGGACCAGGGCGGGGATGCCGTAGAGGGTGCAGAACCGGGTCCACAGGGCGATGACCGGGGGTTTGAAGGAGTAGTAAATCAGTGGTACGATGCTGTTTCCTCCCACCAAGGCCAGCTCGTGCTGGAAGGCGAAGGCGGCCTCCGCGGCCTGCGCCGCTCCATGGGCCTCCGCCATCCGCTCCAGGGCCCCTCCCAGCTTCTCCAGCCCCTGGTCGGAGGCGTACAGGATGGCCCGTTCCGCCGCCAGGTGCTCCAACGCCCGGCGCACCTCCAATATAGAGCGGATCTCATCCCGGCCCAGCACCCCTCCTTTGTACTGCATGATGGCGATGAGGGTGTCCAGGTTCCCCCGGCGGCGGTAGTCGGCCACGCAGGTGCCCTGCCGGGGCCGGACCTCCAAAAAGCCCTGGTCGGACAGCTCGGCAAGGCCGCTGTTCACCACGGTGCGGCTCACCTGCATCTGTTCGGCCAAGGTCCTCTCCGGGGGCAGCTGGGTGCCCACCGGCAGCGCCCCGGAGAGAATCATCCCCTGGAGCTGCTGGACGAACAGGTCCTTCAGGCTGGGGGCGAACAGCTTGGCAAATTCCATGATAATTCCTCCTCTGGTTCTGGTCGTGCCACATATCACGAGGAGAAGTTTATCATATAAGATTGACAAAAGCAAGAAGGGAAAACTGTGGATAAAGCAGAAAATATGGAAAGATTTCCGGGTGGTTGACGCAAAGACACGAAAATGGTAAAATTATGATATCACTTGGTTGGACCAGAGAGAGGAGAGATTTTTTATGGATCAGGTCCGGGTCATCGAGGTGAAGCAGAGTGTGTTCGCCGACAACGACAGGCGGGCGGCGCAGCTGCGCCAGGAGCTGAAGGAGCGGGGCGTTTTTCTGCTCAACCTGATGAGCTCCCCCGGCGCGGGCAAGACCACCACCCTGAAGCGCACGGTGGAGCTGTTGAAGGACGAGATCAAAATCGGCGTGATGGAGGCGGATATCGACTCCGACGTGGACGCCCGGACCATGGCGGCGGCGGGGGTGAGGTCCATCCAGCTCCATACCGGCGGCATGTGCCACCTGGACGCCGACATGACCCGCCAGGGGCTGGACGAGCTGCTGGCGGAGAGCGGCGTGGAGCTGGCCATTTTGGAGAATGTAGGCAATCTGGTGTGCCCGGCGGAGTTCGACACGGGGGCGGTGAAGAACGCCGCCATTTTATCCGTCCCCGAAGGGGACGACAAGCCGCTGAAATACCCGCTGATGTTCCAGGTATGCGACGTGGTGCTCATCAATAAGATCGACGTGGCCCCTTACTTCGACTTCGACCTGGAGCGGTGTACTGAGTATATCCGCATGCGCAACCCGGAGGCCAAGGTGATTCCCATCTGCGCCAAGACCGGCGAGGGCGTGGAGGAGTGGGCCAAGTGGCTCCGGGAGCAGGTCCAAGCGTGGAAGAGCTGAGAACCTGTATTCACAACCTCAATTCACTGTCCGGCCGGGTGTTTCGGCTGTGAACACAGGTTTTGAGTCCCCCTGTCAAGAGAGAGGAGAAAAGACATGAGCGAGACAAAATTTCCCTTGGACGAGAGCAGGCTGTCCTTTGAGATTCCCAAGACGGATCACCCCCGGGAGAAGATCGTCAAGCTGGGCAAAATGATTACCGACCGGGTGCCCGCCAAGCTCCACGGGGTCACCGGGGAGGACCCGGAGTACTGGGGTCTGGCCGGGCTGGTCACCGACGAGATGGCCGACGTGGCCATGAAAATGAAGGTGCGCAAGCCCAAGACCTTTGGGCAGATTCAAAAGCTCACCGGCATGGAGCCGGAAAAGCTGCAAAAGGTGCTGGACGAGATGAGCCTCATCGGCCTCATCGAGTACCACTGGGAGAACCTGGACGGCAAAAACCCCAGCCACGAGAAGCGGTACGTCCTGCCCATGTTCGTGCCGGGCAGCGCGGAGTTTTTCAACATGCGCCGGATCCAGATTGACGAGCACCCCGAGGTGGCCGCCTTCTTCGAGCGGATGACCTTCCTGCCCCTGGAGAAGATCACCCCCATGGTGCCCCCCGGCGGGGCGGGCATCGGCATGCACGTGATCCCGGTGGAGCAGGCCATCGGCATGGAGAGCAAGTCCATCTCCATCGAGCACATCTCCCACTGGCTGGACAAGTACGAGGGCAAATACGCCGCCTCTCCCTGCTCCTGCCGGATGAGCCGGGCCAAGCTGGGGGAGGGCTGCGGCGACGACGCCGAGGACTGGTGCATCGCCGTGGGCGATATGGCGGACTACGTGGTGGAGACGGACAAGGGGGGCCGCTACATCACCAAGGAGGAGGCCCTGGAGATCTTCCGCAAGGCGGAGGCCAACGGCTATGTCCACCAGATCACCAACATCGACGGCGACCAGAAAATTTTCGCCATCTGCAACTGCAACGTCAACGTGTGCAACGCACTGCGCACCAGCCAGCTCTTCAACACCCCCAACATGAGCCGGTCGGCCTATGTGGCCAAGGTGGAGCAGGACAAGTGCGTGGCCTGCGGCGGCTGCGTGGAGGTGTGCCCCGCCGGGGCGGCCAAGCTGGGCCAGAAGCTGTGCGCCAAGGACGGCGCTCCCATTCAATACCCCCGGCAGGAGCTGCCCGACGAGGTGAAGTGGGGCCCGGAGAAGTGGTCCGTCGACTACCGGGACAAGAATCGGATCAATACCCACGAGACGGGCACCGCCCCCTGTAAGACCGCCTGTCCCGCCCACATCGCGGTCCAGGGCTATTTGAAGCTGGCGGCCCAGGGGAAGTACAGCGAGGCGCTGGAGCTCATCAAGAAGGAGAACCCCTTCCCCGCCGTGTGCGGCCGGGTGTGCAACCGCCGGTGCGAGGAGGCCTGCACCCGGGGGACCATCGACCAGTCCGTGGCCATCGACGAGGTGAAAAAGTTCATCGCCCAGCAGGATCTGAAGGCGGAACACCGCTTTGTGCCGGAAAAGGTGATCCCCAAGGTGGAGGGGACCTTCTCCCAGAAGATCGCCGTCATCGGCGGTGGTCCGGCGGGGCTGTCCTGCGCCTTCTACCTGGCCCTCAAGGGCTACGAGCCCACCGTGTTCGAGAAAAACAAGGAGCTGGGCGGCATGCTGCGCTACGGCATCCCCAGCTTCAAGCTGGAGAAGGACGTGCTGGACGCGGAGATCGACGTGATCCGGGCCCTGGGGGTGGACTTCCGCTGCGGGGTGGAGGTGGGCCGGGACCTGACCCTGGACGACCTGCGGGCCCAGGGCTACGAGGCGTTTTACATCGCCATCGGCTGCCAGCGGGGCCGCCTGCCCGGCATACCCGGAGAGTCCTCTGAGGGCGTGTGGTCCGCGGTGGAGTTCCTCCGCCGGGCTCTGGCGGAGGGGAGCCTGAAGGTTCCCGGCAAGACCGTGGTGGTGGGCGGCGGCAACGTGGCCATTGACGCCGCCCGAACCGCCCGCCGCTGCGGGGCGGACAGCGTCCAGATGTACTGCCTGGAGCCCCGGGACAAAATGCCCGCCTCTCTGGAGGAGATCGCCGAGGCGGAGGAAGAGGACATCGGCATCCAGTGCGGCTGGGGTCCCAAGGAGGTCCTGACCGAAAACGGCAGGGTGTCCGGGGTGGTGTTCATGCGGTGCACCAGCGTCTGGGACGATCAGGGCCGGTTCGCCCCCCAGTACGACGAGCAGGACACCGTCGCCGTTCCCTGTGACCACGTGGTCCTGTCCATCGGCCAGAGCGTGGAGTGGGGCGGCCTGCTGGAGGGCAGCGGGGTCGAGCTGGCCCGGGGCGGCTGGGCCAAGGCGGACCCCAAGACCTATCAAACCGCCCAGCCCGACGTGTTTGTGGGCGGCGACGCGTACACCGGTCCCAAGTTTGCCATCGACGCCATCGCGGCGGGCAAAGAGGCGGCGGTGTCCCTCCACCGTTTCGTCCAGCCGGACGCCAGCATGACCATCGGCCGGGACCCCCGGTACTTTGTGGAGTTGGACAAGAATAACATCAAGGTGGAGCAGTACGACACGGCCGCCCGCCAGATCCCCGGCATGGACGACAGCTTCGACTGGAAAAAGTCCTTCCGGGATGCCAAGCGCACCTTCACCGAGGAGCAGGTCAAGGCGGAGACCGCCCGCTGCTTAGGCTGCGGCGCGTCCATCGTGGACCCCAATAAGTGCATTGGCTGCGGCCTGTGCACCACCCGGTGCGAGTTTGACGCCATCCACCTCCACCGGGAGCGGCCGGAGTGCTCCACCATGGTTAAAAGCGAGGACAAGATGAAGGCCATCCTGCCCAACATGCTCAAGCGGGAGATCAAGATCAAGCGGGCCGCCCGCAGGGCCAAAAAGTAGGCCATGCACGAGCTGGGCATTGTGTTCCACATCATCAAAAGCGTGGAACAGGCGGCGGCGGATAACGGACTGAAAAAGGTATGCGCCGTGGTGCTGGAGCTGGGAGAGGTGTCCGGCGTGGTGCCGGACTACCTCACTGACTGCTGGAAATGGGCGGCGGCCAAGTCGGAGCTGGCCAGCGGGTCGGAGCTGCGGGTGGAGACTCTGCCCGCCGTCACCCGCTGCGGCGGCTGCGGCAGGGACTACCCCACCGTGGCCCACGGCCGGACCTGCCCCCACTGTCAAAGCGGCAACACCTGGCTTTTGACCGGAAACGAGGTGAGCATCAAGGAGATTGAGGCATATTGACCGGCATATGTAAAAGAGAGAGAATGGGGCGGAGCCCCAAAAGGAGGAAAAAACAATGCTGTTTCAAATCTATGGAGACGGCGCGGGCTGGCAGCTGCTGGGCTGGCTGCTGGTGTTCACCGGGCTGGTGCTGGCCAACGAGTTCGCCCGCCGGAGCAAGCTGGGCGGAATCATCTGCTTTTTGGGTATTCCGGCGGCGCTCACCGTCTACTTCATCTCCATCTACGTCTGCGCCGGAATGGGGATGGACTGGGCCCTGAGCAACCAGACCTACACCCACATGAACAGCTGGTTCCACTACGCCAAGCTGTACGCCGCCACGGCGGGGTGCATCGGCTTCATGATGCTCAAGTACAAGTGGAGCGTCGGCAAGACGGAGTGGTTTAAGGTGTTCCCCTTCGTCATCGTGGCCATCAACATCCTGATTGCCGTGGTCAGCGACTTTGAGTCCGGCGTGAAGGGTCTGATGTCCCTGGCGGAGAACGGCGACCGCTGGTGGCTGTCCAGCGAGAACGTGTGGCTGTACGGCGGCTGGTGGAACTGGGTCAACGGCATCGCGGGGATCATCAATATTTTGTGCATGACGGGCTGGTGGGGGATTTACGCCTCCAAGGACAAGCGGGACATGCTGTGGCCGGACATGACCTTCGTGTACATCCTGGCCTATGACCTGTGGAACTTCGAGTACACCTACAACAACCTGCCCACCCACACTTGGTACTGCGGCCTGGCCCTGCTGCTGGCCCCCACCTTTGCCAACGCCCTGTGGAACAAGGGCGGCTGGATTCAGAACCGGGCCAACACCCTGGCCCTGTGGTGCATGTTCGCCCAGGTATTCCCCCTGTTCCAGGACGAGGGCCGGTTTGCCGTCCTGCCGGTGCTGTACGCCGACGGGGTGATGAACCCGGCGGTGCGGCCCACCGCCGCCGACCCCACCATGCAGGGCGTGGTGGCCGTCATCGCCCTGGCGGTGAACGTGGTGGCGCTGGCCTTTATCATCAAGCGGTCCATCGAGCAGAAAAAGAATCCCTACAAAAACGAGATCTTCACCGACCAGAGGGATTTCCAGCTGGCCATGGCCCGGGCGGAGGGCAGATGATCTCCCGCTGTTAAAACGGAATTATTTCACGCCGTCAGCCTGCGGGGGACTTCCGCAGGCTGACGGCGCTTTTCCACCGCTTGGACATAGTTCCAATGTTCAAACAGCGCCTGGACATGATTTTCTGGAACAAAGCCGGTGCGCCCTCCGAATATGACAAGTCCCGCTTTTCGTACGAAAAGCGGGACTTGTTCGTCGGTCACGTCACGGGCAGCCCGTACTGATTGCTTTAAAATTCCGCGTTCCCTGTGGTGCGGGGGTGGAGCTCCACGTCCCGGATGTTGCCGATGCCTGTCAGGTACATCACCATCCGCTCGAAGCCCAGGCCGAACCCGGCGTGACGGCAGGAGCCGTAGCGCCGCAGGTCCAGATACCACCAGTAGTCCTCCGGCTTGAGCCCCAGCTCACCCATCCGCTTCTCCAGCACATCAATGCGCTCCTCGCGCTGGGAGCCGCCGATGATCTCCCCGATGCCGGGCACCAGGCAGTCGGCGGCGGCCACGGTCCTGCCGTCGTCGTTGAGGCGCATGTAAAACGCCTTGATGTCCTTGGGGTAGTCGGTGACGAACACCGGCTTTTTGTACACCTGCTCGGTGAGGTAGCGCTCGTGCTCCGTCTGGAGGTCGCAGCCCCACTCCACCTTGTAGTCGAATTTGTCGTTGTTCTTTTTGAGGGCTTCCACCGCGTCGGTGTAGCTCACCCGGGCGAAGTCGGACGAAGCCACGTGCTGGAGCCGCTCCACCAGCCCCTTGTCCACGAAGGAGTTGAAAAAGGCCATCTCGTCGGGGCACTTGTCCATCACGGTATTGATGATGTGCTTAATCATGGCCTCGGCCACATCCATGTCGTCGCTGAGGTCGGCGAAGGCCATCTCCGGCTCGATCATCCAGAACTCGGCTGCGTGGCGGGGGGTATTGGAGTTCTCCGCCCGGAAGGTGGGGCCAAAGGTGTACACGCTGCCAAAGGCCATGGCGAAGTTCTCCGCGTTGAGCTGGCCGGACACGGTGAGGTTGGCCCGCTTGCCGAAGAAATCCTTGGACCAGTCCACGCCGCCGTCCTCCAGGCGGGGCGGGTTGTCCATATCCAGGGTGGTCACCTGGAACATCTCCCCCGCGCCCTCGCAGTCGGAGGCGGTGATGATGGGGGTGTGGACGTAGACGAAGCCCCGGTCCTGGAAGAAGCAATGGATGGCGTGGGCGGCCACGGAGCGCACCCGGAAGGCGGCGGAGAACAGGTTGGTCCGGGGCCGCAGGTGCTGGATGGTGCGCAGGTAGTCCACGCTGTGGCGCTTCTTTTGCAGGGGGTAGTCGGGAGAGGAGGGGCCCTCCACCGCGATGGAGGCGGCCTTGATCTCCAGGGGCTGCTTGGCCTCCGGCGTGAGTACCACCGTGCCGGTGACGATCAGGGCGGCGCCCACGTTCTGTCCGGCGATCTCCCTGTAATTGTCCAGGGCGTTGGCGTCCATGACAATCTGGAGGTTCTTGAAGCAGGAGCCGTCGTTGAGCTCAATGAAGCCGAAGGTTTTCATGTCCCGGATGGTGCGGGCCCAGCCCATGACGGCGACGGTCTGGCCGCTCAGCCGCTCACTGTCGGCGAAAACGGAGGCGATGGTGATGCGTTCCATATGCGTTTCCCTCTATTCCTAAAATAAAATGCAGGAATAGTATACCATTTTTTCAGCCATTTGCAAGAGGGAGGTAAAAAAACCTCAGCCCTCCGGCCCACAGGCCAGCTCCAGCGCGGCGGCTTCCCCCACCACGATCACCGCCGGGGGCAGCACCCCGGCGGCCCGGGTTTTGGCGGCGATGTCCGCCAGCGTCCCCCGGACCGCGGCGGGATAGGGGGAGCTTCCCCCAGACACCACGGCGGCGGGGGTGTCCGCCGGTTTGCCCGCGTCCGTCAGCCGCTGGGCGATGCGCTCCAGCCGGGACAGTCCCATGAGAAACACCAGCGTCCCCGGCAGGGGGGCCAGCTGGTCAAAATACTCCGGCAGGCCGTCGGGGGTGTCCGCCGTGCGGGCGGTGACCACGTGGAAGCTCCGGCTCACCCCCCGGTGGGTGACGGGTATCCCCGCCAGGGCCGGGATGGCCACGGCGGAGGTGACGCCAGGGGCTACCTCAAAAGGCACCCCGGCGGCCAGCAAGGCCAGGGCCTCTTCTCCGCCCCGGCCAAAGACGAAGGGATCGCCCCCCTTCAGCCGCACCACGGTCTTTCCCGCCCGGGCCAGCTCCACCAGCTTGGCGCAGATTTCCTCCTGGGAGGCGGAGTGCCGCCCCTCCCGCTTGCCCATGTACACCCGCTCAGCCGCCGCCGGAACCTCGTCCAGCAGCTCCGGAGCGATGAGGTCGTCGTACACCACCGCGCCGCAGTTCCGCAAAAGCCTCAGCCCTCGGACGGTAATCAGGTCGGCGGGGCCGCACCCCGCCCCCACCAGATAGACGGTTCCAACCATTATTGTTCCTCCCCGCCGCCCAGCAGGCGGTCCAGTTTCTCCTTGTCCAGCGGCCAGCCCTCCGCCCTGCATGCGTCAAACAGGGCGGCAAAGACCGCCGCCCGGCGCTTTTCGCTGGGGACGGCCCCCTTGACCGTCTCCCGCAGGCCGTCCAGATAGGCCAGCAGCTCCCCGGCGTCCCGGGGGATGAGGCGGTCGATCTCCCCTTTCCAGTACGCCGCCCCGGCGGGGCTGGCTCCACCGGTGGAGACGCCCACGGACAGCGGCCCCCGCTTCACCAGCGCCGGGAACAGGAAGGAGCACTTCTCCCGGTGGTCCACCACGTTGACGGGGACCCGCTTTTCCCTGCACAGAGCGGCGATTTCCCCGTTCAGGCCGCTGTCGTCCGTGGCGGCGATAACAAACAGCTTCCCATCTATCATGGAGGGCTCAAAGGGCCCCCGCAGCAGCTCCAGGCCGGGGATGGCCTCGATCTCCGGGAGCAGGGCTTTGGCGCACACCGTCAGCCGGGGTTCGTAGGGGAGCAGCTTTTCGATCTTCCGCAGGGCCACCCGCCCGCCCCCCACGATCAGGCCGCCGCCCTTGGAAATGTCCACAAAAAAGGGGAAATAGGCCACAAAGGTCCCTCCTAACCGTAATAATACTGCCAGCCGGACCGGGTCTCCACCCGGCGCAGGGCCACGCCGAACACCTGGTCAATTTTCCCGGAGGCGTAGACCTCCTCCACTGTGCCCCAGGCGGCCAGCCGGCCGTGGGACAGCAGGGCCGCGTCGTCCGCCCCACGCATGGCCAGGGGCAGGTCGTGGAGCACCATCACCACCGCCCGGCCCTCCTGGGCCAGACGGCGGGCCGCCGCCATCACCTCCAGCTGGCGGCCCACATCCAGGAAGGTGGTGGGCTCGTCCATCAGCAGGGTGGGGGCCTCCTGGGTCAGCGCCATGGCCAGATAAACCTTCTGCCGCTGGCCCCCGCTCAGCTCCCCCATGGGCCGCTGGGCCACGTCGGCGGCGTCCGCCCAGCGGAGGGCCCGGTCCGCTGCCTCGTAGTCCTCCTTTCGGTAGCGCCTGGGGTAGGACAGGTGGGGAAACCGCCCGTGGAGCACCATCTTATAGGCGGTGATGTTGGGGGTGGACCGGGATTGGGGCAGGTAGGCGGCCTTCAGCGCCCGCTCCCGGGGGGAGAGGGCGGCCAGGGGGACCCCGTCCATGAGCACCTGTCCGCCGCTGCTGGGGTTGAGGCCCAGGGCGGTGCGCAGCAGGGTGCTCTTGCCACAGCCGTTGGGGCCCAGCAGGGCCAGCACCCGGCCCGGGGTAAAGGCCAGGGAAACCCCGTGGATGACCTCCAGCCCGCCGTACCCGGCGGACAAATTCTTCAGCTCGATCACGGAGCCCGCCCTCCCCTCCGCCGGATGAGCAGCCAGAGGAAGAAGGGCCCTCCCGCCAGGCTCAGCACGATGCCCACCGGCAGCTCATAGGGGGCGAAGAGCAGCCGGGCCAGCAAATCGCAGGTGGTGAGGCACACCGCGCCGCCCAGGGCGCACCCCGCCAGCAAGGGGAAGCTGTCCTCCCCCACCAGACGGCGCATGATGTGGGGCACGATGAGGCCCACAAAGCCGATGAGGCCGGAAAAGCTGACGGCGGCTCCGGCCAGGGCGGCGGCCAGGGTCAGCAGCGCCAGTCGCAGGGGCTTGGCCCGCAGGCCCAGGCTCCGGGCGGTGTCCGCCCCCAGCATGAGCACGTCCAGTTCCCCCGCCAGGGAGAACACCAGGATAAGCGCCGCCAGAACCACCCAGAAGGCGGGGATGATCCGGGCCATGGACAGGTTGGCCAGCCCGCCGATGCGGAAATCGGCGTAGCCCGCCAGAGCGTCGGGGACCAGGGTGACAATGGCGTCGATGCCCGCGCTGAACATGCCGGACACCGCCACCCCCGCCAGCACTAGGGTGAGCCTGGACGCGCCGGTTTTCTCCGCGATGAACAGCACCAGAAGCACCGCCGCCAGAGCCCCGGCAAAGGCGGCGGCGGGCAGGGCTCCGGCGGAGGCAGGGGCCAGCGCCCCGCACAGCGCCGCCCCCAGACCCGCCCCGGAGCTGACGCCGATGATGTTGGGGGCGGCCAGGGGGTTGTCCAGCACGCTCTGGATCACCGCGCCGGACACCGCCAGCGCCGCCCCCGCCAGCAGGCACCCGCAGGTCCGGGGCAGGCGGGCGTAGCGCACTATGCGGGCCGCCGCGCTCTCCGGCTCCCCCAGCAGGGCGGGGAGGATCTCGCCGGGGGAGATGGACACCGCCCCCAGGCACATGCTCAGCACGGCGCACAGCAGTACCAACGCGCACAAAATGGGCAGCGGGGCGGGCTTACCCCGCCGGGTAGAGGATGTCGGCAAGCTTTTCATAGGCTTCTCCCCAGCGAGCATTGGGCTTAAAGTTGTAAAGGGCCTGGTCCAGGGTGTAGAACCGTCCCTCCTCCACCGCCCGGAGGGTGCTCCAGGCGGGATTGGACAGCAAGGCGGACTCCAGCGTGGCCTGGGCCTTGGATACGTCCGCCGCCTGAAGGACGGCGAAGATATAGTCCGGGTCGGCGGCAATAATGCCCTCCATGCTCAGGTTTTCTAGCAGGGAGCTGTGGCTGTCTGCCACATTGACGCAGCCCAAGTGGGCCAGCATCTCCCCCAGCACGCTGCCCTCGCTGTTTTTCACCTTACAGGAGGAGCTGGAGGCGCGGACGTACAGCACCCTGGGGGCGGAGCCGTCCTGCCGGGCCGCGGCCCGCTCCACCTGCTCCTTCACCTGGAGGCCGTAGGTCTCGTAGTTCTCCGGGCGGCCGGTGAGCTGGGTGCACACCTCCAGCATCCGCAGATAGTCGTCAAAGCTGTCCACCTCAAAGTAGGCGGCGGGGATATCCGCCGCCTCAAAGGTCTCCAGAAGCTCCACGTCGGCTGAGGTGTTGACGCTGGCTAGGATGAGATCGGGCTCGCAGGCCAGCAGGGTTTCCAGGCTGGGGTCCTTCACCGAGCCGATGTTGACCACAGAGCTGTCCAGGTCCAGGTCGAAGCCGGTCCAGGTGTCGCCGGCGGCAGCCGCCAGCACGTCCTTTCCCCCGGCCAGGCACCAGATATCGGCAAAGCTGCCGATGAGGGCGGCCACCCGCCGGGGACGGGCAAGCTCCAGCTCCCGGCCCAGGTCGTCGGTGAAGGACAGGGTCTCCGGGGCGGGGACAGAGGGGGCGGCGGAGGGCTGGGCTTGGCTGGGAGAGGGGGTTTGGGCGGGGGCCCCGGCGCAGCCGGACAGCAGCAGGGCGGACAGCAACAGAATACTGCACACACGTTTCATGGGACAGGACCTCACTTTTCGAGATGGTTCCGGGAAATTACGCTTTTCCATCTTATCCCATGTGCGCGGGGGTGTCAACCGGCGTTTTTTGTCCTAAGCGCCCGAAGGACGCGAGGGCAAAAAACACCCGGAGGGAAGGGCTGCCCCGCACAAGGACAACAACAAAATAACCGTTCAGAGCAGGACAAACGGGCAGCAATCATTATGATTGCTACCCCCAGCCTGTCGAAAAAGTCTGCCGAGGGGCAGACTTTTTCATATATATGAGGTAAAATGGAGCAGGGTGAGAAAAATGATGAAAAAGGGAAAAATGGAGCGTGGCGTGGTGGAACTG
>CANASS010000029.1 GCA_947364395.1 uncultured bacterium
CCTCATGGACACGGAGCATGACGTTCTCGGTGTGCTTGGTAGTCCAGATACGCTTGGCACTGTCCAGAGCCAGGTTGAGGGTGTTCTGGCAGACAACCCGGATGGGGGTCATGGCGACCTTGATACCACTGCTGCCGTCATGGGAGTTCATCACCACCAGATAGGGGGCAATCTCGTCCCCAGCAATGATATAGCGGTGGGGCATACGGGCCAGCATCCAGACTTTGCGGCCACCCTGCAAGGCCCCGGCAGTCTCGTAGGTCACGCCAGCTCCCAGCAGGTCATCGGTGAACTGGAAAGCGTCCTCGTTCTGCACGACCTTGTAGCGATCAGAGACAATGCCGAGAGCGGCGTTGTCGGTGCTGCGGAGATTGACCTTGTAGCCGGAGATCAGGGAGCCATTCTCGGTGTAGACATTCTTCTGAATGACCTCCCAATCCAGACCAGCGTAGATCAGAGCATCGGCGGATGTGGGGGCCTCCTGGACTTCCGTACCCAGGCCATGCCAGGGCTTTTCACGAACATAGAACATGGTTTCGACGTTAGCAGACATTAAAATCCCTCCTAAATGCAGAATAAGGCCCCGGGGAATTACCCCGAGGCCTTCATGGTTATAATATGTAGTTCAATATACCATAAGTTCGTCATTTGGGTATTACCACGAGTTTCCAGACTGTTTGAGCGCTTCCCACAGAACATCCGCGTCTGTGATGGGGTCTGCAATGCGATAGAGTGTTTTGTCTTGCACGCCGTTGATGAAATAGTAAATATTTCCATCAGCTCCAAAGCGGTATTCACAGGGAATATCCTCGTTCGCCCCTCCGCCGTAGATATAGCTTCTGGACAGGCAGTCAAACTCCCAATCCTTTACTTTGAATGGGTCGATTCCTCCGCCCCAGCCTGATGTGCGCCTGACAACAGGGACACCGTTTTCGTGATTGATGACCAGAAAATCCGGGTATCCAGTATGGCCTAAGCTTTCATATGTGCCATCGGCTAAGATATCATAGGCGAGATCAGTACTTGTCTGTTCATGTGACCACTCAGACCCATCATAGTAGAAATAGAGATCAATGCTGCCGAAAACGGAAATAATTCCATCATCAAAGTCCACTGCGGCGGTAATAAGTTCTTCCCGATCAGAAATCATTTCCCGATGGTCAATCCAACTGTCAGCAGGGTCCGCACCCAGGGGAGCTAATATATTTAGTACGATATTGAAAGCGTCTGCTTCCGAGACTTGAGAAAGGGCTTCAAGTGTTCCGGATTCCAATTCTATATTTTCCAGATACCAGCCGCCCACATCATAGAGCGAGTAGAGAAGGTGGAAATCTCCCACATATTTACTGTCCGGGCTGCTGGCCGTTATAGCAGCATAAATATCATCTGTTCCGGCATCTTTGTCAGTTTTTCTTCTTGTGATGGTCAATTCATCAATAGAATAGGTGCTGTCCGCGTAATTTCCGTAGTTGTCATAGCAGTTGTAATCAAAGAGGGTATAGAAGTCCTGATTTTCTACTAAATCGCTTTTAATTTCCGTCTCACTTTTTATTGAGGGAATGTCCGTTTCTCCCGTGCTCGATTGATTGGTGGGTATATTTTCTGGTTGGGCTTGACCGCAGCCCGAAAACATAAGGGCCGCACAAATTCCCCAAATAACCGCAAGCTGTTTTGATACTCGCATAGTTTTTACTTCCTGCCTTTCATAATTCGTTGGATTATAACAATGGGAATGATAAGCCAACCGAGAAATATTGCGCATAAAACCTTTTGTGATTGCAGTGTGCGGTAATTGCCAAGAAGCGGTTCCCCCAAAAAGGTTTGTCCCACAGCCCAATATCCTATGGCAACGTAGGCAATCAGTAGAATAGCGCCCATTATATCTCCTCCTCCAGTGAATTTTTCAACGCTGCATATACGGCTTTAACAGCGCAATCATTTTTTTAGGTTCAGAACTGTTTGGCAGCACAGGGCAAAACGACTATACCTCACCGCTCTTCATCGTAACAACCAGAGTATTATACAGCCCCATATACTTGCCTTCCCGCAGCCCAGAGATTTGCTCCAGCTCATAAACCTCAATTGGATCATCCTTTGCCATAGCGGCTGAAAGCCCTAAACCAATCGCACCGCCCCGGGCGCTCAATGCGCTGCCCCTTTTTCGTTTGAATTCCAGCCGGTTTTGGTAGACAGATAGTGTGCCACTGGCCGCGGAGTAGCCGGCAAGGGGCGTTCCCTTATATTTGCTTACCCCTTTCAGCAAAGTTAATAACGCTGATGTAGTTTGAACGCTGCCAGTTTGAGCGGCTTCCGGTGTGGGAGTGTCTGGGGATGACAGCGGCTTCCCACAGTGGCCGCAGAACTTGGCTCCAGAAGGGATCATTTCTCCGCAATTTGTACAAAACATAAATTGCCTCCATTTCTATTTGTGTGTGAACTATCTAAATCTGGTGTTACATCTAATATCACATATTATAAATGAAATATAATCGCATTTCAACCCCTCTTTTCACATATTATACTTGTGACAAGGGGCGATGCAGTTGACAGATACACGAAAAGCCAAAATCGGTTTGCGTTTGCGCGAAAAGCGGGAACAGGCGGGTTATACCCGTGAGAAGTTAGGTGAATTGTGCTCTCTCAGTCCCCGGTTCATTGCCAATGTTGAACTTGGCGATTCCACGTTCAGCCTGGATTCTCTGATGACCGTCTGCCGGGTACTGTCATGCAGCAGCGACTACCTCTTGTTCGGAGACAGCGTTGACACCGGAGTTTGGTCAGAGACAATTTCCAAACTGGAACAGTTGGACGTAAAGTATCAGGAGCCAGTGAATAAGATGTTACAAGGCTTGATCGAAGCGATTGTAAAAGCGGGACAGTAAAGCCGCTTGCACCTTACCAGGTGTAAGCGGCGCTTTTTACTTGTGTTTTGATTTCCTTTGTTGAAATTCCAGCATCAGCTCCACCGCCGACCAGAAACCGTCTGAAAAGGCGTCACGCAGTATGACAGTTTCCTGGCGCATGTAAGTGTCTGCCAGTTGTTCCAGGTAGGCCTTTCCATACTGATCCAGCTGTTCACAAATCTGCTGTTTTAACCAGTTGATGTGTGCTGACAGATTACTGTATTCCGGTTCTCCATATGAGCATTCCATGTTCATAAGCAGTTCTATCATGAATATCACCTCAATAGAAAGATAGCGCCCAAAGTCAAACGGACTTTGGGCGCTTCATTGTTATAATATATACTTGAAAACGACAAAATGGTGGTTATTTCCGCCCTCATTGTGCGTGCCGCAATATAGCATCACCCCAGGCGGCGTCAAAGCTGATGGACAGCACCTTGTAGTCCTTTTGCACGCAGTAGATGGGCAGCTGCCGGGTGGAGGCGGAGGCCCCCACCACCGCCGGGTGGTTCACCACCCAGAACATCATCACGGCGGCCAGGGCGAAGGCCCCGGCGGCGATGAGCTTCCGGCGCAGGTAAATGATCTTGGTCCCATTCATAATCTGATTCCCCCAAAGCTGGATTTGTTTCACTTTATGCGCCGGAGGAGTCGTTCATGTTAAAAAGCGGGCCTCCGTTCTGGAAACGGAGGTCCGCTTTTGGCTTAAAATGAGAGCACTTCCTGCTCCGGCTTGTCCGCGGGGCTCAGGGCGGTGGGGTGGAGCACCGGGCCGTTCTCCCCCTCGTAGGCCCTGTGGGCCTCCAGGCGGATGACCCCGGTGACGTCCGCCCAGGAGCGGTTTTCAAAGGCGTCGAAGCCCTCTCCCTCCGCCACCAGGCCCAGGAAGGTGATGTCCGCCTCGCAGCAGGTCATGGCGAACCGGCCCAGAATCACGTTGTCCGGGTACTGGGGCAGGTGGCACACCACCGTCTTGGCCCGGATGGTCTTGCCCTCGTACCGCTCCGGGTGCTCCATCACGTCCACGTACCACACGCCGAAGTCGTCGTCGGGGATGTCGATGACCTCCTGGTCCAGGTCGAAGGGGCACACGCTGCCGTCGGCGTAATCCTCGCTGGTGCCGTCCAGATATTCCAGATAGATGCTGGCCCGGCGGTTCACCATTTTCAGGTTCCGCTGGCGCAGGGCGTCCCGCAGGGCCTCGGTGCAGCGGTTGAACACGATGAGGTCGGCGTTGGTCAGCTTCTCCATCATCATCTGGCCCAGGTTTTTGGCGTACGTGTCGAAGGTGGCCGCCTCCACCATAGTCATAATCTGGTAGAGCACCCAGTTGTCCGGCAGAGCCTCCTGGTACAGTCGCCCCATGGACCACATGCCGTTGAACTCGATCAGGATCTGACGGGGGCGGTGCTTTTTCTCCAGTTGCTTCAAATAGGCGGGGGTGAGGTCCGTTTCCTCCTCCACGCTGACCACGGAGACGTTTTTCAACACCTTGGGGTCGTACTCCGCCTCTCCTTCCTCGCAGCAGATCAGCAGGGTGCGGTCCCGGATGGCAAAGCCGTCCTGCAAAATGCCGTTGATGAAGGTGGTCTTGCCGCCGTCCAAAAACCCGGCGAACAGGTAGACAGGGATATCCATGGGTATTCCGCCCCTTTACAGGCCGAACAGCGCGGCCAATTTGTCCTCTTTCAGGTCCGCGCCGATGACGCACAGCCGTCCGGTGTAGTCCGCCGGGCCGGTGCGCACCTGGTGCTCCTCGGGAACGTAGTCGAAGTGAAGCCAGCTCCCGTCCCCGCTGGGGACGATGCCCTTGGCCCGCAGGATCGCGCCGCACTCACCCAAATCCAGCTCGGCCAGGATGCGCTCCAGCTCCTCTCTGGCGAAGGGCTTGACGGTCTCTCTGCCCCAGCTGGTGAATACCTCCTCGGCGTGGTGGTGGCCGTGGTGACCGTGATCGTGGCAGCCGCAGGAGCACTCCTCACCGTGGTGGTGGTCGTGGCGGCCGTGATCGTGACAGCCGCAGGAGCACTCCCCGCCGTGGTCGTGGTGGTGCTCGTGCTCCCCGTGATGGTGATGCTCGTGGTCATGATGGCAGTGCTCATGGCCCTCGTGCTCATGGTCATGGTGGCAGTGCTCATGGCCCTCGTGCTCATGGTCATGGTGGCAGTGCTCATGGCCCTCGTGCTCGTGGTCGTGATGGCAATGCCCGTGCTCCTCATGGCCGTGGTCGTGGTGATGGTGGGCGTGGGCGGCCTCCCCGGCGGCGTGGTCCGCCCGGATGCGCTCCAGCAGCTCCTCCTCCAGGGAGGTCTTTTCAATGGCGGCCAGGATGGTCTTGCCGTCCAGCTGGTCCCAAGGGGTGGTGAGGATGGCGGCGGTGGGATTCTTTTCCCGCAGCAGGGCCACCGCCCCCTCCAGCTTGTCCTGGGTCAGCTTCTGGGTGCGGGAGAGCAGGATGGCCCCCGCGTGCTCCACCTGGTTGTTATAGAACTCCCCGAAGTTCTTCATATACATCTCCACTTTGGCGGCGTCCGCCACGGTGACGAAGGAGTTGAGCTTCAGCGCCGGGTCCTCCCCGGCGGCCTTTTCCACCGCCGCCACCACGTCGGACAGCTTGCCCACCCCGGAGGGCTCGATGAGGATGCGGTCGGGGTGGAAGCGCTCCTCCACCTCGTGGAGGGCCTTGCCGAAGTCCCCCACCAGGGAGCAGCAGATGCAGCCGGAGGACATCTCGGAGATCTCGATCCCGGCGTCCTTCAGAAATCCGCCGTCCACGCTGATCTCGCCGAACTCGTTTTCGATGAGCACCAGCTTTTCCCCCTGATAGGCCTCCGACAGCAGCTTCTTGATGAGGGTGGTCTTGCCCGCGCCCAGGAAGCCGGATACGATATCAATTTTTGCCATGGGATCATTTCCTTTACTTTGAGATTTCCTGTTATTTTACTGCGGCATGGCGGGAAAGTCAAGGGCAAAGCGTGACAAAACTCCTCCAAAACAGGAGGAGTTTTGAACATTTGAACGGTTATTTCAACGTTTCAGCCGCTCCATGAGGGTCTCCTCCAGCCTGTCGCCGTATTTCATAGCCAGCAGGAAGGCCCCCAGCCCAAGGACGCCCAGCAGCGCCATGCCCCACAGGGGGATGGTCAGGGTGGCGCTGCCCACCATGCAGGCCACCAGCAGCCCCCAGGGCCGGGCGGCCAGCGCCAGCAGGAAAAACCGTTTGAAGGAAATGTCGGTGAGGCCCGCCAGAATACACAGGATGTCGTCCGGGAAGAAGGGGAAGAGAAAGGCCAGGGCCAGGAACACGTCCCGTTTCCGGCGGATCACGTCCAGGTACTTTTCCGACAGCTTTTGGCTGACGAACTGGCTGACAAACTGCTGGCCCAAGGCCCGGGCCAGGGCGAACACCAGGGCGGAGCCCAGGGTCACCGCCCCCCAGGTGAGCAGGAATGCGGGCCACAGCCCGAACAGGTAGGCCCCCGCCGCGGCAGTGATGTTGCTGGGTATGGGGGCCACGACGACGGAGACCAGCTGTACGCCGAAGTAGGCCAGGTGGGACCAGGGGGCGCACCTGGCGATATATGCCCCCATCTCTTGGGGGGAGCCCGCCGCCTCAAAAAAGCCGGTGGCGTACAGCGCCCACACGCTGCCACCCAGAATGGCGATGGTCAGGGCCCAGAGCAATATTTTTACCGATTTGCTTTCCATAACGTTTCCCGCCTTCCGACGCGTCTGCCGCGTTTCCAGTCTACGGCTATTATAGCGTGAAATTGGAAAACCGCAACAAAGGTTCTCTTAGAAAAGTTTGAAGATTTTTTTAGAACAAGAAACCGCCGCCAGTTATGGCAGCGGTTTCTGCTTGACAAAAAGACCGAACTGGCCTATAATCAATTATAGAAAGGGCTGTGCACCAAGCGGTTAGTCCTTTAAGATTAGTATTTCAAAGTTAAGCCTTGAAACCGTCACTTGTCGGAGTGGCGGTTTCTGCTTTTCACGATGATCGTAACAGTAAACTGTCCGACATGGAACGTGATCCGCATACAGTCACCCCCTTTCGGGGTATTGTGACCAACCGCCTGTCAGCTGCTTGTTTGGATGTGCACAGCCCGGCCCCTTTCGGGGCTGCCGTCATTTTAACACAGAATTTGTCAAACCACAAGAGGGGCTGTTCAAGCTCCTCTTTTTTTGGTATAATAACATTTAATCTGTCCCAAGGAGTGACATACCATGCGGGAAAATCAGCTGGCCGCCCAGGTGGTCAACGAAGTGAAAAAGGCGGTGGTGGGCAAGGACGGCGTGGTGGTCAAAACCCTCACCGCCATCCTGGCCCGGGGCCACGTCCTGCTGGAGGACATCCCCGGCGTAGGCAAGACCACCATGGCCATCGCCTTCTCCAAGGCCCTGGGCCTGAAATACAGCCGGGTGCAGTTCACCCCCGACGTGATGCCCTCCGACCTCACCGGCTTCTCCCTGTACAACAAGGCGTCCGGCCAGATGGAGTACCAGCCGGGGGCCCTGCTGTGCAACCTGTTCCTGGCCGACGAGCTGAACCGGGCCACCAGCCGCACCCAGTCCGCCCTTCTGGAGGCCATGGAGGAGGGCCGGGTGACGGTGGACGGGGTGTCCCGGCCCGTCCCGGATCCCTTCCTGGTCATCGCCACCCAGAACCCGGCGGGGGCCTCCGGCACCCAGCTGCTGCCCGACTCCCAGCTGGACCGCTTTGCCCTGCGCCTCACCATGGGCTACCCCACCCCGGCGGACGAGCTGGAGCTGCTCCAGCGGAAGATGCGGGGGGCCGTGATGGAGTCGGTGGCCCAGGCCGCCGACCGGGCTGTGCTGGCCGGCCTCCGGGACCAGACAGACCGGGTGTTTGTGGACGACGCCATTTTGGACTACATCCTCCGGCTGGTGCGGGCCACCCGGGACCACCCCCAGCTGGCCCAGGGGGCCAGCCCCAGGGCGGCCATCTCCCTGGCCGGGCTGTGCCGGGCCTCCGCCTTCCTGCGGGGGCGGGACTACGTGATCCCGGAGGACGTGCAGCATATCTGGGTGGACGCCATCGCCCACCGGCTGGTGCTGCCCGCCGGGGCGGCTGGAGGGACGCGGCGGGCGGCGGACATCGCCGGGGAGGTGCTGGACGCCGTCCGGCCTCCCCGCCTGCGCTGAGCCATGGTCCTCCGCCGCCTGCTGTACGGCCTCACCCTGCTGGGTGTGCTGCTGTTTCACATCACCAATGAAAACTACCTGGGCCAGTTTCTGCTGGCGCTGTGCCTGGCCCTGCCCCTTTTGTCCCTGGCTTTGTCCCTGCCGGGGCTGCTGGGCTGCCGCCTGGAGCTGTCCGCCCTGCCCGCTGCCCTGGAGCGGGGGGAGGAGGGGCGCTGGCAGGTGTCCATCCGAACCTCCAGCGCCCTGCCCCTGGCCCGGCTGACCCTCCGGCTCACCGGGGAGAACCTGCTCACCGGCGAGACGGACCGAAAGCGGATGACCCTGTTGGGCGTCACCCGGCGCAGGCCGGCCCGGCTGGCCGCCCCCACCGCCCACTGCGGGCTGCTGGAGCTGCGGGTGGACCGGGCCTGGGCCTGCGACCATCTGGGGCTGTTCTCCCTGCCCGTGCCCCTGCCGCCCCCCGCCCGGATGGTATGCGGCCCCATTCCCGCCAAGGTCCAGCCGCCCCGGATTCCCGAGGGACAAGGAGCCCGGACCACCCCCGCCAGCGCCTCCCAGGCCGGGCCCGGGGAGGACTACGACCTGCGGGACTACCGCCCCGGGGACCCCATGCGGTCGGTGCACTGGAAGCTGTCCTCCAAATGGGACGAGCTCATCGTCCGGGAGCGGTCCGAGGCCCTGGTCCCCCTGCCCCTGCTCACCCTGGACCGCTTCGGCCCGCCGGAGGCGCTGGACCGGCTGCTGGACCGGCTGGCGGGGCTGAGCCGGTCCCTGCTGGACATACAGCGGCCCCACGGGGTGCTGTGGCTGGACCGGGATGGACAGCCCCAGCTGCGGGTGGTGTCCGACGAAAAGCAGTTCAGCGACTGCCTGCTGGACCTGCTGGGCTCCTTTGCTCCCCTGGACGGCCCCTCTCTGGAGGAGCGCCCCGAGCTGCTCCGGGGGCCGGAGGGCCCGGTGTTCCGCATACACGTGGACCAGGAGGGAGGGGACGGCCATGGCTGAACGGGAAAACCGCTTTTCACCCCTGGCGGCGCTGGGGGACGGGCTGCTTCTGCTGTGCGCCCTGCTGGGCCTCACCGGCTCCTTTCTGAGCCTGTACGGCGGCGTGACCAGCGGGATCTGGGATACCGTCCGCCCCGTGGAGACCACCGCCCTGGACCTGTGCGCCGGACAGATGGACTTCTTTTATTCTGTGGCCGCGCTGTTTGCCCTGCTGTCCCTGGCGGCCTGGTCCCTGCCCCGGTTCCGCTGGGTGGCGGCGGGAGGCCTTGCGCTGCTGCTGGGAGCGGCGGCCTCCGCCCGCTGGGCGCAGCTGTTCCAGGGGGCGGGCCTCACCCTTCGCCTCATCTCCCTCCGGTTCGCCCAGCGGGTGGACTGGGGCCGGGTGTTCGACTACGACCCCGGCCTCACCCTGTCCCAGGAGGCCGCCGCGGTCCGGCTGTTCCTGCTCCTGTCCCTGGCCCTGCTGGCCCTGATCCTGGGCTGGGGAGTGGTTCGGGCCCGCCGGTGGTGGGTGGCGCTGGCCCTCACCCTGCCCCCTCTGCTGCCGGGGCTGGTGGCCGACCTGTTTCCCCGCTGGCTCCCCTTCATGGCCCTGGCCGCCTGCTGGTGCGCCATGCTGCTGACCGACCTGTGCAAATGGGCCGCGCCCTCGGGCCGGGGCAGGCTCACCCTGACGGCGCTGGCCTGCGCCGCCGCCGTGCTGGGGGCGGTGACCCTGGCCTTTCCCCGGACAGGCTACACCCGGCCTCCCTGGGCCCTCCGGGCGGAGGAGCGCTTATACAGCGCCGTCAACCGGGCGGGGGAGCTCTTCTCCCGGTGGGAAGGCCCCTTTCAGTCCACCGTCACCTACGTGGGCTCAGCGGAGGAGGCCGACCTGTCCAGCGCCGGGCCGCTGAACTACACCGGGCGGACGGTGCTGCGGGTGCGCTCCGACTACGCGGGGCGGCTGTACCTGCGGGGGTCCTCTCTGGCGGGCTACGAGGACGGCGTGTGGACGGCCCTGCCCGACGAGGTCTTTCAGGAGGCTGCCCACCAGGGCGTGTCCCCCAGGGTCTTGTTTTTCCCCGCCATGAGCACGGAACACGGCCCGGAGCACACCGTCACCGTCAACAACGTGGGGGCGGTGGGGAACTGTGTCTACGCCCCCTACTTTCTGACGGTTCAGGAGCTGGAGGAGAACGGGATGACCATGGTGAACGACTCCCTCCTGGCCCGGCGGCAGGGGCGGTGGTCCCACACCCTGTCCTTTGTGGAGCTCCCCAGGCCCCACACAAGCGTTTGGACCGGGGACGGCACGGTCATTCTAACCACGGGAATGAACGGCGTGAACTTTAGGAACTACTCCCAGTTCGTTTTCGACCACTATTTGGACGTACCCCAGGACTGCCGGGACTATTTGACCCAGCTCTGCTGGGACAACGGCATCTATGACTTGGCTTATGCCGACCCCATTGAGACGGCGGAGCGGATCGCCGCCCTGCTGGCGGAGTGGTGTGATTATGACATCAGCGCTCCCCCCGCCCCCCAGGGGACGGACCCGGTGCTGTACTTCCTTAACGAGAGCCGCCGGGGCTACTGCATGCACTACGCCTCCGCCGCCGCGCTGATGCTGCGCTCTCTGAGTATACCCGCCCGGTACGTCAGCGGCTTCACCGTGGAGAGCGTGCCGGACCGGGAGGTCGCCGTCCCCGACCGGGCGGCCCACGCCTGGGTGGAGGTATGGGCGCCGGGCTTCGGCTGGTATCCCGTGGAGGTCACCCCCGCCGCCGCATTCACGTGGTATGAGGAGGGGGCCGCCGGCCCGGAGGACGCTCCCTCCCGCCCGCCGGAGGAGACCCCCGCGCCCACCCCCACCCCTGCGCCCACCCAGGAGGCTGACCCCTCCGAACAGCCCAGCGCGGGCGTGGGAGAGGGGGACGGTCCGGGCGGGGGCCCTGACCCAGCGGCGCTGTTTTCGGTCCTGAAAGCCCTGTGCGTCGCGGTGGGGACTGCCGCCCTGCTGTGGCTGGGGCAGTACCTGCCCAAAAAATTCCGGGCCAAGCGTCTGAATGACCCCAACCGCAACCGGGCGGCCCTGTACGCCTACAACTGCCTGAAACGGATGGAGCGCTGGGGCGGCCGGGTGGACCCGGAGGCGGTGGAGCTGGCCCAGAAGGCCCGGTTCAGCCAGCACACCCTGACGGAAGAGGAGCTGGACCGGCTCCGGGCGCTGGTGGACGATCAGCGGGCGCGTCTGTGCGCGGCTCTGGGCCCGCTGCCCCGGCTGGCCTTCCGCTTCCTCTGGGGAGCGCCTTCCACGGGCCAAAAGGGCGAAAACTCGAGAAATTCCCAGGAAAATGCCCCCTGACCCCTTGACAAAAGCTGGCTTTCGTGTATACTAATTTAGTCTGCGCCTGTGCGTACGGCGACAACATCCTTGCCTCCGGCGAGACCGGAGGCCATAAGACCATAAGGAGGTGCAAAACAATGGCAAAAGTGAGTGGAAATTACGAGGTGCTCTACATCCTCAACCCCACCCTGGGCGAGGAGGACACCGCCGCCCTGGTGGCCCGCTTCAAGGAGCTGGCTGAGGGCCGGGGCGCCGTCACCGAGGTGGACGAGTGGGGCAAGCGCCGTCTGGCCTACCCCATCAACGACCTGGAGGAGGGCTACTACGTCCTGATGACCTTCTCCTCCGACCCCGCGTTCCCCGCCGAGCTGGACCGTCTGATGCGCATCAATGTGAGCGTCATGCGTTCCATCATCGTGGGCAAGGACGCCTGAGAGGGAGAACATCATGCTCAATCATATCGTCATCATGGGCCGTCTGGCCCGTGATCCCGAGCTGCGCCACACCCAAACCGGCACCCCCGTCGCCAGCTTCCGGCTGGCGGTGGACCGGGACTTCAAGGACAAGAACACCGGCGAGCGGGCCACCGACTGGATCGACGTGGTGGCCTGGCGTCAGACCGGCGAGTTTGTCAGCCGCTACTTCTCCAAAGGCCGCATGGCCGTGGTGGAAGGCCGCCTGCAAATCCGCGAGTGGACCGACAAGGAGGGCAACCGGCGCACCACCGCCGAGGTGGTGGCCGACAACGTCTATTTTGGCGACTCTAAGCGGGACGGAGACGGCGGAAGCTACGGCGGCAGCGGCGGCTATGGCGACCGTGGAGGCAGCTACGGCGGCGGAAGCTATGGCGGCGGCCGTCCCGCCCCTTCGGCTCCCTCCGCTCCCCCTGATTACGGCATCCCGTCCGGGGGCGACCAGTTCTCCGAGCTGGCCGACGACGACGGCGACCTGCCTTTCTAAAAGGAAAGGCCATCTCAACATAAAGGAGGTCTGCCAATTATGGCTATGGATAATGGGAAGCCCCGCGGCAACCGCAAGCGCCGCAAGGTGTGCGCGTTCTGCGTGGACAAGGTGGAACAGATCGACTACAAGGACGCCCAGAAGCTGAAGCGCTATCTGTCCGAGCGGTCCAAGATCCTGCCCCGCCGCACCACCGGCACCTGCGCCATGCACCAGCGCCAGCTGACCGACGCCATCAAGCGCGCCCGTCATGTGGCCCTGCTGCCCTACGTCACCGACTGAACAGGAGAATCCCCCGGAGCGACGCTCCGGGGGATTTTTTCATCTCTATGGGACAGGCTCGGGACAAAAAACAGCGCCCGGCCCCTGGGACCGGACGCTTGATTGAGCGGGAATTAAGCCAGCTTCGCCTTGGCCAGATCGGTGAGCTGGGTGAAGGCGGCCTTGTCGTTGACAGCCATCTCAGCCAGCATCTTGCGATTGATCTCCACGTTGGCCAGCTTCAGGCCGTGCATAAAGGTGGAGTAGTTCATGCCGTTCATCTTGCACCCGGCGCTGATGCGGGCGATCCACAGCTGGCGGAAGTCGCGCTTCTTCAGCCGGCGGCCCACGTAGGCGTACTGCAGGGACTTCATCACCTGCTCGTTGGCCATCTTGTAATGCTTGCTCTTGGCGCCCCAATAGCCCTTGGCCAGCTTGAGGATCTTATTCCTTCTCTTGCGCGTCATCATTGCGCCTTTGACTCGTGCCATTATCGTTCAGCCTCCTGTTGTTGAGTGAATTATGATGTTTTTCCTTATTTGTAGGGGACCATGCGCTTGATGGTGGCCGCGTTGGTCACGTCGGCGTAGCCGCCCTTGCGGAGGCTCCTCTTGAGCTTGCGGGTCTTGCCGTGGCCGTTGAGCAGGTGGCTCTTGTTGGCGTGGGCGCGCTTGACCTTCCCGTTCTTGGTCAGATTGAAACGCTTCTTAGCGCCGCTGTGGGTTTTCACTTTAGGCATAGCGGTTGTCTCCTTTTTGTAGTTGATGATGTCACGCGTGGAAGCGGGCAGACCGCCGGGCCGCTTCTCCGCGCTTTTTACTTATTGGTTTTCGCGCTCTTGGCGGACAGGAAAATGCTCATGTGCCGGCCCTCCAGCTTGGGCTCCTTGTCCAGCACGGCCAGCTCGGCGCACTGTGCGGCGAAGTCCAGCAGCAGCTTTTTGCCGATGTCGGTGTGGGCCATCTCCCGGCCCCGGAAACGGACGGTGACCTTCACCCGGTTGCCCTCCGCCAAAAACTTCTGGGCGTTGCGCAGCTTGGTGTTGAAGTCGCCGATGTCGATGCCGGGGGACATCCGCACCTCCTTGATCTCCACCACGTGCTGGTTCTTCTTGGCCTCCTTCTCCCGTTTGGCCTGCTCAAAGCGGTACTTGCCGTAGTCCATGAGCTTGCACACGGGGGGCTTGGCGGTGGGGGAAATCTTAACCAGGTCCAGACCGGCCTCGTCGGCACGGACCTGTGCCTCTCGGGCGGACATGACGCCCAGCTGGGCGCCGTCGGCGCCGATGAGCCGGACCTCCCGGTCGCGAATCTCCTCGTTGATTTGATGAGCCGTATTAGCTATGGTCACGCACCTCCGTCATAAAAATAAAATACGCGGATGCACAAAGGCACCCACGTCCACAACGAAGCCCGCACGGTCCCCGTGCGGAGTTCACCATGTTAACCCCTTCGCCTGCGGCGGGAGGTGAGGACGGCGGCGCCATTCCTGCTTCCTTTTGCCCACCTATCATACCAGACGGCGTCCGGTTTGTCAACAGCTTTTTTGCGGCCCCCGCCAGTGGGCGGCCGTCTCATGGCTGAGCCGGACAGACGGCGGCACTCCGCCTTGTACGGAGTGCCGCCATATTCCGGTCTGCCGGTGTTCATAGTTGACGCGCTGGTCCCGCCGCTTTGGCCAGGGCCCGCTCCACGCCGGCGGCGATGTCCAGCATGGCCGCTTCGTCCACCTTGCGCACCACCCGGTCGTAGGTGTACAGGCCGTTGGTCTCCCCCTCTATGTCGCTGAGCTGGGTGTAAACGCACCCGCACAGGCCCTTGGGGATGGAGGGCAGCACCATGCTGTCGTACATGTCCCGGATGCGGGCGGTGAGCGCCTCTTGAGAGCGGCATTGCTCCCCGTAGCCGTAGTTTCTCCGGTCCTGAGCCACATGGCCCTCCACCCGCCGGGAGAAGCCGCCGCACTCGCTGAGCAGCAGAAACTGCCCCGGCCGGTCCCCCTCCAGCACCCGGCTGGTGAAGTAGACGTGTTCGCTCTGCACGTCGCTCTCCCGCTGGGCGAACCAGCCGGAGGCGCTGATGAAAAACCGGGTGGGGTCGGCCCGCTTCAGCAGGCGGTAGATGCGGTCGGAGTCGTACTGGCCCCAGCCCTCGTTGAAGATGGTCCAGCCCACGACGCAGGGGTGGCCGCTCAGATGGGCGACGGTGTCCAGACAGTGGCGCTCGAAAAAGGCCTTGCGCTGTTCGCCGCCCCCCGCCCCCTGGTCGGCCCGCCGCCTGCTCACAAAGGTGGGGATCACCGTGTCCCGGAGGTAGCGGTACTCCCCCGAGTTCACCATGTCCTGAATCACCAGCATACCCAGCCGGTCGCAGGCGTAGTAAAAGGCCTCGGGCTCGATTTTGACGTGCTTGCGCAGGGTGTTGAAACCCAGTTCCTTCATCCGCAGGATGTCCCGCCCATACTCCTCCGGGTCCCGGGGCAGAAACAGGCCGTCGGGGAAATAGCCCTGGTCCAGCACCCCGTGGAGGAAGATGGGCGTTCCGTTGAGGCACAGCCAGGTGTGGTCTCCGATCTCCTTTGTGCCCACCGTGCGCAGGGCAAAGTAGCTCTCCGCCTGGTCGGCGGCGGTGGCGATGGTCATGGAGTACAGATAGGGGTCGTTGGGGGTCCACAGATGGGGGCTGGGCACCTCCAGCCGGAGAGGCTGCCCGCTCCTGCCCGCGGCGGTGAGCACCCTCCCGTCCCCCAGGGGGACGGCCAGGCTGAAGCTTTCACCCCCGGCGTCCACCTCCACCGTCACCCCGGTCAGGTCCGGGGTGAGCCGCACCGACCGAATGGCCCCCTGGGCGGGGACCGCCTCCAGCCACACCGTCTGCCAGATGCCGGACGCCGGGGTGTACCACATCCCATGGGGCCGCCGGTGCTGCTTGCCGTAGGGGTAGGCGTGGGACAGGGTGTCCACCGCCTTCACTTCCAGAAGGTTTTCTCCGGGGCGCAGGGCGCTGGTGATATCCGCGGAGAAGGGCAGGTAGCCCCCCTCGTGGCGGACCACGCTCACCCCGTTGACAAAGGCCTCCGCCACCTGGTCCACCGCGCCGAAGTGGAGCAGCGCCCGGTAACCCTGGGGGAGGAACCCCTCCGGGAGGGTGAATGCGTTCTCATACCAGAGCACGTCCTCCACCGCCCCGCCATAGCCGGACAGGGGGGCCTGGGGAGGCCAGGGGACCCGGATAGGCCGCCCGTTCAAGGTCCAGCCCCGGTCCAGCGGAAAAAAACTGTCCCGCCGGAGCTGGGGGCGGGGGTATTCGCAGCTCCAATCACGTTTCTCCATGCCTGACGCTTCCTTCCCTGTTATAGTTTGCCGCCTCTATTATACCATTTCCTGGAGAAAAACACAATTGAGAAAAGGTCCCCTCCCCGCCTTCGGGAGAAAATTTGGACTGCGTCTTTCTATTTTCCGCCGGGTGTGGTAAAATACCAAAGATACGTAAAAATATGCCGGGAGGTATGCGACATGGAATTGATGGAAAAGACGCTGGCCAGTCGGAAAGTTTTTGACGGACGGCTGCTGAAGGTGTACCGGGACGAGGTGGAGCTGGCCAATGGGGATACCTCCGTCCGGGAGCTCGTCCACCACCCCGGCGGGGCGGCGGTGGCGGCGCTGGACGGGGATGGGAACATCTATCTGGAGCGCCAATTCCGCTACCCTTACCGCAAGGTGGTGCTGGAGATCCCGGCGGGCAAGCTGGAGCCGGGGGAGGACCCCTTTGACGCCATCAAGCGGGAGCTGGAGGAGGAGATCGGCGCGCGGGCCGGGCGGTGGGACGCCCTGGGCTACATCATGCCCAGCGTGGGGTACACCGACGAGATGCTCTACCTGTTTCTGGCCCGCGACCTCACCTTCGGGGAGCGCCGCCTGGACCAGGGCGAGTTTTTAGAGCCCTTCAAGATGCCATTCACCGAGGCGCTGGCCCAGGCCGCCGATGGGCGGCTTAACGACGCCAAGACCGTGGCCGCCCTGTTCCGGGCGGACCGGCTGATGCGGGAGGAGACGGATGGGTAAGAAGATCCTGGTGGTGGAGGACGAGCGCAATATTGTGGATATCCTCACCTTTAACCTCCAGCGGGAGGGGTACGACACGCTGGAGGCCCTGGACGGCGCGGCGGGCCTGCGGCTGGCCCTGGAGCGGGACCCGGACCTGATCCTGCTGGACCTGATGCTGCCCAAGATGGACGGCTTCCAGGTGTGCCGCACCCTGCGGGAGCAGGGCAGGGCCACCCCCATCATCATGCTCACCGCCCGGGAGGAGGAGACCGACAAGGTGCTGGGGCTGGAGCTGGGGGCGGACGACTATATCACCAAGCCCTTCTCCATGCGGGAACTGCTGGCCCGGGTGAAGAGCAACATCCGCCGCACCGAGATGCTGGCCAAGGCCGGACCCCAGGCCAATCCCAACCGGCTGGAGCTGGGGCGGGTCCAGGTGGACCTGGACGCCATGCTGGTGTACAAGGATGGGGAGGGGCTGGACCTGACTCAGCGGGAATACGAGCTGGTGAGGACGCTGGCCTCCGCCCGGGGGCAGGCGGTGAGCCGGGAGTCCCTCATGGAGCAGGTGTGGAACTACGACGGCTATGTGGGGGACGTGCGGGCGGTGGACGTGGCCATCCGCCGCCTGCGGGAGAAGCTGGAGGACGACCCCGCCGACCCCAAATTCATCGTCACCCGCCGGGGGCTGGGCTACGCATTCGGGCTATAGGCAAATTTACGGGGCCCCCGCAAAGCCGCCCTTCAGGCTTTGTGGGGAGAGGAGGAGCAAGGAAGCGAGCGCAGTTTTCGCCGAAGGCGGAAACGAAGTGGAGCGGACTTTGCGACGACGAAAGGAGGCGCCGCCATGCGCCGCAGCCTGCATATCAAGCTGGTGCTCATCATGGTGCTGCTGATCGTGTCGTTGATGGTAGTGGTGGGCGCGTTCCTCATGAACTCGGTCACCGGCTACTATATCGACGAGTTCTACCAGCAGATCACCGACGCCTTCGGCCAGTCCAACGTGGACTTCATCCGGGACCTCCAGACCGTCACAAAAGAGGACGAGGACGGCGCGGCCATGGTGGGCCAGGTGCTGTCCGCCTACACGGGCGTGCTGGGGGTGGACCGCCGCAACCGCAACTATTATGTGCTGGACGGGACCACCGGCCGCTGCCTGAACGGGTCCGTCCCCGCCCCGGAGAGAGGGGTTGAAGTCACTCCCAACATCTCCAAGGCCCTGCTGGGGGAACCGGGGCTGGACAGCAGCGTCACCGCCGACTACATGGACGCCGCCATCCCCATCACCAGAGGGGGGCAGTCCTATATCGTCTATATCCTGGACAACCGGGAGACCGCCCGCCAGCTCAACGCCGAGATGTTCTCCCTCATCATGGAGGCGCTGGTGCTGGGCCTGGTGATCTCGGCGCTGCTGTCCTTCCTGCTGGCCAAAACCATGGTCAACCCCCTCCAGCGGCTCACCGGCGGCATCGAGCGGGTGGCACGGGGGGATTTCTCCCGCAAGCTGGACGTCACCTCGGAGGATGAGATCGGCCAGCTCACCGAGCGGTTCAACAGCATGGCCCAGCAGCTGGAGGCCAACATCGCCGAGCTGGAGCGGGCGGAGCAGCAGCGCAAGGACTTTGTGGCCAACGTGTCCCACGAGCTGCGCACCCCCCTGACCAACATCAAGAGCTACGCCGAGACCCTGGACGACGGGGTGGGCGGCCTGACCCCGGAGATGGAGCACAGGTTCCTGGGGGTCATCCTGAACGAGTCCGACCGCATGACCCACATTTTGCAGGACCTGCTCACCCTGTCCCGGTTTGACTCCGGGCGCGGCGAACTGCGGCTGGGCTGGTTCCCCTTCGCTAAGGCGGTGGACGACACCTATCAGGCCGTTTTGATGGACGCCCAGAACCACGCCCACACCGTGGAGCTGGTTTTGCCGGAGGAGCTGCCCCAGGTGCGGGCGGACCGGGAACGGATCATGCAGGTGATGATGAACATTGTGTCCAACGCCATCAAATACACCCCCGACGGAGGGCGCATCGTCCTGTCGGCGGGCTGGGAGAAGGACAAGGTGTGGATGGAGGTGGACGACAACGGCATCGGGATTCCCCAGGCGGACCGGGACCGCATCTTTGAGCGGTTTTACCGGGTGGACAAGGCCCGCTCCCGCCAGTCCGGCGGCACGGGGCTGGGCCTGTCCATCGCCCAGGAGATCATGAAGGGCCACGAGGGCGGGCTGTATCTGGTGGACAAGGACCAGCCGGGGCTTACCATCCGCATGGAGCTGCCGGTGGGGGGCCCCAGGGAGGAGGGCCGCCATGAGGGATAAGCGCCAGCTCATCGAGTGGGGCAAGAACGCCCTGATCGTCCTGCTCACGGCGTCCGCCGTCTGGCTGCTCACCATGACGCCCCTGGTCCAGGACAGCGGCCTGCTGGACCTGCTGGCCCCCCAGGAGAGCCCCGGCGTGGGTTCGGGCGGCGGCGGCCAGGGAACGGCCATGCTCCCCGTCCGGCTGGCCATCACCGGGGCGGGGGGCCGCTGCGGCGTGCAGTACGACGAGGACCGGCTTGAGGAGCTGTTCCCCCCTCTGGGGGCGCTGCTGGGGGACGCCCTGGCCTCGGCGGAGACGCCCCAGCCCCTGAGTGAGGAAGACTGGCGGGGGTATCTCCGGGGGACGGGGATCTATTTCGACTTTGGGGGCGGCGTGCCCCTGTCCGCCCTGGAGCGGTGGCTCCAAGGGCCGGGAAACGGGACGCTCACCGGCTCCGCCCGCCGGGTGCTCCTGTGCGCCGGGACGGACGGCCAGGTGCTTTTGTGCTGGCAGGAGGCGGAGGGCGGAGGGTTTTTCACCTGCCGGACCGGGCTGACCCAGGACCTCCACCTGGAGCCCGCGGCGGAGGGCGCGGCCTTCAACGGGGCCTATTTCGCCTTTGAGGATCAGGAGCTCTCCCGGGGGCTGGCCCCCTACACCCTCATCACCGAGGGGGAGCAGGGGGGGACGGAGTATGCCGTGTCCTCCCCCCTGGCCGGGGAGGGGGGGCCGGAGGCGGTTTTGTCCGCCCTGTCCTTCAGCAGCCAGGACCACGCCCCGGTGAGCGGCGGCGAGGTGTATGTGGACGGCGGCGACCGGCTGGTGCTGAACGCCGGCGGCACCGTGACCTACCGGGCGGGCCAGGGGGAGAAGTACCCGGCGGGGCCCGCCCTGGCCGACGGGGTGGACGCGGCCCGGGCCTTGGCGGAAGCGGCCCTGGGGCCCATGTGCGGCGAGGCCCGGCTGTACCTCATGTCCGCCCAGAATGTAGAGGGCGCGGTTCGGGTGCGGTTCGGCTACCTGCTGGACGGCTGCGCGGTGTACCTGGGCAGCGAGGGCTGGGCGGCGGAGTTCTGGATCTGGGACGGATGCGTCACCCAATTCACCCTGCGCTTCCGAAGCTACGCCGCCAGCGGGGAGGAAACCTTGCTGCTGCCTGTGGATAAGGCGGCGGCCATGCTCCCCGACCTCACCTGGGAGCGGCGGGAGCTGGTGATCCAGTACCGGGACGGGGGCGGGACGGAGGCGGTCCCCGGCTGGGTGGCGGTGTGAATACAGGGACGGAAGGGGGACGGCGGGCCCATGGAATGGCGGAAGCTGAAAAATATCATGATCCTCATCCTGCTGGTGGTCAACGGCTTTTTGCTGGTGCTGGTGTGGTCCCGCCGGGATGAGTCCGTCCGCTACCAGCGCAGGGCGCTGGAGAGGACGGCCCGCGTCCTGAACCAAAAAGGGATTGACGTGCACCTGGACGCCGCCGCTCCGGCGGACGGCCTTACGGCTCTGACCCTGGAGCGGGACCTGGACCGGGAGCGTCAGATGGCCCAGGGCCTGCTGGGCCGGGATGTCCAGGCGGACAACCGGGGGGGCGGGCTGTACCTCTACCACGGCGGCGGGGGGGAGCTGACCGTCCGGGCCGGGGGAGAGCTGTCGGCGGAGCTGAACGGCGGGGAGCGCTGGAAAACGGACCACCCGGAGCGCCATGCCGCCGGGCTGCTGCGGGACATGGGGCTGGAGGCGGAAGAGCTGGAGGCGGCCCGGGAGGGCGGCCGGACGCGGGTGCGGTTCCGGCAGATTTGGAACGGCACGGCGGTGTTCTCCTGCGAGGTGGAGTTTGTCTACGAGGACGGCGTCCTCAGCGCCATCCACGGGACGCTGATCGCCGCCGGGCCGGGGACGGCGGAGGCGGGGCAGCCCCTCAACCTGCCCACGGCGCTGATGCGCTTTTCCGAGGAGATCGCCGCCGCCGGCGACGTGTGCACCGTCATCCACTCCATGGAGCCGGGCTACCGGGGGACGGCCCAGTCTCTGTCCGGCGGGGCGCGGCTGGCCCCGGTGTGGCTGGTGACCACCGACACCGCCCGGTACTACCTGGACTGCGCCGCCGGCGGCCTCACCCGGGTGGAGTGAGAAGGGCCGTAAAACGGTCGGAGGGCGCGGCCTCCAACATCGAATCAAGACAGGGGCCCCGGGGATTTGCTTCCCGGGGCCCCGTTCTCTTTTCACAATTCGCCCCTTCCCGCCATAGGATAGCTTGCGGACCGTCCGCAGGGCGGTCCGCGCGGGAAAGGAGCTATTGACATATGTATGAAGCATTGTGTTTATCGGCGCTCCGGGAGGGGGAGAGTGCCTATGTGACCGAAGTGAACGCGGGGCCCGCCATGGACCGGCGACTCACCGACCTGGGGCTGGTGCGGGGCACCCGGGTGACCTGCGTGCTGCGCAGCCCCGCCGGGGACCCCTGCGCCTACCTGATCCGGGGGGCCCTCATCGCCCTGCGCCGGGCGGACGCCGAGGGGGTGGCGCTGGAGCGGCAGGCCCAAGAGGGGCCAGCCCGGGCGGTGGCCACATGAACCGGGTGGCGCTGGCGGGCAACCCCAACGTAGGCAAATCCACCCTGTTCAACGCGCTGACAAAAATGCGGCAGCACACAGGGAACTGGGCGGGAAAGACGGTGGCCACCGCCCGGGGGGAGTACATCTATGAGGGGCGGGAGTACCAGCTGGTGGACCTGCCCGGCACCTATTCCCTGGCCGCCCACTCCCAGGAGGAGGCGGTGGCCAGGGATTACATCGAGAGCGGCCAGGCGGACGGGGTGGTGGTGGTGTGCGACGCCACCTGCCTGGAACGCAACCTGATTTTGGCGCTCCAGGTGCTGGAGCTGACAGGCAGGGTGCTGGTGTGCGTCAACCTGATGGACGAAGCGGAGCGGCTGGGGGTGGAGGTGGACCTGCCCGCCCTGTCCAAGCGGCTGGGGGTGCCCGTGGTGGGCACCGCCGGGGGCCGTCAGGACGGGCTGGAGGAACTGAAAGCGGCCATCGCCCGGCTGGTGTCCGCGGACGCCCCCGCCGCCCCCCGGCGGGAGCCCCGGGAGCGGGTCACCCTGGCGGAGCGGTACGCCGCCCAGGTGGTGCGCAGCCGCCGGGTGGACCGCCAGCGCCGCCAGCAGAAGCTGGACCGCTTACTTACCTCCAAATCCACCGGGATTCCCCTGATGCTGCTGCTGTTTGGACTGGTGGTGTGGCTGACGGTGGCGGGGGCCAACGGGCCCTCCGCCCTGCTTACCGCCCTTTTTGCCCGGATTGGCGGGGCGCTGGAAGGGTGGCTGGCTCCTGCCCCGGCCTGGCTGCGGGGAGTGCTGCTGGATGGGGTGTACCGGGTCACCGCCTGGGTGGTGGCGGTGATGCTCCCCCCCATGGCCATCTTTTTCCCCCTGTTCACCCTGCTGGAGGACCTGGGCTACCTGCCCCGGGTGGCCTTCGTCATGGACCACGCCTTCCAGAAGTGCAGGACCTGCGGGAAACAGTGCCTGACTATGTGCGTGGTATATATAATTTTGTACTACAGACGCCAACGAATATCTACTGACTGCCCGTCGATAATCACGCGCTCCACCAGGGAGGAAATAAACATGCGCTGGTTGTCGGTGTCGCCAGTGTCGAACCCCGCTTTGTAGTCCTCAAGGGCCCGCAGAAAACGCTCCACAGACGGTGTGAGATCGGGCTGATTCAGCTGCTCCTGAAGCTGTGCCCGCTCTGAGGAAATGGCGTTGATGCGCTGAGTGATCGTTTCCATGGGGATGGAGCCGACCTGGTACAGGTCAACCAGCTTGCCAATCTGGCCGTCAATTTCCGTGATTCGCTTTTGGATCGCGGGCCGGTCGATCTTTGACTCATGCCGGTCCGCCGCTGCTGCTATGACAACGTTTAAAAGATCAGGCTGGGATATGATGCCGCGTATCTCCTGCTGTACCAGCTGATCTAGCCGTCCAATTTCCCAGTTGTCATTTTTACAGTTTGGGTCCTTGATGAACTGCCTGGAGGATTTGGCCCGAGAATAGCATTTGTAGTAACCATGATTGGCGGAGTACCTGGCCCCACACCGGCCGCAGTAGATCAGGCCGCTGAGCAGAAAGCCAGCGCGGAAGGGATTCTTTTGAACGGTGGTCTTTTTCACCTCTCGCTCTGACGTGCTGTCCAGGAGGCGGGCGGCATTTTGAAATTCCTCCGGGGTGATCAACGGCTGATGGATGCCGTCATAGTCCACTTTTCGGAAATGTACCTTCCCGATATAAACGGTGTTTCTGAGCGCCGACAGGACCTTTGCGGGGGTCCATTTGGTTGTGTATCGCCCCGAGAGATACCGGCTTATAGAGTTGACAGACTTCCCGGAGATAAACCGGGAAAATATCTCTCGGATCTGGATGGCCTCATATTCGTTTACCACAAGCAGTCCGTCCTTGTAATCGTAGCCGGTGGGCGGGTGAGAGCCGCCGTGGTAGTACCCGGCCTTGCTCCGGCCGATCCGGCCCATGGTGAAGCGCTCGGTGATCTGGTCCTTTTCCAGCTGGGCGAATACGGATAGGATTCCGATCATGGCCCGGCCAAAAGGAGTAGAGGTGTCGAAATTCTCATTGATGGACACAAAGTCGGTACCATGTGCCAGCAGCTCATCCTCAATGAGTGTCAGGGTGTCCTTCTGCGAGCGGGACAGCCGGTCCAGCTTATAGACCACCACAGCGCCCACGCCCCCTTTGCGGATGGCGGCCAGCATCTGCTGGAGGGCGGGCCGGTCGGTATTGCCGCCGGAGTATCCGCCGTCCACATAGAGCTTGCGCAGGGACCAGCCCTTGGCGGAGCAGTATGCCTTGAGCCGTTCGGTCTGCTCCTCAATGGAATAGCTCTCCAACTGGTTCTCGGTGGAGACGCGGGCGTAGCCGACTACCACCATAGGTCCTTTGGGCATGAATGACACCTCCATTATGAACAAAAGGACAGGAAGGCCGTATGCCATCTGTCCTCTTTGCCGTCCATGGTGTTGGCAGCACCGAGGGCGGTTTTTGTTGCTTTTTGCCGAACCGTGTGATATGCTGACAACAGGAAAGCACAGCTTTCAGCGCTGCCCGTATTCGGTAGGCGGTTGGCCCCTCCATCCCGGAGGGGCCTTCTTGCCCCCTCTGCGAAAGGAGGGGGTGCTTATGCTGACTTATTCGGAGCTGTTTCAGTTCTGCATGGTCGTCATCGGCATTGTGGGCCTGGTTATCCAGGTACATAACAAAAAGAAGTAACCGCCCCTGTCCCCACAGTCCGGCGGTTACCTCTTTTTTTGAGTAACTAGCGTTCGAGGGGCTAACCGTCTACCGGCAGCGCCCTTTCTATTTTTAGTATAACCGCTGGCGTTGAAATTGTCAAGGTCTCCAGCGCCCGCAGCGCTGGGGGCGGTTTTTATTTATTCAGCCGATACAGCGCCTGAAGCTCCCTCTTTGTGTACGCCGTCCCATAGTACAGGTTGATGATCCGCACGGTGATGCTCCAGTTCCAGTGATAGCGGTCTATGTACCGAAGGAGGGTAGGGCGGATGTATTCATCAAGAATTGTGGTGGTCATATGCCGTTATCCTTCCTGTGGCGCTGGGGACGGTTTTTTATTTTCCGAACAGCGCTTTCCAGAGCATACTTTGCGCTTTGCGCTTTCGCCCAGCCTTGCTTGTGGGAATACCTGTTGCTTTTGATATTTTTCGCTTGACTTTAGAAACACCCAATGCCCGCTTCCAGCTAAATCCACCAAAAGACATTACATTCCACCTCAAATCAGGAGTGTTGTTACTTGCAGGAGGTTATCACCAACAATCATTGCAATAATTGTAGCCCTTTGCTCCTGCCTCATAGAGCTTCATCTCTCTATAGTTCCTCATCCCAGAGCAATCACTGATAGAATGTATGGTGTCGCTTCTGTTGCTTACATAGACGGTCATGTACGGGTCGTGACCACGGATGGGCTGCATCGAAGGAACAGGGTTCTGTGTGGGCTCAGGAATCGGGTCCATTGTAGAGGGGTGCTTGAGAAGTACGGTCTGAGTAGCGCCGTCCCAGTCCACCTCTAGGCCGAAGGCACCAGCGATTGCCCGAACGGGGAGGTAAGTCGTACCGCTGATGATAAACGGCTCCACAGGATTGCCGTTGACATCCACCAGGTTGACAGGCATGCCGTCCAGAGTGACCTTGATGTTGCTGTACTCAAGGTTAGCGGCTTTGGTGCCGACGGTGGCCATGGCGGTTCCTACCGAGCCGACCAGAAGCAGCGTGACAAGTACGCCGGTAATGAAGCCTTTTAGCTGATTCTTCATTTTTTCTTTTTCCTCGTTTCTTTATTTATTTCCGCCCTCCGGCGGTTGGGTCACACAAAAAATTGGCAACATTTGGAGTATTGACGTATTGGAAGGATAAACCTATAATTGAGGCAGGAAACGAACTATAAAAAGAAAAACGATAACCTAAAAAGAAAAGACGCATGAACGTCTTTTCGGCTGAGTGCGTCATAAATCGGACCATGCGAAATAATAGGAACAATGTTTCAGGCAATGTTGCATTGACTACATAGAACTAACGTACTATAATTGCTACAGATAGACGATAACTCAAAGGGAGATGCGTGGAATGAAGCAAGACAACAACGTACGATTTAACGAGTTACTTAATGCATGTGAAAGCCCAAGAACCGTCTACAATGCGTTACTTGCTGTTGCCCTTTCTAAACCACGCCTCAAGCAAGGCAATAATGTTTCTGAGAAACGCCAAATCATCGTCGGAGAGGCCCTGGCCCTCCTCGATAAGCCCGAGCGCAACTAGCAAACGGTTTGACTCCTCCATAGTGATACGATCTTCCCCTGGTGCGGCATCGGTCGCGCTGGGGGAGTTTTTATTTGAGCTAGGATCAATGTCATCAAGAGTATAGCCAAGCGCATGGACAAGAGACTGTATTGTATTGACACCAGGACTTTTAGTTGCACCTGAAAATATTTTCTCAAGGGTTGGTTCTGGTATCCCGGATTTTATAGCAATTTCACGCATTGACATATTTGATCTAGCCTTTAACGCCCTAAGATTTTCAAACCAGTCCATACGTGCTACCCTCCTTCTGCTTACATAAGAATACCACAGGCTTCTATTGCAGTCAAGAAGTATTCTTCCAAATTAGGTGGAAAGCCTCAAAGAAAGGCTTGACTTCCACCTAATAATATGGTATACATGAAATAGCTCAACCAAATTTGGTGGAAAGGAGGCGCGGCATGCTGAGCAATTTGAAAGCAGAAATGGCGCGAGCCAATGTCACCATTGCTGAAATTGCGACGGTGACGGGGATGAGCTATCGGACAATCAGCGACCGAATCAAGGGGAAAGGCCAATTTCCCGTTCAAGACGCTATCGAAGTAAAAAATGTGCTTTTTCCTGGGATGGACCTTGAATATCTGTTCACGGTGTCCGGCAAAGCCCAGGACAGTGCCTAGCCGAGCGGGCGTAAAAGAAAGTGCCCCGCCAGGTGTGACCGCACCTGACAGGGCAAGAGAATGACCAGCCAATCATTCCTATGTCATGATTATAGCATGATGTGGGACAATATGCAAGAGAAAACCGCCTTTCGCATAGGACAATCTGTGAAAAACATACTTGTATTTCGAGGTGATCGAAATGGCAAAAGTGCTGCCCGATGGTGCTATTGTTCGCAACATCATGGCCGACGGCTCTGAGTGCGACGATTTGAGCACCTACATAAAATCTGCGGACCAGCTCCCCGAGCTCACGAAGCGTCTAATCGTGTATTTTGCTGAGCAGGGTGCGAAGCTGCGAATGGAACGGGAAAAAGCCGGGGAGTAATCCCCCGCTGGGGGACAAGCCGTATTTTGCTGGAATATATGCTGGCACTGAGTCGCTTGCTCGGGCCGAAGGAAAGGAGCCAAATAGAAATGACGACAGTAGAGATGGCCGCGTGCAATGAGGCCA
>CANASS010000030.1 GCA_947364395.1 uncultured bacterium
GTCTATTTTACCACTTTCTGCATCTTTTTTCTAGATTGTTTTTCAGAAGTAATAGAAAAGAAATTTGCGGCCATAGCATTGTCGCAACAGTTTCCTCGTCTTGACATGGAGGGCGTAATGCCGTATTCTCTAGTCAGGTCAAAGTATGCTTGTGAGGTGTATGACTGCCTCGGCCGCTGTGGAGCTGCAACTCCGCAGCGGCTTTCTTTTCCTTCTTCATAGCCAGACGGATAGTGTCCAGTATAAGATTGACAGTTTATGTAGCGGCAGTTTTGTATGCGGCAATGCTGTTGTCAAATAAGAACCTGTATTCACAGCCGAAGCCGCCGGATGGCCGAGGGATTTTTCCGACAGGCAAGGCAAATTTTCGCAGGAATCAATGGGGTTTATTTCAAGAAAATTTAACGCCGAATGCCGGGAAACACCCGGCCAGACGGTGAATTGAGGTTGTGAATACAGGTTCTAAGAAACTGTATTCACAAGAAGATAAGCCTGTGGTAAAATAGAGACGTGGAAGAAAAAGAAAGAAAGTCGTATCCAAGCGACTTGACGGATAAGCAGAGGGAAGAGATCGCCCCCCTATATGAAGGGATATGCAACTGTACGTGGAGCAAACGGGAATTGACGGATGCGGTGCTGTATTTGGTAGATTCAGAGTGCAAATGGAGGCAGTTACCCTATGATTTTCCACCACATTCAACAGTACATAGCTTTTATCGCCGCGCTCGGATCAGTGGGCTGTGGGATAAAGTCCTGGAGCATCTTGTAAAAAAGACGCGAACAAATGCGGGACACAAGGAGAGTCCAAGCTATGCGACCATTGATTCCCAGAGTGTGAAAACGGTGGCAGCTAGCAAAGAGCGAGGGATTGACGGTGGGAAAAAACAAAAGGCAGAAAGCGGCACATCGTAGTGGATGTGCTGGGATGCTTGTTGTCTGTCGTGGTCCATGCCGCCAATATTCATAACACAAAAGGTGGCATATCTACCGCAAAACAAGCGTATGAGCAGTATCCGTCTATTCAGAAGTTCTGTGCGGACGCTGATACCGGGGCACGTTCGTTTCTGATTTGAAGGAACAGCTTGACCTTGACGTTGATATTTCAGAGAAAATCAAGCCTCACCAATGGGAAAAACTCCCTTGGAGACGGGGGGTTGAACGCATCCTCTCTTGGCTCAATCACTCCAGACGCCTTAGTAAAGATTATGAGGTCTCCGTCTCATCTGCCGCCATTTCCTGCGCCGACGAATTGCAGACAAAAGCTCGTATTTCTTCATAATGCGCAGAATAGTTTTAGAATTTCGGCGTATTCCCTTTGCTTGCTTCAACCACTTCCACATACGGCGATATCCATAGGTTTTATCGCATTTCTCCTGTTGTTCACGAATTATGTCGGCTAAATCCGCATCGTGCGCCTGCTTATTCAGTCGTTTCACATACCCGTAATAACCACTGCGTGATATTCCAAAGAAACGGCACATTGTATTGACCGGATAACTGTAATGGTCCATATATATGACCTGATACTTGACGCTTGACTTCACCTCCTTCCTCTCAATTGCAGAAAATCCCACAGCAGCTTATTCTCCATTTTCAGACGATGGATCTCATATGCCTGCTCGGTCTCTATGCTTTTCGGAGCATCGTTCTTTCTTGGCCGTCCTTTTGGACGTAGCGCTATACCAGCTTGAAGTTTTTTCTCTTTTCGTCGTTCCCGCTTTAGCAAGTTGCGTACCGGACGATCTCCGGTTAACCCCAAAATTCCTCGATTTCCCGGTGACTTTTTCCATTCGCTATCATCATCTGAATTTCTGGTAGGAGTTCTTGTGTATGTGGGTATTTCCTTTTTGACATGACAAAAGCCCCTGATGTAGTACTTCTATTTTCCTACATCAGGGGCTTTTGTCTATTGTCCGTTTTTACTGGGGCTGTTCGCCTGCGGCGCGGGGGTCTTTTTACAGCGCAATGATTTCGTTTTCCCGGCTGAGCTGGGTGAGCGTGCCGTTTTCGATGAGGCAGGCCTCGCCCCACAGCTCCTCCCGGCCGTCCTGTCCCAGGATATAGCTGCCGTCTACCAGCGCGTAGAACTGGCGGCCCATACTGTCGGCGTAGGTGATGTCCTCGTAGAGCCGCAGCCCGTCCAGCGTCCAATCCTTGTCCTGGTTATAGTGGGGGACGATGTTGTGCCGGGTCAGCCCCAGCCCAGGCAGGAACCGCCGGTATTCCGGGTCTATGGCCTCTCCCGGCTCCTCCGGTTGGGCGTATACCACCTCGGCGGCGTTCATGCTGCCCGCGCTGACGCCGACCGCCACCCCGTCCCAGCCCTGGAGCCGCTCCCGCAGGCCGATTTCTTGAAAAAACCCGTTTTGAGTGGGCACGTGGCCTCCCACCAGAAAAATCAGGTCCGCGCGGTCAACCAGCTCCCCGCACAGGTCCTGGTTTTCCCGCTCCAGCACCTCGGCGGCGGTGAAGGTGACGCCGATTTCCCCGAAGCTGCCTGCCATGTCCTCGGCAAAACCGTAGGTCAGGGAGGGCTGATCCGGGTCGGAGCAGATGAACAGGGCGGCGCAGGAGGCGGGTAAGGCGCTTCGCAGCTCGTCCACAAAGCCATTGGCCGGGTTCAGAGCAGGGGAGCCATCCACACAGGGACTGCTGGTTAAAAAATAAATCATAAGAAATTCACGATACCTTTCTTATTCACGCCTCGCCTGTTCGCGACGCGCGGCTTCCGTCCGACTCGGGCTGGTCTTGGGCCGCTGGGCGGCCCCGCGCTCACCCTCGCTCCGGTCCATCCGCGCTGCTCACAACGGCTCGGACGCTATAGTCTCTCCCGGATGGCCCGGAGGAACTCCAGCCCGGTGACCTTCCGGGCCGTGGCCTCGCCCTCCCACAGGCCCACCAGGTCACCGGTCATGACGCCGCTCTCGATGGTGTCGATGGAGGCCTTCTCCAGCTTGCGGGCAAAAGCGGCCAGCTCGGGCAGACCGTCCAGCTCGCCCCGCTTGGCCAGGGCCCCGGTCCAGGCGAACAGGGTGGCCATGGGGTTGGTGGACACCTGCTCCCCTTTCAGGTGGCGATAGTAGTGCTGGGTGACGGTGCCGTGGGCGGCCTCATACTCATAGTTGCCGTCGGGGGATACCAGCACCGAGGTCATCATGGCCAGGGAGCCAAAAGCGGTGGACACCATGTCGCTCATCACGTCGCCGTCGTAGTTCTTGCAGGCCCAGATGAAGCCCCCCTTGGAGCGGATAACCCGGGCCACCGCGTCGTCGATGAGGGTGTAGAAGTAGGTGACGCCCGCCTCCTCAAATTTGGCCTTGTATTCGCTCTCGAACACCTCCGCGAAGATATCTTTAAAGGTGTGGTCGTACTGCTTGGAGATGGTGTCCTTGGTGGAGAACCACAGGTCCTGGCGGGTGTCCAAGGCGAACTGGAAGCAGGAGCGGGCAAAGGAGGTGATGGAGGCCTCCACGTTGAACTGCCCCTGGAGCACGCCGGGGCCGTCAAACTGGTGAATGGTCTGGCGGTGCTCCGCGCCGTCCACGCCGGTGAACACCAGCTCCGCCGTGCCGGGGCCGGGGACCTTGAACTCCGCCGCCTTGTACACATCGCCGAAGGCGTGGCGGGCGATAGTGATGGGGGCCTGCCAGTTCTTCACCACTGGGTTCAGCCCCTTCACCATGATGGGAGCCCGGAATACGGTGCCGTCCAGAATGGCCCGGATGGTGCCGTTGGGGGACTTCCACATCTGGGACAGCTTGTATTCCTCCACCCGCTGGGCGTTGGGGGTGATGGTGGCGCACTTCACCGCCACGCCGTACCTCTTGTTGGCCTGGGCGGCGTCAATGGTCACCTGATCCCCGGTGCGCTCCCGCTCAGGCAGGCCCAGGTCGTAGTACTCCGTTTTCAGGTCGATATAGGGCTCCAGCAGCTCTTCCTTGATCTGCTGCCAGAGGATGCGGGTCATCTCATCCCCGTCCATCTCCACCAGGGGGGTTTTCATTTGCAGTTTGTCCATTGTCTGCCTTCTCCTTTCCAAGTCAAGCGGCGGGGCCGGAAATCCGCCCCCGCCGCTGGGTCATGTGCTCAGTTCCAGGGATCGTCCCTGGGTTTGGGGGGCGCTTTGGGGGGCGGGGGAGGGGGGAACCCGCCGTTCTGGGGGCCGGACCCCGCGCCGCTTCCGGAGGCGGGGCCAGAGGTCCAGGTGTAGTTGGCGGGGCCGCCCCAGCCGTCGCCGCCGCCGTGGAAAACGGGGCCGCCCTGGGGGCCGTCGGCGCTGGCGCAGGTCCAGTCGTAGAATCTGGCAATGGAGCCGGTGACGTAGGGCCTGAGCCACAGGGAGAGGATGGAAATGCCCACCGCCGCCGCGATGACGACCAGCAGGGCGAAGCCGGACGAGGCAATGAGCCCGCCGGAGCTTCCGGCGGCAAAGGCCCCCACGAGGGGGATGACGGCCAGGACAGCGCCCAGGTAGAACATGGCGATCATCAGCAGATACCAGCCGAAGAAGGACAGCTGGAGGACAAAGCCCTTGCCGATATTGCTGCTCATCAGCCGCTTGCACTCCCGGATGGCGTCCAGGCCGAACAGCCCCTTATCCAGCAGCACGTAGTCCACCAGAAGATACCGGGTGGACACCCAGACGATGCCCACCACCAGCGCCGCGACGGCGGCCAGCAGGAGGGGGATGGCCAGCGCCGCCGAATCGGTGAGCGCGGCCAGCATGATGGCGGCGGTCAGCAGTATGCCGTAGGCCAGCATTACCAGCAGGGACCACAGGACAATGAACAGCCCTGTGAGGAACCGGGTGGCCAGCACCTGCAGAATTTGGGGCAGGGCGCAGAAAATTTTGCTCACGGGCGGGTTCTCGCGGCGGACCATGGACAGGCACCAGCCCTCATAGCCCACATCCATGGCGCTCTGCCACAGGGCGATGATGATGGACAGCACGACGCCGCCCACCGCGATGGCGACCAGAGCGCCGGGCCCCCGGCGAAACAGCTCTAGCAGGGCGATGTTGACTGCTTCCTCAAAATCGTAGCCCCGCTGTATGTAATAGACAGCGGTTTCGCTGACGGAGCCCGTACCCCCGGTGAGCATGCCGCCCAAAATGGTGTTGAGCAGCCAGGTGCCCACCGACACCACCACGCCGAACAGCAGCGTTACCATCATGCAGCCGCTGCCCTTCATGGACAGCTTGACCTCCCGCTTGAGCTGCGCACGGTTAAATTCCATTGTAAAATCTCCTCCTCTCAGGGGCCCGCCGGCCCCGTCCGCCGCCTGGGGCGGTTTGAACCATTATACCGTAGGCCGGGAGAAATTGCAACAAAAACAGTCGGTGACAACGCCGGCTGGATGTGATATAATCCCTTTTACAGCCGCTCCACGGGAGCGCAATCTATTGACAAGCGAGGGATACCCATGAACACAAAAGAGCTGGGCGAGCTGCGCCGCCGCCTACGTCCCAATAAAAACGCCATCAGCCATGTCTACGGCTGCTATGTGGGCACGGCAAAGGAGATCATCGGCGAGGTGGACCAGTCCCTGGCCCTGCTCAGCGAGGATGACGCGGAGGGCTGCCTGAGCCTGCTGAAAAAGGCCCTGTCTGGCGGCCTGGGCCGGAACCTCATCAATGTGGGCTTCACCACCCAGCAGGTGGCGGAGGGGGAGGAGCACAAGGCGCTTCGGGACCTGCGGGACTCCAAGCTGAAGGACCGGGACCTGCGCCGGACCTTTTATGAGCGGGTGATCCAGAGCGTGGACATGGGGGACGACAGCTACCTGATCCTGCTGGCGCATGACACCTACGACGTGCCCTTCAAGTCCAAGAACGACGAGCTGCTGGACGACTCCTCCGACACGGTGTTCTCCTATATCGTGTGCGCCGTCTGCCCCATGCGGGAGGGCAAGCCGGGCCTGGGTTATCTTCCGGCGGACAACGTGCTCCACATGAAAACCGCCGGGCAGCTGGCCGCGCCCCCGGAGCTGGGTTTTCTGTTTCCCGCCTTCGACGGCCGGGCGGCCAACCTGTACAGCGCCCTCTATTACATCCACCGGCCAGAGTTCGTCCACGGGGAGTTTGTGGAGAGCATATTCGGCGTCCAGGCCCCCATGTCCGCCCCGGAGCAGAAGGAGGCCTTTGAGTCCGCCCTGTCCGACGCCCTGGGGGTGGAGTGCAGCATGGAGCTGGTCCAGGCGGTCCATGAGCAGATGCGGGAGCGGATGGAGCTCCACAAAGAGAGCCAGACGGCGGAGCCCCTCACCGTGACGGCCAAGGACGTGGGCGGGATGCTGCGGGAGTGCGGCGTCGAGGAGGAGCGGGTGGCCGCCTTCCAGGACTACTGCGGCCAGCGCCTGGGGGAGGGGGCGGCCATGGACCCGGCCAACCTCATCGACAGCAAGCGTTTCCAGATCAAGGCGGGAGAGATCACCATCACCGTCAAGCCGGAGCTGTCCGGCCAGGTGGAGGCCCGGGTGCTGGAGGGGCGGAAATACCTGCTCATCCCCGCCGGGGAGGGCGTGGAGGTCAACGGGCTGGCCGTGGAGCTGGAGGCGGAGCCTGCCGTGAAGATTTAATACTTTTGTAATACTTGAGGCAGAACTTTCGTAAAGTATTTCCTCTATCCTAATCCTTGCAAGAGATATCCTTTCTTTTTCATTCTATCCTCCATCCTCAAAAAAAGAGCCGGGGCCAAAAGCCCCGGTTCTTTGACTGCGCCCCGGACAGCCGGGGCGTTGTGCTATTTTGGGAGAGATGGCGGGCAGGGAGATCAGCCAGCTCCCCCCGCCCGGTGGGAGAGGGGAACTGATGTCATTTCCTGAGAAAGATGACGCCCAGGGTGTTGGGCCCGCAATGGCAGGAGATGGTGCACCCGGCCACGGCGGTGAGCACCTCCCGGAAGCCGAACTGCTGCATCATGCGGCACATGCTTTCAGGTATGCTGGGATCGCAGCGGGTGTGGACCACAAAGACCCGGTCCAGGTCCACGTTTTTGCCGGACAGCTGGTCCTGGGCGTAGTCGGGCAGCACCTTGTCAAAGGCGCCCCGGTATTTTTTGCCCACGGTCATTCTGCCGTCGGCCAGCACAATGCAGGGCTTCAGACGCAGCAGGTTGGCCCCCAGGGCCACCACCGACGAGCAGCGGCCCCCCTTGGCCAGGTAGTCCAGCTTATCTACCACGAAGGTGGTGTCCACCCGGCCCGTCAGATCCTCCAGCAGCTTGAGGATATCCTCCATGGAATCCCCCCGCTCCGCGGCCTGGGCGGCGGCCAGGACCAGGAGTCCCTGGCCCACGGTGAGATTCCGGGAGTCCACCACATAGACGTTGGGGAACTCCTCCGCCGCCACCAGGGCGTTCTGATAGCAGCAGGAAAACTCGCTGCCGATGGTGATGTGGAGGACGCTGTCGTACTTGGGGGAGAGCTGGGAGAAGAGCTCCTGATAGTCGGCGATGTTGACGGCGGAAGTGGTGGGCAGCTGGCCTCCCGCCTCCACGTGGCGGAAGATGTCCTCGGGGGAGGCGTCCACGCCGTCCTGATAGGTGTTCCCGCCAAAGGACACGTACAGCGGTACCATGGTGATTTGATAGCGCTCCAGCAGCTCAGGGGGCAGGTCGCAGGTGCTGGTGGCGGTGATTTTGATGGACATAGGGCGGCCTCCGTTTCCGTTTTGAAGTTTTTACATTATATCAAATAGGCGGAGGGAATACAACCGGGGAAATAGACAAGCTCTTTTGGCCTTCCCGGGGAAGGCGTGAAGAATTTTGACAAGAGGGGGTGGGCTGTTAAGAAAAACCGGCGTCATGTCCGGGGGTCCCGCCGCATATGTGTCGGTGAGGTGATGGACATGGTGGGCTGGCTGGCGCTGCGGCGGGAGCGGGGCCGACTCCGGGTGGAAGAGGAGCTGATTGGTTCTATGCGGGTGATCCGGGCCGTGGTGTATGAGCCGGAGGGTCTGGCCCCCTGGCGGCTGCGGTTCCGGCTGCGGCGGGCGGAGCGGGCCCTGGCCCGGGCGGGGGCGGGCCGGGTGATGCTGGGGGAGGGCTTTCCCTACGCCGGCCGCCTCACCCTTCTGCGCCCGGTGGACGTGCTCCCCTTTCGGCGGGGGTGCGCTGACGTGCTGGTCCTGGGGGCGCTGAAGCTGGAGGGCGTCCCGCCGGAGCGGGGGCGGGTGGCCCTGTCCGCCCCTCGGCTGTGCCCGGAGCTGGAGCGGGCGGCGGAGCGGCTGTGCGCCCATGTGCGGGGGCTGCTCATCGACGCCCCCGGCGGGGAGGACTACGCCCGGTATCTTCAGGCGAAATACGGTCTGCCGGTGACGCCGCCGTCGGCCGGGGCGGACGTGACCGCCGCCTTCGGCCCTGGGGGAGGCCGCTGGGGACGGGTGGTGGAGCTGGACCAGGGCGGCTCGCTGGGCGGGCTGGCCCTGGGGGCGGAGGGGGTGGAGCTTCCGGCGGACTGCGCCGAACAGGCCCTGGCCCTGCTGTGGGAGCGGGGAGAGGTCCGGCGGGAGGCGCTGACCGTGTACCGGTCCGGGGCGTGAGGGCGGCAAAAAGCGCGATGCGGTGCATCGCGCTTTTTGAATACCGGGGGCTGTGGTTATTCGCCCAGGTAGAACCGGCCGTAGCGGTCTGCGGCCAGGATGGCGGCGGCCACGGACTGGGGAGTGACGGGGAAGGGCATGTTGTGGAGGGTGTCGGTGGGGGCGCAGGCGGCCTCGGCCACCGCCATCACCTTGTCCATGGTGACGTTCTGGATGCCCAGCTGGCCCAGGGTGACGGGCAGGCCCAGGCTGATGCAGAACTGATAGGTCTCCTCCAGCTCCTCCAGGTCCACGTTCTCCAGCACCAGCTGGGTGAGAGTGCCGAACGCCACCTTCTCGCCGTGGTACATGTGGTGGCACTCCTCCAGCACCGTCAGGCCGTTGTGGACGGCATGGGCCCCGGCCAGGCCGCCGCTCTCGAAGCCCAGGCCGCTGAGCAGGGTGTTGGCCTCGATGACCTTTTCCACGGCGGGGGTGCAGGCCCCGGCCTCCAGGGCCAGCTTGGCTTTCAGGCCCTCGTCCATCAGGGTGTCCAGGCACAGCTTAGCCAGGGCCATGGCGGCCCCGGTGACCTGGCCTCCGGCGCAGTTGGCGGCCCCGCTGATCTGGCAGGCCCGGGCCTCAAAATAGGTGGCCAGGGCGTCGCCCATGCCGGACACGGTGAGGCGCACCGGGGACTGGGAGATGATGTCGGTGTCCATCAGCACCATGTTGGGGTTGGCGGGGAGGAACAGGTATTCCTCAAACACCCCCGCGTCGGTGTAGATGACGGACAGGGCGGAGCAGGGGGCGTCGGTGGAGGCGATGGTGGGGCAGATGAGGACGGGGACCTTCTTATAGAAGGCCACGGCCTTGGCGGTGTCCAGGGTCTTGCCGCCGCCGATGCCGATGACCAGGTCGCAGCCCTGGGCGTCCATGACCCCCTGGAGGCGGTTGATCTCGTTTTTGCTGCATTCGCCGTTAAAAAAGTCGTACACGGGGGCGCATTTGGAGCCGGCGAACCCGGCGTCCAGGGTGGCCTGGATGCGCTTATAGCCGGAGCTGGAGATGAGCACCAGCGCCTTGGAGCCGTAGCCCTCGGCGTAGGAGCCCAGCTTGCCCATCTCGCCGGGGCCCTGGACGTATTTGCTGGGATAGATCATGATTTTTGCCATTGTATGTTCCTCCTTCATTTTTAAGGACCTGTATCCACAGCCGGAGATGTTGTTCAGGCCGCAGATACAGGTCCTCTCATGCTATTTTTGCCATACACAGCGGAGATACTCCCGCTCTCCCTCCAAAATGGCGGACACTATATCCCGGGGGGTGCGGATGTCCTCCCGGCCCATGAGGAACCGGCGGCCCAGGGAGCAGTAGAACTGGAGGGCGTGGAGCTTGAGGGCGTCGTCGGGGATGACCTCGAACTCCTGGGTGAACCCGAAGGAGCTGACGCACAGGGTGAACATGGGCATGGCGGCGTAGCCCGCCGTGTCGGGGACCAGACCCTCCACAAAGGCATCCCGGAAGCCGGGACAGGCGCGGTAGACCGCCTTGGCCTCGTCGCTCCAGTGGGCGGCGAACCGCCGCTGATAGCTGTCCACCAGGGTGTAAATGGACGACAGTATGTAGCGCTTAAAGTCCTCCCGCTCTCCCTGGGAGGGGAAGGGCCGGAACACCGCCGAGCAGTACTGGGACACCAGGCTGGCCAGGAAATAGCCCAGGTCGTAGGCCATAGGCCCGGCGAAGGTGTACTCCATGTCGATGACCTTGATCTGGCTGCCGTCGGCGAAGATGTTGGAGGTGTGCACGTCGGAGTGGATGAAGGCCTGGGTGGAGTTCATGTACTTGTGGCGCAGCAGGTGGGACTGGACCACGATGTCGTCGGCGAAAATATAGGGCAGAAAGTGCCTGGTGAGGGCGGGGCATTTGTGGGTGGGGGTGTCCCGCAGGAACAGCCAGTTTTCCATAATGGCACGCATCCCGGTGTTGACGAACCGGCGGTCCAGCTCACGGAACTCCTCCGTGTCCAGGTAGAATTCGGAGGTGTAGAAGTGGTTGTCGCACAGGAACCGGGCCACCCGCTCCCCCAGCCCGTCGATCACCGCGCCCTTGGACAGCTGGGCCCGGGCGGGCTTGAGGTAGCTCACGTCCTCCATAAGAAAGACGTGGTTTTCCCGGTCGGCATAGTACACCTCCGGCACGCAGCTGGGGGTGATGGCCCGGCGCAGCTTCAGGGACAGGTACTCGGAGTAGTTCCGGTCCTGGGGCGGGCAGTAGCTGGCGTCGGTGGAGTCCACGTCGTCGTCCAGCCGCATGTTGGACCGGGCCTGCTTGACGATGAGGGAGCCCCGCCCGCTGCGGACCCGGAAAACATAGTTGATGAGCCCCTGGGAGTCCTCCTCGTCGTCGCCGATGGCGGACACGATGGCCCCCGAGGCGTCGAAAGCGGGATAGCGCTCCCGCAGGTAGGGGATGAGATTGGTTTTGTCCAGAACGATCATCCGATCACCGCCGTTTCCTCGCCCAAGGCGAAAATACACTCATACAGCATTTAGTATAGCGGTTTTATATCAAGCTGAACAGCGAATCCTTTGCCCTGTGATGGTATTTTTTAGCTGTCGATTTTGCAGAACAGCGGCGTGCGGCTACGGTACACGCACAGCCAGCGGAAGCCTGTTTCCCGGATGAGCTCCAGCGCCTCCGGGAAGGCGGCGGCCATCTGCTGGGGCCGGTGGGCGTCGGAGCCCAGGGTGAGCACCTGGCCCCCCAGGTCCCGGTACAGCGCCAGCACCTCACGCCACTGGTCCACCGTGGCCCCGGCGCTGGTGTTGAACTCGATGCCCTTTCCCTGGGAAATGACCCGGCGCAGAATTTCCGCCAGCCGGTCCCGCCAGGGGTGCAGGTCCAGCCCGTATTCCGCCGGGATGTACCGCAGGGGGTAGATGATATGGCCCAGCACGTCCCAGCCCCGGGTATCCACCAGCTCCTCCAGCATGTCCATATAATCGTCGAGGATGGCCGTGCCGTCCTCCTTTCCGGCGCAGGCGCGGGCCGCGGTGAAGATGCCCAGCCCCCCGGCCCGGGCGCTCTGGCTGTGGAGGGAGCCGATGACGAAGTCCAGCTCGGGCAGGGTGAGGGAGGCGTCCACGGCGGCGGAGTCCAGCACTCCGTTGCCCACCTCCACCCCCAGGCGCAGCTCCAGCCGGCCCGGCCAGCGGCTGCGCAGCTTTTTCCACTGGGCCAGGGAAGGGCCCCAGTCGTAGACGGCGGGCAGGCGGTTTCCCTGCTGGTCCAGCAGGTTCCAGTGGTCGGTGACGCAGATTTCCCGCACTCCGGCGGCCATGGCGGCCTTGGCCTGCTGGGCCAGGGGGGCGGGGGAGTCGGAGGAGCACAGGGTATGAAAATGATAATCGGAGAGATACATCGGGTTTTTCACCTTCCATGATCGTTGGTATCCCGCGCGAGGCGGCGTTCCGTGACAGTATACCACAGCGGGGCGGTTTTTGCACCACAAAATAGAGGACGGACCGGGGAAAGCCAGCCTTGCCAAACGGGGGACGCTGTAGTATAGTAATATTTGTATAAGCAAGGGAGGACCGCGGCTGTCCCTGTGCGCTGGAGCCTTGCGCACGGGTCCTGAAACAGGCTCTGAAAAATCACATCATGAGGTGAGAGCGATGTCTGACTGTACACAGCTTTTGACCGCCCTGAAAAGCGGAGCCCACGACCGGGTCCTGGCCGCCCTTTACGCCCTGGACGGCAGCTCCCGGGGGCTGGAGCAGGCCCGGGCGCGGTGCGTTCGGACGGTGGAGGCCTTTGCCGCCCGCTTCGGGGCGGACGCCCAGGGCGCGGCCCTGTTCAGCGGCCCCGGCCGGACGGAAATCGGCGGCAACCACACCGACCACCAGCACGGCCATGTGCTGTGCGGCAGCGTGGACCTGGACATGCTGGCCTGCGCCGCCCCCAACGGGCTGAGCGTGGTGCGCGTCCAGTCCCAGGGCTACCCCGCCCTGGAAATCGACCTCAGCGATCTGGCCCCCAGGAAGGAGGAGGAGAACACCTCCGCCGCCCTGGTGCGGGGGGTGGCGGCCAGGATCAAGGAGATGGGGTACGGGCTGTCCGGCTTTGACGCCTGCGCCAACTCCACCGTGCTGTCCGGCTCCGGGCTGTCCTCCTCCGCCGCCTATGAGACCCTGGTGGGGAACATCTTCAACCATTTCTGCTGCGGGGACAAGCTGGACCCCGTGACCATCGCCAAGATCGGCCAGTACGCCGAGAACGTCTATTTCGGTAAGCCCTGCGGGCTCATGGACCAGATGGGCTCGTCGGTGGGGGCCTGCGTGGCCATCGACTTCAACGACCCCGCCGGTCCGGTGGTGGAGCGAGTGGACTATGACTTCACCAAGTCCGGCCATGCCCTGTGCATTGTGGACACCTGCTCCAGCCATGGCGACCTGACGGACGACTACGCCGACATCACCCGGGAAATGGGGGCGGTGGCCGCCTATTTCGGCAAAAAGGTGCTGCGGGACGTGCCCGAGCAGCATTTCCGCGCCGCCGTCCCCGCCCTGCGGAAAGAGTGCGGTGACCGGGCGGTGCTGCGCGCCCTGCATTTCTACGACGACGACCGCCGGGCGGTCCGGGAGGCGGAGGCCCTGAAGGCCGGGGACTTCCACCGTTTCTTGGCCCTGGTGAACCAGTCCGGCCAGTCCTCCTCCCTCCACCTGCAAAACACCTGGTCCACCTCCAACCCGCGCCAGCAGGCCATCCCTGTGGTGCTGGCGGTGGGGGCGGAGCTGCTGGACGGAACCGGGGCAATCCGGGTCCACGGCGGCGGCTTTGCGGGCACCATCCAGGCCTGGGTGCCGGAGGACAAGCTGGCGCTGTTCAAGTCCGGCATGGAGGCCCTGCTGGGCCAGGGCAAGTGCCACGTGCTCCACATCCGTCCCCAGGGCGGCTGTGTGGTGGCGGAATAAAGGAGGGAACGACGATGGATCGCAACGAGGCAATTACGAAGCTGGCGATTTACGCCGTACAGGAGGGCCTTGTAGAGGAAAATGAGTACATCTGGGCCGTCAACACCATTCTGGACGCGCTGAAGCTGGACGACTGCACTCCCGTGCCTCTGGATTGCAAACAGGTGGAGCTGGCGCCGGTGCTGGAGGCGCTGCTGGACGACGCCCATGAGCGGGGCGTGCTGGCGGAGAACTCCGTGGTCTACCGGGACCTGTTCGACACAGGGCTCATGGGGCGGCTCACCCCCCGTCCCGCCCAGGTGATCGAAAAATTCCAAGCCCTGTATCGGGAGGCGCCCCAGAAAGCCACCGACTGGTACTACAAGTTCAGCCAGGACACCAACTACATCCGCCGGGACCGCATCGCCAAGGACATTCAGTGGAAGGCTCCCACGGAGTACGGAGATTTGGACATCACCATCAACCTGTCCAAGCCGGAGAAGGACCCCAAGGCCATCGCGGCGGCCAAGAACCTGCCCGCCTCCGCCTACCCCCGGTGCCTGCTGTGCGCGGAAAACGAGGGCTACGCGGGCCGGGTGAACCACCCGGCGCGGCAGAACCACCGCGTCGTGCCCATCACCATCAACGGGTCCCCCTGGTTTTTGCAGTATTCGCCCTATGTCTACTACAACGAGCACTGCATCTGTTTCAACAGCCGGCACGTGCCCATGAAGATCGACCGGGCCTGCTTTGGCAAGCTGCTGGACTTTGTGGGCCAGTTCCCTCACTACTTTGTGGGCTCCAACGCCGACCTGCCCATCGTGGGCGGTTCCATCCTGGCCCACGACCACTTCCAGGGCGGGCGGTACGAGTTCGCCATGGCCAAGGCCCCGGTGGAGACCTCCTTCACCTTCCCCGGTTTTGAGGATGTGGAGGCGGGCATTGTGAAGTGGCCCATGTCGGTGATACGGATTGCCGGCGGGGACCCGGACCGGCTGGTGGAGCTGGCGGATAAGATCCTAGCCGCATGGCGGGGCTGCACCGACGAGGAGGCGTTTATCTACGCCGAGACGGAGGGCGAGCCCCACAACACCATCACCCCCATCGCCCGGAAGCGGGGGGGTAAATTTGAACTGGACCTGGTGCTGCGCAACAACATCACCACGGAAGAGCACCCCCTGGGCGTCTATCACCCCCACGCCGAGCTCCACCACATCAAGAAGGAGAATATCGGCCTCATCGAGGTGATGGGGCTGGCGGTGCTCCCGGCCCGGCTCAAGGAGGAGCTGGCGGCTGTGGCGGAGGGCCTTGCCAAGGGCGGGGACCTGCGGGCCGACGAGCGCACCGCCAAGCACGCGGACTGGGCGGAGGCGTTCGCCAAAAACTATGAGATCACGGCGGACAACGCCCTGGACATCGTGAGGGCGGAGACGGGAAGGGTGTTCGCCCAGGTGCTGGAGGATTGCGGCGTGTACGCCCGGACGGACCAGGGCAGGGAGCGGTTCCTGAGATTCCTGGGAACCATTTGACGCAAGCAAAAAGAGCGGGCCGGATCTCCGGCCCGCTCTTGCTTTTCACTTAGTCCCACAGGCTGTGGGGGTAGAGCCCCTCCGCCGTCATCCGGGCGATGGCGGAGGTCACGGTGGGCTTGTCCTCCTGGTAGGTGACGCCGTACCACTTGTCCCTGGAGGACAGGGCCCGCACGGTGGCTCTGCCCTGCTGGATGAGACGGCCCACCAGGGTGGGGAGGAGGTATTCCGCCTTCAAGGGGTTTGACGCCAGCGCCTCGCCCAGGAAATCGGGGAACCGCGCCCGGGCCTGGTCCAGCAGGGAGGGGGTGAAGCCCCAGAAGTTCATGGACACCATCGTGTCCCCGGGCAGCTGGGTCCAGGTCCGCCCGCCGTCCTCGGTGAAGCGGGGGGGCGGGCCCTTCTCGATGCGGGTGCGCTCCACGATGCCGGTGAGCAGGCCGTCCGCCCCCACCTGGCACACTCCCCGGGCCACGTGGCCGTGGTCGGTGACGGTGTTCTCCAGGCGGTAGGCCACCATGGCGTATTCATCCTGTCCGGGACTGTCGGACAGGTAGTCGTAAATCACCTGAAACGCCGACCGCCCATAGTAGTCGTCCGCGTTGATGATGGCGAAGGGCCCGTCGATGAAGGGCTGGGCCGCCAGCGCCGCCTGGGCGGTGCCCCAGGGCTTGACGCGGCCCTCCGGGATGGAATAGCCCTCCGGCAGTTCGTCCATGCGCTGGAAGGCGTAGCGCACGTCCATGGAGCCCTCGATGCGGGAGCCCACGCGCTCCTTGAAGTCCGCCTCGATCTCGTCCTTGATGACAAAGACCACCGTTTCAAACCCGGCCAGCCGGGCGTCATAGATGGAGTAGTCCAGGATGACCTGCCCGTGGCCGCCCACAGGGTCCATCTGCTTGAGGCCGCCGTAACGGCTGCCCATGCCCGCGGCCAAGATGACCAATACAGGCTTTTTCATGGGGTGTACCTCCTTTTGGGGCGGAAAGGCCCCCGGTCAAATGGTGAACTGGATGGCGCAGAACGCGCCGTAGATGAGCAGCAGGGCCGTGCCCTGGAAACGGCTGAGCCTGCCCCGGCGCAGGGCGGGGAGGGTGAGAAGGGCCATGGCCAGGAGCATCACCGGTATGTCCAGCACCAGCGAGGCGTTATGGCCGGCGATGACGGAGCCCTGGGGGATGGAAAAGGGGGCCAGCGCCACCGACACCCCGGACACCAGCACCAGATTGAACAGGTTGGCCCCGATGATATTGCCCAGGGACAGGGCCCCGTGGCCCTTGATGAGGGAGCTGACGGCGGTGACCAGCTCGGGCAGGGAGGTGCCCAGGGCCACAAAGGTGAGGGCGATCACCGATTCGGGGACCCCCAGGGCCTGGGCGATAAGGGTGCCGTTGTCCACCAGCAGGTCCGCCCCCACGGCGATGAGGGCCGCCCCCGCCACCAGCAGAACCAGGTCCTTGAGCATGGAGTTTTCCTCCGCCTCCGGCTGGGAGCGGGCGGGACGGGCGGCGGAATGGGACTTCATCTGCCAAACGGTGGCGGCCATGTAGGCGCAGAACATGGCCAGCAGGATCAGGCCGGTAATCCGGCTGAAATAGCCGGTGGTGTAGGCCACTCCGGCGTAAATGGCGGCGGCGGTGAAGAAGAAGGCCACGGGAAGACGCAGGGATTTGGGGTCCACTTTACTGGGCCTGACGGCCACGGTGATGGCGGCGATGAGGGCGGTGTTGCAGATTACCGAGCCGATGGCGTTGCCGTAGGCGATCTCGCCGTGGCCGCTGAGAGCGGAGGTGGTGGACACCATCACCTCGGGCAGGGTGGTGCCGATGGACACCACCGTGGCCCCGATGAGCAGCTCAGGCAGGCCGAACCGGCGGGCCGCGCCGGTGGCGCCGTCCACGAACCAGTCGCCCCCTTTGATGAGGAAGACCAGCCCCACGGCGAACAGAAGAACTGGAACAAGCATGGATGGATACCTCCCGGGACCCCGATGCGTCCCGGCCGGGGTCAGCTCTGATGGTGGAAGCGCAAATAAGACTTAGAACCTGTATTCACAACCTCAATTCACCGTCTGGCCGGGTGTTTTCCCGGCATGCGGCGTTAAATTTTCTTGAAATAAACCCAATTATTTCCGCGAAAATTTGCCTTGCCTGTCGGAAAAATCCCTCGGCCATCCGGCGGTTTCGGCTGTGAGTACAGGTTCTTACTGTCATTTAAACACGCCCGTCCCGCTTTGTCAATGGGCGGACGCGGAATAGGGCATATAAAATTCTCCATATTTTGTATTGCCTTTGGGGAGGGGGCAGTATATAATCAAAGAATATTTACTCAATGGATCAGGGCTGCTTGCGGGCGCTTCGCGTCGGAACGCGGCGCGGCTCTGGGGAAGAACATGGAGGCGGAAGGCGATGGCGGAACGGGGCTGGATGACCATTCGGTCATGGAGAGATATCCGGCCGGCGGATGTGTTCCGCCGGGAGGGGGAGGAGGGGCCGCCCCAGGCGGGCGGGCCCCAGAACCTCCATGTGCTGGTGCGGGGACGGGTGAAGCTGCCGCCGGGGAAGTGCGTGCTCCGGCTCAGCGCCGACGACTGCTATCAGGCCTGGCTGGACGGGGAGTGGCTGGGCCAGGGGCCCGCCCCCGCCGGTCATGGCCGGTACTGGTATCAGGAGTACCCCCTGGAGGGGGGGCGGACGGTGACGCTGGCCCTCCACCTCTACTACCAGGGGCTGGTGAATCAGGTGTGGAACAGCGGGGATGGGCGGTTCGCCCTCTGGGCGGAATTCCGCCGGGGGGACCGGATGGCGGCCCGGTGCGACGGCGGCTGGCGGTATCACGTCTGCACCGCCTACTCCGGGGAGCCCACCGGCTGTGACACCCAGTTTTTGGAGAACTTTGACAGCCGCCGCTGGCCCGAGGGCTGGGAGCGTCCCCAGTTTAGAGCCAGGGGCTGGGGCCGCCTGGTCCCGGCCAAGTGGGCGGATTACCGGCTGTTCCCCCAGCCCACCGCCAACCTGTGGCGGGGCAGGGTGGAGGCGGCGGAGCGCCGTCCCGTCCCCGGCGGCGTCCTGCTGGACTTTGGCCGGGAGCGGGTGGGGACCCTCCACGCCGAGGCCTGGGGCAAAGCGGGGGAGAAGCTTACCCTCCGCTTTGGGGAGGAGCTGGACGAGGCGGGACGGGTGCGGTTTGACCTGCGCTGCGGCTGCCGCTATGAGGAGACCTGGACCCTGGGGGAGGGGGAGAGCGTCCTCCACCAGTACGACTACAAGGCCTTCCGCTATGTGGAGGTACTTGGGCTGGAGGACGGTCCCGCCCTTACCCAGTGCTGGGTGTGGGAGCGGCACTACCCCATGGACGACAAACTGTGCGTCCTGTCCTGCCCCCGGGACCAGCTGGAGGATATTTTCCAGATCTGTAAGAACACTGTGCGGTGCGGCTCCCAGGAGGCCTACCTGGGCTGTCCCAGCCGGGAGAAGGGTCAGTACCTGGGGGACGCGGTGATCACCGCCCGGTCCCAGGTGTGGCTGACGGGAAAGACGGACCTTCTGCGCAAGTGCGTCCGGGACTTTACGGCCTCGGCGGAGGTATCGCCCTCCCTGCTGGCGGCGGCTCCCGGGGCCCTGCGGCAGGAGGTGGCCGATTTCTCCCTGCTCTTTCCCGCCCTGCTGCTGACGGACTATGAATTCACCGGAGACCGGGAGTTCCTGCGGGAGTGCTGGCCCGCTGTGGAGGGGATCGGCGGCCGGTTTGCCCAATACCAGCGCCCCGACGGCCTGCTGGAGAACGTGTCCCACGGCTGGAACATGGTGGACTGGCCGGAAAACTTCCGGGACGGCTATGATTTTCCCCTCGCCCGCCCGGCGGCGGGGGAGGGGTGCCACAACGTGGTCAACGCCCTGTGGTTCGGCTTTCTGCGGATGAAGGAGAAGCTGGAGCGTCTGCTGGGCCTGCCCCGGACGGGGGAGTCCCAGCGGGTGGGCGCGGCCTTTTTAAAGACCTTCTGGCACTGGGAACACAAGCTGTTCGCCGACAGCGAGACCAGCGCCCACTGTTCTGTCCACGCCAATGTCTATCCCGCCTGCTTCGGCCTGACGCCGCCGGTGGGAGTGGAGGCTTACGAGCGGCTGCTTTGCACGCCGGGGCGGACGTGCGGGCCCTTCCCCATGTACTTTGCCCTGTGGGGGCTGGGCCGGATGGGGCGGCACAAGACCATGTACCGCCTGCTCACCCGGCAGGACGAATACGGCTGGCGGAATATGCTCCGGGAGGGGGCCTCCACCTGCTTTGAGGTGTGGGGGAAGGACCAGAAGCGGAACGCCAGTCTGTGCCGACCCTGGGCCAGCGGCGCCATTCCTCTCATCATTGAGGAGCTGGCAGGGGTGAAGCCCGACCCGGACATGCCCACCGGCTTCCGCTTCGAGCCCAGGCTTCCCTGGAGCTGGAACGATTTTGCTCTCCAGGTCCCTTTCCGGGGGCAGCTGGTGCGGGTGGAGCAGCAGGAGTGGCGGGCCGCGCTGACGGTCCAGCCCATGAACAGGAACAGGGAATGATTCCCGCCGTATCCAATAAGGACGCCGCCCTGGTTTCCGGCGTTGACGGGGAGAGCGGCAAGGGTAAAAAAGGGCCGGATTGTGGAATTTCCACAATCCGGCCCTTTTTTTCGGCGGCTTTTTGGCGGAACCGGGATTGACAAACGGCGGAGACAGGTCTATGATACTTTGAAAGTCAAATAATTTGATAATCAAAATATCTGGGCTTCAAAGTTTTGTGAGGAGTGGTTCGACATGGTACGCATCATCACCGACGGCACCAGCGACCTGTCCGTCCAGCGGGGGCTGGAGCTGAACGTTCACGTTATGCCCATGCGGGTGTTTTTTGGCCAGGACAGCTTTTTGGACGGAGTGGACATCACCCGGGAGGAGTTTTTTGCCCGCCTCACCTCCGGGGACGTGCTGCCCACCACCTCCCAGCTCAACCCGGAGGACTTTTTAGAGGTGTTCCAGAAGTATGTGGACCAGGGGGATGAGATCGTGGGCATTTTCCTGTCCACTGAGCTGAGCGGCACCTGCCAGTCCGCCTGCATCGCCCGGGATATGGTGGAGGGCGGGGAGATTCATATTGTGGACTCCCGCACCGTCACCTTCGCCCTGGCCCTGCTGGTGGAGGAGGCGGCCCGTATGCGGGACCAGGGGCTGTCCGCCGCCCAGATCGCGGCCGAGGTGGAGAAACTGGCCCAGCGCACCCGGCTGCTGGCCATTGTGGACACCCTGACCTACTTAAAGAAGGGCGGGCGCATCTCCGCCGCCACCGCCGCCGTGGGCGGCTTGCTGGGCATCAAGCCCATTGTGGGGGTGGACAGCCGGGGCACGGTGGAAGCCCTGGGCAAGGCTCGCTCCATGGCCTCCGGCCTGGAGTGGATCGCCCGGCAGATCGGGCAGGCGGCCCCGGCGGACCCTGCCCGCCCGGTGGCCTACGGCCACTCCAACGCCCCGGAGCGGGTGCCCCTGTGCATGGAGGCGCTGAAGGAGGTTCTGCCCCAGGACCTGCCCCCGGTGGTGGGGTCCATCGGCGCGGTGATCGGCACCCATGTGGGCCCCGGCGCGGTGGGGGTGGCCTACATCGCGTCGGAGTGAGGGCTTCCATGGAGAACCAGGATTATACCCGGGAGCTGAACCGCTTTCTGGTGGAGGTTTTCAACGATATTTTGAAGACGGAGGAGGCCTACGTCTCCCAGAGCTGTCCCGACCTGTCCGTTCGGGAGGTGCACCTCATTGAGGAGGTGTGCCGGGCGGTGGACCAGGGGCGGGACAACCGGGCCTCGGCCATCGCCGCCGCCCAGCACGTGACGGCGGGCACCCTCACCGCGGCGGTAAACCAGCTGGAGGCCAAGGGTTATCTGGAACGGGTGCGGGACGGCAGCGACAAACGGTCCGTCCGGCTGCGCCCCACCCAGAGGGGCCGGGAAGCCGACCTGCACCACGCCCGATTCCACCGGGAGCTGGTGGAGGACGCCGTGGAGGCGCTGACGGCGGAGGAGCGGTCGGCGCTGGCCCGTGGGCTCAGCGGTGTCTCCGCTTTCATCCGGAGGAAGCATTTGACCCCGTAGCGGGGCCGTGAGGGCGGCCTGGATGAAAAGGGACCGGCCAGCGGACAGAGAAAAGCCCCCGCCCGGATGAACGCCGGGCAGGGGCTCGTCTTATTTAAAATAGGGAGCCGCCGCCGTCCAGACCCGCTGGGCCACCTGCTCCGGGGCGCCCACGCCGTCCACCACGGCCACGTTTTCCACGTCTTTCAGCCGCTCAAAGGCCCGGAAGTACAGTTCCCGGGTTTGGCGCAGCCGGTCCTCCTGGTCGAAGATCTCCTCCACAAAGCGGTTTTGATGGATGCGCTCCAGGGCGGTTTCCACGGGCACGTCCAAAAATATTGTGAGGGTGGGCCGCAGCAGCTGGGCGCTGAGGGCGTTGGCCTGAATCACCCAGTCCATGTCCACGTCCACGCTGTGGTAGGCGTAGGAGGAGAAATAGTAGCGGTCGCTCACCACGGTGATCCCCTGGTCGATGGCGGCGCACAGGCCGTCCACCTCGTTGACCAGGTGGTCGATGCGGTCGGCGGCGTACAGCGCGGCGATGACCCGGTTGTCGGCGGTGACCCGGCCGGTGAAGATCTGCCGGATCAGGGAGCCGACAGGGCCGCCGGTGGGCTCCCGGGTCTCCCGGCAGGGGACGCCCAGCTCCTCCAGCCGCTTCACCAGGGGGCCGGTCTGACTGCTCTTGCCGGAGCCGTCGATGCCCTCCAGCACAATGAATTTTCCTTTTTCCATGGGACAGCCCTCCTCTCAGCGGTCCACCATGTGCACATTGACATGGGGATAGGTCATTCCAATGCCCGCGCGGTCAAAGGCGGGCTTGAAGCCGTCCATCAGGTCGTGGTACACCGTCCAGTAGTCGGCGTTGGCACACCACACCCGCATGACGTAGGAGATGGCGTTGTCGCCATAGCTGTCCACGTGGACGATGGGCTCCGGGTCGTCCAGCACCAGGGCGTGGTCCGCCGCCATCCGTCCCAGCAGGGAGATCACCTGCTCCGTGGGGGCGTCGTAGGAGGCGGACACCTTCAGCTCCACCCGGCGGGTGGGTTGGCTGGAGAAGTTGGTGATGTTGGCGGATACAATGGTGCTGTTGGGCAGCTGGACCAGCTTGTTGTCCAGGGTGGCGAGCTTGGTGTAGAACATGCCGATCTCCTCCACGGTGCCGGAACAGCCTCCGGCGTCCACGAAGTCGCCCACCACAAAGGGGTGGGAGGCCAGCAGCTGCATCCCGCCCGCCACGTTGGAGAGGAAGTTCTGAAGCGCCAGGGAGAAGGCCAGGCCCACCACGGACAGCACCGCCACCAGAGAGGTGACCTCGATGCCCAGGCGGTCCAGCACGGTGATGACGGCCACCGACCACAGGGCGCACTTTAAAATGGTGCGCAGCAGGGTCTGAAGGGGCGCGTCCAGCCTGGAACGGCTCAAGGCCCTGTCCAGGACCTTCATCAGCATCTTCACAACTACAAGGCAGAGCGCCGCCGTGATGAGGGCGCTGAACACCTTGCTGGTGGTAATCTGGGAGATGGTTTGCTGAAAATCGCTGACCATGGTTTCCATGTCCATTGTGGTGTCGATGGCCGCGGCGAGAAACGGACCCATGAATCCGCCTCCTTTCACTTATAGTGGAAAAATTATAGCATAAAATGCCTCAGTGTTCAATCCGCCGCCGAAAAATGTTGAACGGGGCGGGAGGACCGGCAGGCGCGGAAGGACCGGCGCGGCATAGGCCGCGCCGGTCCCGTCGTTATGCTCAGTCTGTCTCCGCACTGTCCCTGGGGCTGCGGTCCGCCCACAGGGTGGAGAAGTAGTCGTAGCAGGGCATGAGGAAGGAGAAGCCCTCCACCAGCCGGTCCGCCAGGGCCGGGGTGTAGATGAATTCGGTCAATTCCTCCTCGTGGCCGACGGACAGGGACTTTTTGTTGTACCAGTCCGCCAGCCTGGATTCGGCGCACACCTTTTTCCGGCTGTACTCCGGCCCCTCCAGGACAAATTCCTCCTGCCTGGCCAGCCTGTTGTGGAGCTTGAGCAGGGGCCTGGGGTCCCGGTCGATGCGAGCCCGGTGCTTTTCCATCACCGAGGCCTGGGCGCACCAGAAGCCCATGCCATAGCTCCAGCTCTCTGGGGCCAGCTCGAACCAGAGCACCGGGTGGCCGCCCCCGGACTCGTTCCCAAAGCGGAACAGGGACAGCCACAGGTGGTCCTTGTAGGGCCCCCGGCCAAAGAGCCGCCGGGCGTCCCGGTAGATGCGGGAGATTTTCAGATTCAGGCCGCTTTTGGGGAAGCGGTCCAGCAGAGCGGCCTGGACCTGATTGCCCAGCTCCTTCATGGGGGCCAGGAAATAGGTCTGATAGTCCGCCTTGTGGGCTTCAAACCAGCTCCGCTCGTTGTTGAAGCGGATGCCCCACATGAAGTCCACCGTCTCCTGGGAAAAACCTTCAAACATGGCGGCCTCCGTCATGGGAACAGCCAGGAGGGGGCGGAGGTGTCCGGGGGCCTGTCGGTGGGAACCGGCTCAGGCGTGGGAATATAAACCGGCTGGGAGGGAATGACAACGGGGTCCTGGGAGGGCGCTGCCGCAGGGTCCTGAGAAGGCACCGCCACAGGATCCTGAGAGGGGATCGCCACGGGGTCCTGGCTGGGCTGGACAGGGGGGATGTCCAGGGAGGGGACCACAGGGGGATCAGTGACTGCGGGGGGCACGCCGGCGCCCTCGCCCCAGGGGCCGGAGTCCAGGGGATTGTAGAGAATCACCTTGTCCCGCTTGGCGTAGGTGCTGTGGTTCTCAAACTTGCGGGACAGCAGGTTGCCCTTGGCGTCGTACACACAGCGGTACACGTCCACCGAATAGCCGGTATAGGGGGTGGTCTTTACCTTGGTGACGCCCTGGGGGAGGGTTTCGTCCGGCTCGTACACCGTGGTCCAGGCGGTGGAGCCCAGGGTGTAGCGCTGAGTCTCCACCTTGATGCCGTCAGGGTTGCTGCCGTAGAACTGCACCGTCAGCTTGCCCCAGGCCCCGCCCTCGGTGTAGGCCACGATTTTGATGGGGAAGCCGGTGTTGTTGCGGAACTTGAAGTCCAGAGAGGGGTAATAGATGGTGGCGTCCAGCCCGTTGGGGATATAGCCGGTGGAGAAAGCGTGGCAGGCCCGGCGGACGATCTCCAGGTTGGAGTACACCGCGCAGTAATACAGGGAAGAGGACACCTGGCACACGCCGCCGCCGTCCATGGGCACGGTCTCGCCGTTCTGGTAGCCGGTGCTGGTCTTATAACCGTTGCGGGAGGAGGGATCGCCGATGGTCCCGATATAGGAGAACACCTCTCCCGGCTGGATCACCTTGCCGTTGCAGGACTCGGCGGCCCGGTTCACGTTGAAGGAGCGGGTGGCCACCCCGTCCATGTTGGTGGTGACGGAGGCCAGCAGGTCCTTGTAGTACATGGACTCGTCGGCGGAGGTCCCCGGCGGGGTGTACTCCAAGGGGATGGTCACCGGCTGGCCAGGCTCGGCGGCGTCCAGCAGCTCCTGGGCCTCCTGGGGGTTGACGGACAGGCCGATCACCGCCGGGGTGAGCTTGCCCGTTTCGTCCACACCGGCGGGCTTGGGTTCCACACGGACGAGCCTGCTGAGGGATTCGCCGCTGAGCTCCGCGCTGGGGACCACCTCCGGCTCCACCTGGAGCTCGGCCTTGCCCTGGGCCAGGGCCTCCTCCACGGCGGTGAGCAGGGCTTCGGTGTCCACCTCCCGGCCGTCGGAGCCGGGCGTGACGGTGACCGTTTCGTCGCCCAGCTCATAGGTGAAGTCCACCGGCTCCACCTTCAGCTCGTCGGCGATGGATTGGATCACCCGCTTGGCCTCGTCCTCCCCCTCGGGGGTAAAGGCGGCGGCGGACAGGGACAGGCTGGCGGGCTCCTGGGCCATGCCCAGCCACAGAGCGCCCAGTTTCCAGAAGGGCTGCTCCTCCTTGGCGGTGAAGCCCACGTCCACCGCGGCGTCGGGGGCAATGGACATCAGCTCGCCGGTGAGCTCCGCCTGCTTGTCCTCGCCGTAGCGCAGCGTCAGCTTGCGGTCGAACAGCCGGCTGCTCATCTCTTGGCCAATCATGCTCCGCGCTTCCTCCCGGGTGAGGCGGCCCAGATCGGCCACCGTTTCTCCCCGGTCGTCCACAGCCACCGCGCCGGGCAGCAGCTGGTCGTTATCCTGCACCCAGGCGCACAGGCCAAAATATCCGCACGCTGCGGCCACGGTCACCGCCAGGGCGGCAATTCCGGCGATCAGGCCCGCCGGGATCTTCTTTTTAGAAGTAGACTCTTCCATAGACAACTAACCTCCCAAGAACACAATCATAAGTATTGTATCACCTTATGTTGGTTTGGGCAAGGCAAAGTATGCAAAAAAAGAGTTACAATTTGGTATCAAAATAATGGAAAAGTGCGGTTGAGTCCAAATTTTGGAGAAAAAGCCGCCCGCTTTAACACCGGCGGGCGGCTTATCAGGGGCGGGGCTCAGCTCTTGTGGCTCTCCACAATGGCGCCGCTGCGGAAGGCGGCCACCAGATCCACCAGCTCGTCGATCTGGCCCTGGAGCTTCTTGCCGATGTCCGTCTGGAGGATCATGGCCCGGCTCTCCAGCCGCTCGAACACCTGGGTGGTGGAGGCGATGTCATAGTTCTTGTGAATGGCGGCGGCTCTGCCCACAAAGGGCTCGTGGGCCACCAGCCGGAAGCAGGAGGAGTTGTAGATGAGGGTGTACCCGGCGATGCCGGTGGTTTTCTGATAGGCTTTGCAGAACCCGCCGTCGATGACCACCAGCCTGCCGCCCCCCTTCACGGGGCTCTCCCCCTTTTTGGACTTCACGGGGACGTGGCCGTTGATGATGTGACAGTGGGGGCCCTCCAGGCCGAATTCCTTCAAAATGCCTTCGCACACCGCCAGGTCGTTGTACAGGGTGTAGTAGGCGTTTTTGGGCTCGGAGTGGGTGGACTCGTCGGCGATGAACCGCCGCTCGAAGGTGGTCATGCGGTCCCGGCCAAAAATGGGGGAGTTGCGCCCCGCCCACAGCCACCACAAAAAGTCCATGCCCTGCTGGCGCTCCGGGGAGCCGGGCTTGTTGTAGTAGGCCCGCCGGGCCACCCGGTCGGCGTAGTCCAGGAAGGCCCGGCCGGACAGGTCCTCGCAGCCCATGAGGGAGAAGCGCATGAGGGAGCCGTCCTCGTGCATGGGGATGCAGCCGTGGAAGAGCAGGTTGCCGTTGTAGATGCGGTACAGGCTGCCCTTGGAGTAGAGGTAGCGGACATGGCGCTGGAGCTTCTCGCTGTGCCGGAAGGACCGGGTGAGGGTGTTGATGAGGGCGTCCTCCTCCGGGGTGAGGGCGTAGGGGTCCGCTGGGTCCACGGTGGGGAAGTCGGTGTCCAGCATGGGGTAGGTGACGCCGTCGATGGTGATGGTT
>CANASS010000031.1 GCA_947364395.1 uncultured bacterium
CCTCCTTCACCAGCAGGGGGATGCGGCCGGAGTGGTCGATGTGGGCGTGGGTGACCACCACGTCGTCAATGTAGCCGGGGGAAAAATCCAGCTCCCGGTTGTCCCGCTCGTCCCGCCCCTGCTGGAGCCCGCAGTCCACCAGAACCTTGTGCCCGTTGGCCTCCACACAGTGGCAGCTACCTGTCACCGCTTTAGCCGCGCCGAAAAATGTAAGTTTCACTAAAAAGCACCTCCACGCGCCGATATACATTGTCTAATATCCCTAACCGCATTGTATACCACCTCTGAGGAAATGTAAAGGAAAACCTTATCAATTTTTGGAAAAATCCCCCGGACAATTTCAAAAAACCCGCTTGTCTTTCCCCATCTCCCTGTGCTATAATGCAAATATCATGACGGCTTGCGCCCTTCCGCCGGGAACCGCCCGGCGCGGACGGAACCGCTCCAGGGCGGACGGCCAACTGCCAGGCTTAAAAAGGGGATGGATGCCTTGACACAAACAGCCAACAGACAGACAATACTCATCGTAGATGATTCAGAGATGAACCGCGCCATCCTGGCGGATATGCTGGGAAACGAGTTCGACATCCTGGAGGCGGAAAACGGCCTGGAGGGCGTGGCCATGCTGCAAAAGCATGGTCCGGAGATCTCCCTTGTGCTGCTGGATATCGTCATGCCGGAGATGGACGGCTTCGGCGTGCTGAACATGATGAATAAATATCACTGGATCGAGGACATCCCTGTGATTATGATCTCGGCGGAGCGGGGGTCCGGCCACATCGAGCGGGCCTTCGAGCTGGGCATCACCGATTTCATCTCCCGGCCCTTCGACGCGCTCATCGTCCGGCACCGGGTGGTGAACACCATCCTGCTCTACGCCAAGCAGAAGAAGCTGACCGCCATGGTGGCCGAGCAGATCTATGAGAAAGAGCACCGCAGCAGCCTGATGATCGACATACTCAGCCACATCGTGGAGTTCCGCAACGGCGAGAGCGGGCTTCATGTGCAGCACGTACATACCCTCACCGAGACCCTGCTGAAGGTGGTGGTGCAGAAAACGGACAAGTACCACCTGACCCAGACGGACATCACCGTCATCAGCACCGCCTCCGCCCTCCACGACGTGGGCAAGATCGCCATACCCGAGGAGGTGCTCAATAAGCCGGGCCGCCTCACCGAGGAGGAGTTCGCCATCATGAAGACCCACTCCCTGGTGGGCGCCAACATGCTGGAGGCCCTTCCCTCCTACCAAAACGAGCCCCTGGTCCGCTTCGCTTACCAGATCTGCCGCTGGCACCACGAGCGGTGGGACGGGCGGGGCTATCCCGACGGGCTCAAGGGGGACGAGATCCCCATTTCCGCCCAGATCGTGGCCCTGGCCGACGTGTACGACGCCCTCACCTCCCAGCGGGTATATAAGCCCGCCTTCAGCCACGAAAAGGCGGTGGACATGATCCTCAACGGGGAGTGCGGCACCTTCAACCCCCTGCTGATGGACTGCCTGCGGGACTGTGCCGACGACATTCCCCGGGCCCTGAGCGGCGACAACTTCGAGGAGCGCAGCCGCCGGGAGCTGCAAAACGTGGCCCGGGAGCTGCACAGGCATAAGGAGCTCACCGCCTCCGAACGCACCCTGGAGCTGCTGGAGCACGAGCGGATGAAGTACAGCTTCTTCGCCTCCCTCACCCAGGAGATCCAGTTCGAGTACACCGTCACCCCCTCCTCCCTCATCCTCAGCACCTGGGGGGCGGAGCGGCTGGACCTGCCCGAGGTGCTCATGGACCCCTACCAGAGCATGGAGGCAAACGCCATCATCAGCACCGCCGACCGGGACAGCCTGGCCGACACCCTCCACTCCACCACGCCGGGCAACCCGGTGGTCACCTATGACTGCAAGCTTCACCTGGACGGGGAGGACCGTTGGCACCGCATCATCGCCCGGGCCTCCTGGTCCTCCGAGGAGCCCCCCCGGTACACCGGCTGCATCGGCAAGGCGCTGGACACCCACTCCTCCCGCCTCCAGATGGAGCATCTGGAGCAGGAGGCCTCCCACGACGCCCTCACCGGACTCATCAACCGGGCCTACGCCAGAAAGCGGATCGCCGAGCGCCTGGCGGACCGGCCCGCAAGCCGTTACGCCCTGGCCATCCTGGACCTGGACTATTTCAAGTCCGCCAACGACACCTACGGCCACATGTTCGGCGACCAGGTGCTGAAATTCCTGGCGGAGCGGATGCGCCGCAGCATCCGCGGGGGCGACATCGCCGCCCGGGTGGGCGGGGACGAGTTCCTCATCTTCCTGGAGTACAAGGACGATCTGGAGTCCACCATCGAGGGCATCTACAACCGGGTGAGCGGCGGCGTCTACGAGGACTTCACCATTTCGGTGAGCATGGGCGTGGCCAGCACGGAGATCGCGGAGGGAGACTATGAGACCCTGTTCCGCTGCGCGGACGAGGCGCTCTATGTGGTGAAGAACAGCGGCAAGGGCCATTACAGCTACTATCAGAAGGAACACGCCCCGGTGGGCGCGGATATTTCGGCGGTCTCCCCCATCGACAGCGAGGAGTCCGCACACGACAGCGAGGAGGCGCCCAAATGACTTTACAGGAATGTTACGCCGCCATGGGCGGCAGCTATGACGAGGTGATCGGCCGGCTGCGCAGCGAGAAGCTGGTGCAGAAGTTTGTTCTGAAATTTCTGAACGACGGCAGCTATCAGCTGCTCCAGGACTCTCTGGCGGCCGGGGACCGGGAGGAGGCCTTCCGCTCCGCCCACACCATCAAGGGCGTGTGCGCCAATCTGGGGTTCGACGCGCTGCTGGCCTCCAGCGAGGCCCTCACCGAGGCCCTGCGGGACGGCAAGCCTCCCCAGCCCGGCGAGGCTGACCTCATCGCACGGGTAGAGGCAGACTACGCCCGCACCCGGCAGGCCATCCAGGCCTATCAAGAAGGTGCCGGAGGATGAAAAATAGAACGACCCGGTTTCTCATCACCAGCTTGGTCGTGGTCGCCCTGCTCTGTGTCTGCGTGTTCTCTTTCTTCGGCATCCACATGGGCAACCAGAGCGCCCACACCATCAACCAGGTGGGCACCCTGTACATGTCCAGCATGAGCCAGCAGATCTCCACTCACTTTGAGAGTATCATCGGCCTGCAGATGAACCAGCTGAAAACGCTGGCGGGCACTGTGTCCTCCGAGGACATCCACACTGACGCGGCGCTTCAGGAGGAGCTGGCCGTCCAGGCCAGGGCCCGGGACTTCGAGTACGCGGGCTTTTGCTCCAAGGACGGCACCCTGGAGATGCTCTACGGCTCCCAGCTGCAAATCTCCGATCCCCAGCCCTTTCTGGAATCCCTGAGCCAGGGGCAGGAAAAGGTGGCCATCGGCACCAACGTTCTGGGTGAAAAGGTGATCCTGCTGGGCGTGCCCTCCCCCCACCCCCCTACGCCGGAGCACGACTGCGCCGCCCTGGTGGTGGGCTTCCCGGTGGAGTACATCAGCGACAACCTGGCCCTGGAGGAGAACAGCGAGCGGGCCTACTCCTACATCATCCGCAAGGACGGCTCCTTCGTCATCCGCACCGCCGACGCCTACCGCAACAACTACTTCGAGCGGGTTCGCGTGGTCTACGACGACGTGAACGGTATGACCCCGGACGAGTACATCCAGGCCCTCTCCGCCGCCATGGGGGAGGATTCGGACTACTCCAACGAGTTCACCATGGACGGAGAGCGCTACCACCTGTTCTGCACCCATCTGCCCTACTCCGAGTGGTATCTCATCACCTTTATGCCCTACGGCACCATGGATTCTGTGGTCAGAAGCTTCAGCCAGGAGTGGGGCTCCCTGACCATCCTCAGCGGGGCCATCATCCTCACCGCCCTGCTCTTGGTGTTCTTCAAATATTTCGGCCTCACCCGCCAGCAGCTGCATGAGGTAGAGGAGGCCCGTCAGGCCGCCGAGGCCGCCCAGAAGGAGGCCGAACACGCCAACCGGGCCAAGAGCGAGTTCCTGTCCAACATGAGCCACGACATCCGCACCCCCATGAACGCCATCGTGGGCATGACCGCCATCGCCACCGCCAACATCAACAACACCGACCAAGTGAAAAACTGCCTGAAAAAGATCGCCCTGTCCAGCAAGCACCTGCTGGGGCTCATCAACGATGTGCTGGATATGTCCAAGATCGAGAGCGGCAAAATGACGCTGAACATGGACCAGGTGTCCCTGCGGGAGGTGGTGGAGGGCATCGTGTCCATCTGCCAGCCCCAGGTGAGGGCCAAGCGCCAGCACTTCGACGTGTTCATCCACGACATCTCCACCGAAAACGTGATCTGCGACAGCGTCCGGCTCAACCAGGTGCTGCTCAACCTGCTGTCCAACGCCATTAAGTTCACCCCCGACGGCGGGGAGATCCACGTGGCCCTCTACGAAGAGGACTCCCCCAAGGGGGACGATTACGTCCGCATCCATATCCAGGTCCGAGACACCGGCATCGGCATGTCCGAGGAGTTCAAAAAGCACATATTCGACTCCTTCGCCCGGGAGGACAGCCAGCGGGTTCACCGCACCGAGGGCACCGGCCTGGGCATGTCCATCACCAAGTACATTGTGGTGGACGCCATGGGCGGCTCCATCGACATGGACAGCAGGCAGGGCCAGGGCACCACCTTCACCGTCACCCTGGACCTGGAAAAGGCCCTGGTCATGGAGGAGGACATGATCCTGCCTAACTGGAATATGCTGGTGGTGGACGACGACCGCCAGCTGTGCGAGTCCACCGTGGCCGCCCTGTCCTCCATCGGCATCACCGCCGAGTGGACCTTGGACGGCGAATCCGCCGTGAACATGGTGGTCAAGCGCCACCGCCGGGGGGACGAGTACCAGATCATCCTGCTGGACTGGAAGCTGCCCGACATGGACGGCATTGACACCGCCCGCCGCATCCGCCAGGAGCTGGGGGACAAGGTGCCCATCCTTCTCATCTCCGCCTACGACTGGGGTGAGATCGAGGACCAGGCCAAGGCGGCGGGCATCACCGGGTTCATCTCCAAGCCCCTGTTCAAGTCCACCCTGTTCAACTCCCTGCGGCAGTTTGCCGGCCTTCCCGAGATCCAGACAGAGCGCCGGCCCCAGGAGCGCCGCCGGGACCTCACCGGCAAACACATCCTGCTGGCCGAGGACAACGAGCTCAACTGGGAGATCGCCAACGAACTGCTCAGCGAAGAGGGCCTGGTTCTGGACTGGGCGGAAAACGGCCAGATCTGCGTGGAGATGTTCCAGCAGTCCGCTGCGGGCTACTACGACGCGGTGCTCATGGACATACGCATGCCCATCATGGGCGGCTACGAGGCCACCCAGGTCATCCGAACGCTGGAGCGCCCCGACCGGGACCTGCCTATTATCGCCATGACGGCGGACGCCTTCGCCGAGGATGTGAAACGCGCCCTGGACTGCGGCATGAACGCCCACGTGGCCAAACCCGTCGATGTGGACGAGGTCATGCGCCTGCTGTCCAAATTCATCAAGTGACCTTCAGGAGCCTCCGGCGGCTGCCGGGGGCTCCCGTTTGTCCCCGGCAGCCGCCCCTTCATTTGTCGGGGCCGGAGACATTTGCCAGCCCCTGGAAGCCCTGAAATTCTTTACATTTTGTTTACTTCAACCGAAAAAAGCGATGGGAAAACCCTTGTGCTTCCAGGCCAGTTGTGCTATAATGCACTCTAAGGATAGTTGCAGTCAACACTTGGGCTGGAGGCCTTCCTGCCGCCCTCAATGACAAGTGCCCCCTCCCAAACCGCCCAAACGGCCTCTGAAAGGGGCTGTTGTTTTCTGAACCACAACATGTAGTGGGCACCCCCTCAAACTTGCCATTTTTTGGCAGGGCTTTAGGGGTTGCATTTTTCGCGTTTTTCCTTCATAATGTCTTTACTAAGCTGGTAAATTTGGTTTCCACCGAAAAGGGAGGATTTTTATGGATTTTTTGTCCAGTAATTCCCAGCTCCTCATGGAGAAGTCCATGGGCTATCTCTGGGCCAAGCAGGCGGCGATTTTGGACAATATTGCCAACGCCGAGACCCCTAAGTACAAAGCCAAGGTGGTCACCTTCGAGGAAAGCATCCGCACCCAGCTGGAAGAGGCGGCCTCCCGCCCCGAGGGCACCGGCAAGGCGGTGCGGGACATCCTGGAGGACTCCGGCTTCACCGTGTTCGAGGCCCAGGAGCAGACCCGCATGGACGACAACGGCATCAACGTCACCAGCGAGATGACGGAGATGATCCGCAACGCCTATCAGCAGCAGTACCTGTACCAGGCCATCAACAAACACTACGGCCTGCTCCGCATGGCCGTCAAGGGCCAGTAAGTTAAAAGCGCGGCGCAGACGGCTGCCAGGGGCTTGGACCGAAGCAAAGCCGGGCGGAGGGGCGTGCGCAGCGTCCCGCAGGCCAGGCCGAGCCGGAGGGAAAGCCGCCGGACGGTCAGGCGTCCGCGCGTCGCAATCACAAAAATTGTCATGTGCTTGATAGGAGGTACATACTTATGTCTTTCCTGAATACCATCAACATCATCGGCTCCGGCCTTACCGCCCAGCAGCTGCGCCTGGACGTGGTGTCGGAAAACGTGACCAACTCCCAGACCACCCGGGTGGAGAACGGCGAGGGCGCCTACCGCCGCAAAATGGTGGTCTTTGAAGCTGTCAGCGGCCGGAACTCCTTCCGGGCCGCCATGGCCCGGGCGGCCGCGGGCGCGGTGCCCAACGCCGGAGCCGCCCCCAACGCGGGCGGCGTGCGGGTGACCCAGATCGTGGAGGACGAGGAGACCCCCATGAAGATGGTGTACGACCCCACCCACCCCGACGCCGACGAGCAGGGCTACCTGGAGCTGCCCAACGTGGACATGGTGATGGAGATGGCTGACGCCATGGCCGCCTCCCGGGCCTTCGCCTCCAACGTCACCGCGTTCAACACCCTGAAATCCGTCATCTCCAGCGGTCTGGAGATCGGCCGCTGAGGCCCACCCCACAATGTAAAGGAGAATTACGGCCATGAGCGCTTTCATCGAGGGCGTGGGCACCACCCCCGCCGCCGCCGGCATCACCGGCGTCACCAATACCATCCAGAAGATCGCCCCTCCCCTCCGCCCCACCCAGGAGGAGGAAGCCACCACCCTGGACCAGGTCAAGGACAGCAGCTTCGGCGGCCTGTTCAAGGAGCTGATTCAGGACGTGAAGGACACCGACGCGGAGTTCACCCAGAATCAATACCTGCTCTCCACCGGCCAGCTGGACAATCCTGTCCAGGTGGGCATTTCCGCCTATAAGGCCGAAATCGCGCTGGACCTGCTGATCCAGCTGCGCAACCGGGCGCTGGACGCGTACAACGAGCTGAAGAACATGAGCGTGTAACGCGCCAATAAAGGAACATACGCGGAGAGCGGGGTCGATGGCACTTGAACAAGGAAAAGCTGAAGGGTTACCTGGATAAAACAAAGGAAACCCTTGGTAAGGTTTCCAAAAAAATATGGATTTTAATTGGCGTGATTCTGGCCGTGCTGGTGATCGGCGTGGTGGTGTTTCTCAACACCCGCCCCTATTCCCCGCTGATCTCCGGGGCCAGCGACGACGAGACCAGCACCGTCATCTCCTGGCTGGGCGAGCAGGGGATCAAGGATTACAAGATGGACGGTCCGGGCACCATCCTGGTGCCCTCGGACCAGGCCACCGCGCTGAAAACCCGGCTGCTCCAGGAGCAGTATACCAACTCCAACTCCCCCTGGCAGGGCTACTTTGAACGGGTGGGCGCCCTGTCCACCATGAAGGACCGGGAAGTGGCCGCCCTGGACGCCCTGACCCAGCAGCTCGAGGACATGATCCGGGGCTTTGACAACGTGCGGGACGCGGAAGTGGTCATCAACACCGGCGAGGACCACCGCTATGTGCTGGACACCAACAATGTCGTCAACGCCTCCGCCACCGTGTCCCTCACCATGGAGCAGGGCAAGCTGCTCACCGCCGAGCAGGCCCAGGCCATCCGCTACCTGATCGCCAAGGGCGTGGCGGGGCTGAACGTGTCCGAGGTGTCCATCAGCGACAAGAAGGGCAACATTTATGACGGCCTGACCACCGGCGGCACCGCCGACTCGGTGGATTCTACCGCTCTGGCCCTCCAGACCGAACAGTGGTGGGCCAATCAGATCCGCTCCCAGATCGAGCAGCAACTGTACAAAATGTACTTAGAGGAAAACGTGGCCGTCAGCGTCCGCTGCACCGTGGAGCTGGGCAATAAGACCACCAACGACTATCAGGTCCACCTGCCTGAGTTCGCTCAGGACGGCTCCACCAACGGCGCGGGCATCATCGGCAAGCGGTACTACCAGTACCAGGTTCGGGTGGGCGACGACGTGGCCGCCGGCGGCCTGGTGGGCACCCCCTCCAACGCCGACCTGCCCACCTATGTAGAGGAGGGCGAGTCCCTGGCCGACGCCCTGGCCCGGCTGGTGGGCGAGGGCAACATTGAGTACGACAACCCCAAGACCCAGACCACCATGATTATCACCGCCGCCACCCTGAAGGATGTCACCGTGTCGGTGTCTATCAACACCGAGCCGGAGAGCGGCCCCATCAGTGTGGACGAGGAGCGGATGATCCACCACGTGGCCGCCGCCGCCGGCATCCAGGCTCCCCTGGAGCTGCCCGATGGCGTCACCGAGGCGGACTATCTGGCCCGGCACATTTCCGTGATGGGCACGCCCTTCGTCAAGCCGGTCCTGCCCACTCCCGAGCTCACCTTCCTGGAGACCCTCAACGCCATGGGCATCCCCACTTGGGTGCTGTTCGCGGCCATCGGCGGGCTGCTGCTGTTCGTCATTATCCTGGTGACCGTCATCCTGCTGGTCCGCCGGGGCAAGAAGAAGAAGCAGGAGGAGGAGCAGAGGGCTGTGGAGGAGCTGCTGTCCACCGCCATGCCCGGCCAGACCGTGGTTATGGGCGCGGACGGACAGCCCGTCACCGTCACCATCGGCCCGGACGGACAGCCTGTGGAAACGCCGGTCCAGCTGGACGAGGACGGCAACCCGGTGACCGGCGCGGACGTGATGGACCTGCACACCGAGCGCAGCATGGAGCTGCGCCAGAACATTCGAGATTATGTGGACGAAAACATGGAAGTCGCGGCCCTGCTGCTCAAGAGCTGGCTAAAGGAGGATGTGGACAATGGCTGACGTTGCCGTGGCCGAACAGAAGGCGGCTGCCCCCGCCGCGCCGGCCGCTCCCCCGGCCCGCAAGAAGCTTGAAAACGAGATCCCGCTCACCGGCGCACAGCGGGCGGCCACCGTCATCATCGCCCTGGGCGTGGAGCGGGCCTCCGCCCTGTACAAGCACATGGAGCCCGACGACGTGGAGCAGCTCACCCTGGAGGTCGCCAAGATGGGCTTCCTGGGCTCGGAGCAGACCGAGGCGATCCTATACGAGTTCTACCAGCTGTGCCGCACCAACCGGGCGGTCACCGAGGGCGGCCTGGAGTATGCCCGGACGGTGCTGGAGAAGGCCTACGGCGCCGAGGCGGCCAACGAGTTGCTGGGCAAGGTGACCAAGTCCCTCCAGAACCGCAACTTCTCCTTCATGGAGAAGGCGGACGAGACCTCCATGTTCTCCGCGCTGCAAAACGAGCGCCCCCAGACCATCGCCCTGGTGCTGTCCTACGTGGAGCCCAACAAGGCCGCCGGGGTCATCTCCCGGCTGGACGAAAAGCGGCAGGTCCAGGTGGTGGAGAGCATGGCCAAAATCGAGAGCGTGTCCCCCGTGGCCGTCAAGATCATCGAGGCGGAGATGCGCAAGAAGTTCTCCAGCATCGTCACCAACGCCAACGTGAAGGTGGGCGGCATTGACTACGTGGCCGACGTGATGAACAATTTGGACCGCACCAGCGAGAAAAACATCTTCGACGGCCTGTCCTCCTACGATCAGGAACTGGCCGACGAGATCCGCAAGCGGATGTTCGTCTTTGAGGACATCATCACCATGGACGACCGGTCCGTCCAGCGCTTCGTCCGGGACTGCGACCCCAGAGACCTGGTGCTTGCCCTCAAGACCGCCAACGAGGACGTGGCCAAGAAGCTGCTCAGCAACATGTCCACCCGTATGGCCCAGAACATCAGGGACGACCTGGAGATCACCACCAACGTCAAGCTCAAGGATGTGGAGGACGCCCAGCAGCGCATTGTGGATATCATCCGCGATCTGGAAGAGAAGAACGAAATCGTGATCGCCAAGGGTGGAAAGGACGATATCATTGCCTAACGTATTCAAAGCCTTCCTTTGGGGCGGAGGCAAGGAGGACGCAGAATCCAAGGTAAAGCCCTACCAGTTCCCCACTGCGGATGAGCTGGTGGTGGAGCCGGAGCCCGAGGAAGCGCCCGCCCTGGACCCGGACCTGTTCCCCTCCTTCGACGAGGAGGAGCCGGAGGCCGGCGGAGAGCCGCCGGAGGGCTTCGACGTGCTGGTGGCCGACGAGATCCAGGTGGAGGAGCCTGAGCCCGAACCGGAGCCGGAGGAAAACCCCATCAGCTTTGCCCAGCTTCAGGCGGAGGCCATTTTGGCCGAGGCCCGGCAGGATGCGGAGCGGATTTTGCAGCAGGCCCGGACCGACGCCGACAAGGAGGCGGAAAACGTCTTTGCCAAAGCCCGGGAGGAGGGCTATCAGGAGGGCTACGTGGCCGGAATGGCCCAGGCCTCCCTGGAGTCCAAGGCCGCCCGGGAGGAGCAGGCCAAGCGCCAGGAGGAGGAGGTCCACCGCTTTATGGAGCAGGCCGGCGTGGCCCTGGACCGCCAGATGGACCAGAGCGTGGACGACCTGCGGGACCTGGCCCTGGCCGTGGCGGAAAAGGTGGTGTGCGTCAGCCTGAAGAGCAGCGCCGATGTCATCAGCCGGATGATCCAGACCGCCATTGATAAGCGGAAAAAAAAGGAATGGGTGCACATATACATATCTGAGTGCGACGCCAAGCGGCTCACCCAGATTCCCGCCTCCCTGTCCGCCGCCCTCAGCGCCCTGTCCGACCGGGTGCGCATCATCCCCATGTCCGACGACGAGTCGGGCACCTGCATCATCGAAATGCCCGACGAAATCGTGGACGCCAGCACCTCCACCCAGCTGAACAACCTGCGGACCATCCTCATGGACACCGCTAACAGCGCGTCGGGTATCAACCTCTTTCACTGATTATCACCGCCGCCCGCACTCTCCCAGGCCGGGAGCGGGCCGCGCCGCACAGGCCGTTGGAGTGGATGAACATGCCTTCCGTATTTCAGCAGATGACCCGTCAGGTCTACAACGCGGAGCCCTACAGCCTGACGGGAAAAATTGAAAATATCGTGGGCATGTCCATCGAGGCCAGCGGCGGCCGGGCCGCCGTGGGCGACATCTGCCGCATCTACAACGGCGACTCCGGCGGGCAGGTCACCGCCGAGGTGGTGGGCTTCAAAAACGACCGCATCCTGCTCATGCCCTACTCGGACATGAGCGGCATTTCGGCGGGCAACTTTGTGCGCAACACCGGACGCCAGCTCACCCTTCAGGTGGGCGAGTTCCTCCGGGGCCGTATTATCAACGCCCTGGGCCAGCCCATCGACGGCAAGGGCCCCTTTGACGGAGGCACCTCCTACTGCGTGGGCGGCGGTTACATAAACCCCCTTCAGCGCCCCCCCATCCGGGAGCGCATCCAGTTCGGGGTGAAGGCCATCGACGGCATGATTACCATCGGCAAGGGCCAGCGTATCGGCATATTCGCCGGGTCCGGCGTGGGCAAGTCCACTTTGATGGGCATGATCGCCAAGAACGTCACCGCTGACATCAACGTCATCGCCCTGGTGGGCGAACGCGGCCGTGAGGTTCTGGAGTTCGTGGAAAAGGACCTGGGCCCGGAGGGCATGAAGCGGTCCATCCTGGTGGTGGCCACCTCCGACCAGCCCGCCATGCTGCGGATGCGGTGCCCCTCGGTGGCCACCGGCATCGCGGAGTATTTCCGGGATCAGGGCTACGACGTGCTTTTGATGATGGACTCCCTCACCCGTTTCGCCATGGCCCAGCGGGAAATCGGGCTGGCCATCGGCGAGCCCCCGGTGTCCCGGGGGTACACCCCCTCCATGTACGCGGAAATGCCCAAGCTGCTGGAGCGCAGCGGCAATTTCGCCCGGGGCTCCATCACCGGGGTGTACACCGTGCTGGTGGAGGGCGACGATACCAACGAGCCCATCGCCGACACCGTCCGCGGCATCCTGGACGGCCACATTGTACTCTCCCGGCAGCTGGCCAACTCCAACCACTACCCCGCCATCGACGTGTCCGCCAGCATCTCCCGTCTGATGGTGGAAATCGTCCCCCCGGAGCACCGCCAGCTGGCCTCCCGCATACGAGATATTATGAGCGTCTATGAGAAGAACGCCGACCTGGTGGCCATCGGGGCCTACAAGCCGGGCACCAACCGGAAGCTGGACTTCGCCATGTCCAAAATCGACGCGGTGAACGACTTCCTCACCCAGGACGTGAACGAGGCCTTCTCCTATGACCAGTGCGTGGCCGAGATGGCAAAAATCCTTCAATAACCTTATATATTGAGGTGCACAGATAGATGAAGAAGTTCAAATTCTCCCTGGACTCGGTGCTGTCCTACAAGCAGCAGGTGCTGGAGTCCCTTCAAGGCGAGCACGCCGTGATCCTGGCCCAGGTCCGGGAACAGGAGGGCGTATTGGAGCGGACCTGGCAGGATTACCGGGACTGCGACGCGGAGTACCGCCAGCGCAAGGCGGAGGGCATCACCATCACCGACGCCATGGTCTACCAGAACGGCCTGCGGGTGCTGGAGCGGGACATCCAGCGGGAGAGCGACAGGCTGGAGGAGCTGAAGAAGCAGGAGGAGGCTAAGCGCCAGGAAGTGGTGGACGCCAAAATCGACACCTCCTCCATCGAGAAGCTGAAAGAAAAAAAGCTGGACCTCTACAACAAGGAAGCCGCCAAAAACGAGGAGGTCCTTATCGACGAGTTCGTCAGCTCCGCCCGGGCCCGGGCCGGCATTGGGGCGTAACCGCCCGATCCCAACCCTATCCAATTCGGCGTATGTTCCCGCCGTTTGGAAATAGATATCTCATTTAAGGAGGTGTAAGAAAGATGGAACAGACAAACATGGTCATGGCGATATACCAGACCATGGCCGCCCAGGGGATGCTGCCCAAGACGGGCAAGACCGGCGACAAGTCCGGCGATTTCCAAAAGCTGCTGGACCAGAAGTCCCAGCCCGCCAAGAACGACGCCCCCGCCCAGGAGAAGCCCAAGGTTGATGGCACGACCGCCGAGAACGAGGAAGCGTCTGTGAAGGAGGACCCTCTGGAGCAGGTCAAAAAGCTGGCTGAACAGGGCTACGTCATTTCACAGCCCAGCATTGCCGCGATGACCCTTGATGGCAAAACCTATGAGCCCGGCGAGTACGTGATAGCCTGGAAAGGCTCTGACGTGCAGTTTATCCCTGTCACCGGCCTGGACGAATCCCAGATGCGGCAGCTGCAGGAGCTGATTGATCCGGTGTACGAGATGGATGTCTCCGACCCCGAGGCCGACGCTTTGCTGGAGGCCACCGACCCCACCGCAGAGCACAGCCCCGCCGAGCTCCTGGAGATGGCCGTGAACCATCAGTCCGGCAAGGCCATGGAGCAGGCCGTGGAAGAGGCCAAGCCCCAGGGTAAGGATGAGGACACCCAGGTGGAGCTCATTGACGTGGAGCAGGGCCCCCGGCAGATCTTCCACGATGTGAAGGCCGCCCCCATCAAGGTGGCCGAGGCCCCCGAAATGGAGCAGCCCCAGAACGTGGCCCAGCAGATCGACGCCGGACTGGCTCAGGCCCTTCAAAAGGGCGAATCCCTGGTCCGCATCCAGCTGAACCCGGAGAATCTGGGCGAGGTCACGGTGGAGATCAGCCAGAGCGCTCAGGGCATCCTCAAGGTGGCCCTCACCGCCAGCAGCGCCGACACCCGCAATCTTCTGGAACGCCACGCCGGCGACCTACAGGGGATGCTCAGCAACCGCACCGAGCAGAGCGTGGAGGTCAGCGTCCAGCGCCAGCAGGAGAGCCAGCAGGACCAGAACCAGCAGCACAGCTACGACGGCCACAACGGCCACGCCCAGGACGGCCAGGAGCGCCGCCAGCGCAGGGAGCACACCAGTTCTCAAGACTTCATGCAGCAGCTGCGGCTGGGCCTCATCCCCGACGACGGGGGAATCTGACGGAAAGGAGATTCATTCCACATGGCTAACGACTATTCAATGGCTGACATTTCCACGATGCGCGCGCGTGCCGCTGCGGACTCGGCCAACTGGGCTATCAACAGCACCAGCCGCCCCAACAACGTCGATTTGGACATGACCGACTTCCTCAAGCTGATGATCGTGCAGCTCCAGAGCCAGACCCTGGACGACAGCATGGACACCAGCGAGATGATGAACCAAATGGTCCAAATGCAGATGGTCACCGCCATCACCAACATGACCGAGACCAACATCATGACCTACGCCGGCTCCCTGGTGGGCAAAGAGGTTACCATCGGCATCGTCAACGGCAACAAGCTGGAGGAGCGGTTGATTACCGTCATCGGCACCGGCACATACGACGGCCAGCAGGTCATTTTTGGCAGCGACGGCGAGACCTACGGCCTGAACCAGATCATGGCGGTGGGCAAACTTCCCCCCAAAGAGGAGACCGAAGAGCCCGGCGACGGCACCAACAAGCCCGGCGACGTGAATAAGCCCGATGGGGGCGACGGCGCCAGCAAGCCCGGCGACGTGGATAAACCCAGCGAGGGCGACGGCGCCAGCAAACCCGGCGACGTGGACAATCCCGATGGGAGCAGCGGCGTCGACAAGCCCGGCGGCAACACCGGCACGGAAAATAACCCCGACAAGCCTGACGGAGGCACTGAGGACACAGTCAATCCCTCGGAGGCCGTGGGGTAAAAGCTGAGGTGACGACAAGATGATCCAGCGCGTATCAGGCGTACAGCGCAGGGAAGCGCCGCAAGTCCAGATACAACAGCGCACGGCGGGAGGCGGCTTCGGAGCCATGCTCCAGCAGGAGCTGGCCAAAAGCGGGCAGGCTTCCCAGGGCGTGGCGTTCTCCAAACACGCCATCAGCCGGGCGCAGGAGCGGGGGATCGAGGTCACGCCGGACCTGATGGACCAGCTGGCGGGCAGCGTCATCCGGGCCCAGGCCAAGGGAGCCACCAACATCCTGGCCATGGACACCGAGAAGGCTTTTATTATCAATGTCCCCAGCGCAAAGGTCATCACCGCGATCACCCAGGAAGAAATGAAAGAAAATGTCTTCACAAATATTGACGGCGCGGTCTTCCTGTAGTACGATAAGCAGATGGCAGGACCGATTTTCGGATGCCTTCGGCCCGTGCCCTATTGACACGGGCCGGGACAGCGCCAAACCGAAAGGAGTAATCAGCAAGACATGACTGGAGCAATGTATGCGGCCATCGCCGGCCTGCGCACCCATATGCAGAACCTGAACGTTATCGGCAACAACGTGGCCAACGTGAACACCTACGGCTACAAGTCCGCCCGTTCCGTTTTCAAGACCGCCCTGTACACCACCCTGAGCGGCGGTTCCGACGGCACCCCCGTGGTGGGCGGCGCAAACCCCTCTCAGATCGGTTACGGTTCCACCATGGGCAGCATCGGCATCGACATGAGCACCGGCAACTATGCCGTCACCGGCATGGCCACCGACCTGATGCTGGACGGCGACGGCTTCTTCATCCTCAGCGATAAAACCACCGCCGAACAGTTCAACGGCACCGGCACGGATCAGGCCGTTCTCGACGGCATGAATCTGACCCGGGTGGGCAACTTCATGTTCGGTCCCGACGGCTACCTGGCCAAGGAGGACGGCAGCGGGGTCGTCTACGGCTTCCTGTGCACGGGTTATGATGGCAATGGCAACCCCACCTACAGCGACCAGCTGGTGCCCATCCGCCTGCCCGGCCTCCAGGTCGATGAGCAGGGCAACAAAAAGGTTGTCTATCCTTCTGTTGACCCGGACACCAAGCGTCTCCAGGACGCCACCCACGAGGTGACCAATGGAGCCGATACGGTAGAAGAGCCCTACCCCAAGGTGGAACTGTCCGGCATCACCATCGACAGAAACACCGGCACCATCACCGGCACCACCAAGGATACCAACGAGCTGATCACCATCGGCGTGATTGCCGTGGGCAACGTGAAGAACCCCAACGGCGTCACCAACCTGGGCGACAACTACTACCAGGCGGGCGCGGGCTCCGGCGGCCTGTCCGTGTCCCTGCTGGGCGGCGCGGCCCAGAGCATGTTCGGCACCCCTGCCGACTCCGCCGGTATGTCCTACTTTATGAATAAATCGCTGACCGACGACCCGAACGCCGCCGCAGATGAGCTTCCAGACGCCTGCCGCCTGCGCAGCGGCGGCAAGACCCGCGTGCTCCAGAACGGCTTGGAGATGTCCAAGACCGACCTGGCCCAGGAGATCTCCCAGATGATCCTGACCCAGCGCGGCTACCAGGCCAACACCCGCATCATCACCGTGACCGACTCCATGCTGGAAGAACTGGTCAACATGAAGCGCTGATAAGCCCTGAAACGGCCCGGGGAGAGCCAATTTCTCCCCGGGCTCTCCCCCTGTAGTCCTTTCACTAGGAAAAAGGAGGTCCCCCACATGATCGTCCTGACTAAACGGAACCACGAGAAATTCCTTGTCAACCATCTTCAGATCGAGTATATTGAGACCATTCCCGAATCCAAGATCGTCATGATGAACCACGACTTTTACCTCGTGCGGGAGAGCACCGAGGAGATCATAGAGAAAATCGCCCGCTACAACGCCAAGGTGATGGATATCCAGCGGGAGATCACCGTCGTCGATAAGCGGTGAGAAAGAAACAGGCGTCCGGGCCATCAACGCTCCCGGTCGGTTTGGAGGTAGTGCTGTAGTATGAATATTACATATATCATCGGTGTCGTCGCCGCCCTGCTGGTGTTCCTGCTGGGGTGCGTGCTGGGCATTAACATCGGCCCCAAGGCAGCGGGCCTGGAACCCATCACGTTCACCCCCGGCAACCTGTGGAACTTCTTCGACGCGGCCAGTATCTTCATCGTTATCGGGTGTACCTTCGCCATCGTGGTGGCCAGCTTCCCGGCCAGCACCCTGAGCTCCATCCCCAAGCACTTCGGGGTGATGCTCAACGCGGCTAAGTTCGACCCCATGAAGTACATCGACCAGCTGGTGGAGCTGGCCCAGACCGCCCGTAAGAACGGCCTGCTGGCTTTGGAAGGCAAGGCCAACGAGCAGGAGGACCCCTTCTTCAAGATGGCCATTATGCTCATCGTGGACGCCAACGACCCGGACAAGGTCCGGGCCATCCTGGAGAACGACATCGAGTGCATGTCCGCCCGGCATGAGGACGCGGCCTCACTTTACGACAAGGCATCGTCCGTGGCTCCGGCCTTCGGCATGGTGGGCACCCTGGTGGGCCTGATCAACATGCTGGCCGGCATGGACCCCACCAGCGGCGGCAGCAACCTGGGTAAAGACATGGGCACCGCCCTGATTACCACCTTGTACGGCTGTATCCTGGCCCATATGCTGTTCGGCCCCATCGCCAACAACCTGCGTATTCGGGACAGCGAGGAAGTGCTGTGCAAGCAGATCATCGTGGAGGGCATCATGTCCATCCAGTCCGGCGAGAACCCCAAGGCGCTGCGGGAGAAGCTGCTCACCTACATCCCCCAGGGCAAGCGTGAGGAGAGCGGCAAGTCCGGCGGCGGCGAATAAGGCAGTCAGGCATTTTGACAGGGTATAAGGAGTGAGAATGTCGTGAAAAAGAAAAAAGGCGGTGGCGGCGGCGCCAACTGGATGGACACCTACGGCGACATGGTGACTCTGCTGCTGTGCTTCTTTGTGCTTTTGTACTCCATGTCCACCATCAGCGAGGACAAGTGGAAGGCCCTGGTCCAGTCCTTCAACCCCAACGCCATCCCCGCCGCCACCGAGATTGAGGGCGGCACCGACGGTCCCAGCTCGGAGACTGGCGGGGAAAGCGGCGTCTTTGACAACCCGGACGCCCAGGACGATATCGACCAGATGATGAAGGAACTGGCTGACGCCATCGAGGCCGCGGTGGCAGCGGAGGGCATGGAGAGCACCATCCAGGTGGAGTTCACTGGGGGCAAGGTGTATGTCAGCTTCAGCAACTCCGTGTTTTTCCTGGGAGACAGCTCGGTGCTCCAGCCCGCCGGACAGGAGATTCTTTCCAAAATCTGCCTCCTGCTCAATGACGCGGAGCCGGCCATCGACGAGATCCGGGTCCAGGGCCACACCGCCCAGCAATACGCCAACCAGCGCAACGAGCCCCAGGGCGATTACCGTTTGGCGGCCAACCGGGCCATTGAGGTGGTGCTTTTCCTCCAGGACAACAGCACCATTCACCCCGCCCGGATGATTCCCGAAAGCTTCGGCCAGTGGCGGCCCATCGGCAACAACAAGGACGAAGCGGGCCGCGCCCCCAACCGCCGGGTGGAGATGATTATCTCCGGCGTGGACCTGGAGGCGGATACCCTCAACGACGCGATTAAAAATTATATCACCACGTCCGACGAGGCCCTGGAGTCGGCGCCCGCAAATCCATGAAATTTCGGCATACGCAGATAAGGTGAGGTGGTTCGATGGCTGAAGTATTGTCACAAAGTCAGATCGACGCGCTGCTCAACTCCATGCTGAGCGGCGGCGGGGATTCTGGCAAGGCGGAGGAAAAGCAGCCGGAGAAAAAATATCGAAAATATGACTTCACCACCCCCCGCAAGTTCACCAAGGACCGTATCAAGATGCTCAACGGCATCTTTGAGAACTACACCCGGGTCATCAGCTCCCGGCTCAACGCCCAGCTGCGCACCACCTGTGAGATCACGGTGGAGAGCATCGAGGAACAGAAGTTCTACGAGTTCAACAACGCGCTGATGGAGGGAGACGTGCTGGCCATGGTGGACGTCACCATCCATCCCCGTGAGGAGGGCGGCGAGGATCTCCTTGTGGACGACCCGGTGATGGTGTATCTGTCCACCTCAACGGCGCTGGGGATGATGGACCGCATGATGGGCAGCGAAAACGAGACAGAGCGGGAAATTCCCATGGGCTACGCCTACACCGACCTGGAGCTTCAGCTGTATGAGCACCTGCTCCGGGACATCATCTCCCTGATGGGCAGCAGCTGGGAAAACTACGTGCCCGTCTCCTTTGAGTATAACCACACTCAGGTGAATCCAACCCTGGTGACCCTGCTGAACCTGGACGAAACCGTGGTGCTGGTGGATATGAAGCTGGACTTCGGCGGCAGCGAGGGGCGCATGAGCGTGGTGCTTCCGGGCAACATGCTGGTGAGCGTCTTTGGCGAGGTCAGCCGGGAGACTATGGGCCGGAAGGTCACCAGCGAGGACAACTCGGAGGAGATCTTCGACAAGCTGCGCGACTCCACCCTGGAGATCATCGCGGAGCTGGGCGACACCCAGCTGTCCCTCAGCGACATTTATCATCTCAATATAGGCGACGTGGTGGACCTGGGCCGTTCCAAGGACTCTCCCGTGTTCCTGGAGATCGGCGGCTATCAGTGGTTCACCGGACGCATGGGAACCCACAAGAAAAACATGGCCATTAAGATAGACGAGGTGTGCTATTCGGCCGAGCAAAGGAGCGAGTAAGCGATGGAGAAGCAACTCTTCAGCCCAATGGCGATTGACGCCTTGGGCGAAATGATGAATATCAGCCTGGGCTCCTCGGCCACCGCCGTGTCAAACATGCTGGACCACCGGGTAGATATTACCACGCCCACGGTATCCGTGGTGGACGTGAAGGACTTCACCCTGGGCAACCTGGAACCGGCCATCGGCGTGGAGATCAAATACGTCGAGGGCCTGGAGGGCAGCAACATCATGCTGCTCAAGCGCAGCGACATCAAAATCATCGTGGACATACTCATGGGCATGGAGACCGCCGACGAGGACTTCGAGCTCAATGAGCTGACCATCAGCTGCGTCTGCGAGGTTATGAACCAGATGATGGGGTCCGCCGCCACCGCCATGTCGGATTTCCTGGGCTTCCGGGTGGATATCTCCACACCCCAATCCTTTGAGCTGAACAATCTGGACCAGTTCAAGCAGGAGCACCTGCCCCAGGGCGCGGACCAGATCGTGGTGGTACGCTTTTTCCTGAAGATTGAGAACGCGCTGGAAAGCGAGTTCATGAACGTTATGTCCGTGGCCCTGGCCAAGGAGCTGCTGAAGAGCCTGGGCCTGGAGGGAGAGGTCACCGGGGCCGGCAGCGCGCCCGCCGAGGCTCCCGCCCCGGCTCCCGCTCCCGAGGCCCAGACCTCCGGCGGCGGAGACCACAAGATGAGCCAGGCGGAGATTGAGGCCATGCTGTCCGGCATGAGCGGCGAACCCGCTCCCGCACCGGCCCCCCAGCCGGAGCCCTCCGGCGGCGGAGACCATAAGATGAGTCAGGCAGAGATCGAAGCCATGCTGTCCGGCATGAACAGCGAGCCCGCCCCCGCACCGGCCCCACAGCCGGAGCCCTCCGGCGGCGGAGACCACAAGATGAGCCAGGCGGAAATCGAGGCCATGCTGTCCGGCATGAACAGCGAGCCCGCTCCCGCACCGGCCCCACAGCCCGCGCCTCAGCCCGCCCCGGCGGCTCCCGCCGCTCCCCAGCAGCCCGCCGCCCAGGCTCCCGCTCCCATGCCTCCCCAGATGGGCCAGCCGCCCATGCCCTACCCCATGCCCGGCATGGACGGCCAGATGCAGGGCGGCTATATGGGTTACCCCCCCATGTACTACCCCCCCTATCCGTACCCCTATCCGCCCCAGCCTGAGGGCGCGGTCCAGAAAGCGCCCCCCGAGCCCAAGGTCATCGCCACCAAGCCGGTGCGCATGGAGGAGATGGACCCCATGGAGCGGCTGGGCAAGGAGCAGGCCCAGAACCTGGATCTCATCATGGAGGTGCCCCTCCAGGTAACGGTGGAAATCGGACGGGCCCGGCGGAAGGTGCAGGACATCCTGGAGTTTGCCAAGGGTTCCCTGGTGGTGCTGGATAAGCTGGCGGGCGACCAGGTGGACCTGTTCGTCAACGGCAAGTGCATCGCACGGGGCGAGGTCGTGGTTATCGAGGATAACTTCGGCGTGCGCATCACGGAGATCGTCCAGACCCCCGGCATTGAAATGCTGGCCACCAACCACAAGTAAGGACTGCCTTAGGGCTGACCTCATAAAATCGCGCCCCGGCGACACGCGGGGGTACACATCATAAATGGAAAAGGATGGATCAACCATGGCTAAGAAAATTCTGTTAGTGGACGACGCCGCATTCATGCGCAAGATGATCATGGACACCCTGAGCAAGAACGGCTACACCGAGCTGTTTGAGGCCGTCGATGGCGCAGACGCGGTGGAGAAGTTCAGCGAGATCGGTCCCGACCTGGTCATCATGGACATCACCATGCCCAACATGGACGGCCTGGAGGCCCTGAAGGCCATCCGCGCCAAGGACGGCAGCGCCAACGTGGTCATGTGCTCCGCCATGGGCCAGGAGTCCATGGTCATGGACGCCGTGCGCTCCGGCGCAAAGGACTTCATCGTCAAGCCCTTTAAGCCTGACCGGGTCCTCAAAACCGTCACCTCCATCCTGGGCGCACCCTGATGGCAGTTTCCCCCGGCAAGCTTACCCTAGCCCTGGCAGCCACCATGCTGGACAACATCCTCTCCCTGCTTTGGCTGTTGATCTGCGTGCTGGCCATCGCCGCGCTGGCCTACCTGTTCACCAAATACGTGGCGGGCCGGAACGGCGGCCTCTTAGGCGCGGGGGGCGGGACCGCCCACTTCAAGGTGCTGGCCCGCCTGTCCCTGGGCCGTGACCAGTCCCTGGTGCTGGTCCGGGCCGGAGAGCGCTACCTCCTGCTGGGCGCGGCCCCTTCGGGGGTGACGCTGACGGCGGAACTGACCCCGGAGGAGGCAAAGGCGCTGTACCAGCCCCCTTCGGACCAGCCGCCTCCCCCCAGCTTCGCGGAGGCGCTGCGCACCGTACTCAAGCAAAAGAAACCGAGGTGAGGACGGGATGCCCACAGACAGTCTGATCAATATCAACGGCGACAGCGTCCAGACCCTGGAAATTCTCTTCCTCACCACGCTCATCGCCCTGCTGCCCTCCATGCTGGTGATGATGACCTCTTTTGCGCGGTACATCATCTCCCTGTCCTTCCTGCGCACCGCCATGGGCACCCAGCAGACCCCGCCCAACGTGGTGCTGGTAGGCATTGCCATGTTCCTCACCCTCATCACCATGAACCCGGTGATTACCCGCATTGAGACCGAGGCCTGGGAACCCTACCGGGAGCAGGAGATCAGCCAGGAGGAATTCTTTGACCGGGCGGTGGACCCGCTGAAGGAGTTCATGCTGAACCACACCGAGCCCAACACCCTGCGGATGTACTGCAACCTGGCCCACCATGACATCCCCGAGGACAACGCGGGGCTGGACCAGGTGGCCATGGACCTGCCCATGCGGCTGGTCATTCCGGCTTTCATGACCCAGGAGCTGCAAGCGGCTTTCTACACGGGACTGCTGCTGTACATCCCCTTCCTGCTCATCGACATCGTGGTGTCCTCCACCCTGATGAGCATGGGTATGATTATGCTGCCCCCGGCCATGATCTCCACCCCCTTCAAGCTTCTGCTGTTCGTGTCCATCAACGGCTGGAACCTGATGTTCTCCTCCCTGGTGCAGGGAGTCAAGTAACGCCGCCACAGAAGGAAGGAGCAAACTATGGATCCCACACAGGTGGCCGACCTTCTCAGAGACGGGGTGAACGTAGCCCTGAAGCTGGCCAGCCCCATGCTGCTGCTGAGTATGCTTGTGGGCGTGGTGGTGGCCATTTTCCAGGCCGTCACCCAGATTCACGAGCAGACCATCGGCTTCGTGCTCAAGCTCATCATCGTGGTGGGCGTGCTGCTGGTCGCCGGCGGCTGGATGATGGACACCCTTCAGGATTACACCCGGGAGATTTTCTCCCTCATCGCCAGCTGAGCGGAGCTAAGACCATGTTTGACTGGCCGGAACTGACCTTGTTCCTTTTTGTCTCCGCCCGGGTGGGCGGGTTCGTCCTCTTCAATCCCATTCTGGGCCGGACCAACATCCCCGCCGCCTTCCGCACGGGTATGGCCATGGTGCTGTCCGTCTTTGTCACCTCGGTGACGGAGCAGCAGCCCCCCACCCCCTCGGGGACGGCGGAATTTATGGTGCTGATGCTGCTGGAGATCGCCATCGGCTTCCTGCTGGGCATGGCGGTGAACTTTTTCTTCTATATCCCCCAGCTGGCGGGCTCCATGATTGACACCCAGATGGGCATGACCATGAATCAGCTGTATGACGCGGGGTCCTCCGCCAACATGTCGGTGACCGGGCAGATCCTCAACGTGCTCATGATCCTGCTGTTCTTCGCCGGAGGAGGTCACCTGACCCTGTTGCGGCTGTTCCTCACCTCGGAGCAGATCGTGCCCTTCGGCCAGGTGTCCATCGGACTGCCCGCCTATAATCTGATGCTGGAGCTGTTCGTGGAGTGCACCGTGCTGGCGGTGAAACTGTGCATGCCCGTTCTGGCGGCGGAGCTCATCGCCCAGGTGGGCATGGGGGTGCTGATGAAAGTCATCCCCCAGATCAACGTGTTCGCCATCAATATTGAGCTGAAGGTCATCGTGGGCCTGGGCCTGCTGCTGGTGCTGACCGTCCCCTTCAGCGAGTTCCTGCTCCAGGCGGAGATGGCCATGCTCAACGCCCTCCACGATGTGCTGGCCCTCACGGGAACAGGATAATTCCAGATTGAACTTTTTCTACAAAACCGAACGGTTATAAACCTAATCCCCGCTCCTCCACCCTTCTGAGGCGCGGGCCGCGCGGGACCTCAAGGGGGGACAGACTTTGCCCGAGGGAAATAAGACAGAAAAAGCAACGCCGAAAAAACGGCGTGACGAACGAAAAAAGGGCAACGTCTTTATGAGCCGCGACGCGGTGGCGGTGGCCAGCCTTCTGGGCACCTTCGCCGTCCTCTGGCTCGTCACCGGCATTTTCGTCGAGCAGCTGGGCGGGTTCATGTCCCTGTGCTTCACCTCCATCGGGGAGAAGCCCCAGGAGGCCGTGAGCAAATCCGGCGAGGTGGGCATACAGGCCGTCATGGTCATTCTCAAGACCGTGGGGCCGGTGGTGGCAGTGTCCATCCTGTGCGCCGTGGCCGCCACCTTCGCGCAGACCCGTTTTCTGGTGAGCACCGAATCAATCAAGCCAAAATTCAACCGCCTCAGCCCCCTCCAGGGCTTTAAACGGTTGTTTTCCTTAAAAAGCCTGGTGGAAACCGGGAAAAACCTGATCAAGATCGTCATTTTGCTGGTCATCATCTTCCTGAGCATCCGGGACATGTTCCTGGAGAGCTCCAACTACCTGTACACCGACCTGACCGCCTCCGTGGCCCATCTGGTGGAGATGGCCTGGGGTATGGTCATCCGCATCTGCATCGCCTTTGTGGCGGTGGCCGCCCTGGATTTCTTCTACCAGTGGTGGGACTACGAGAAGAACATGATGATGACCAAGCAGGAGGTCAAGGAAGAGTACAAACAGATGGAAGGCGACCCCCAGGTGAAGGGGAAGATCAAGGAGATCCAGCGCCGGAGGGCCCAGCAGCGCATGATGCAGCAGGTGCCCGGGGCGGACGTGGTCATCCGTAACCCCACCCACTTCGCCGTGGCCCTGCGCTACAAACCGGGCCAGGACGACGCCCCCATCGTGCTGGCCAAAGGCCAGGACAGCCTGGCCCTGCGCATTGTCCAGATCGCTGAGGACAATCACGTGGCGGTGGTGGAAAACGTGCCGCTGGCCCGGGCGCTGTACGCCCAGGCGGAGCTGAACCAGTTCATCCCCCCGGATCTGTACGACCCGGTGGCCAAGGTGCTGGTGTACATCTTCAAGCTAAACGACAAGCAGCAAATCGTCAAGTAACAAGGAAAATCCTAGGACGGACCACCCGGAGGTGAAGGCCACCCATGCTCAAACGCATTTTAGACAATGCCATAGCGCTGTTTGTGGTGGTTGTGGTCATGTTCCTGTTCATCCCACTGAAGCCGTGGATTCTGGACATCCTGCTCATCATCAACCTGGGACTGTCCATCATGATCCTGATGATTACCATGAACATCTCGGAGGCGCTGGATTTCTCCATCTTCCCCTCCCTGCTGCTCATTACCACCCTGTTCCGGCTGGGCATGAACGTGTCCAGCACCCGGATGATCCTCACCACCGGCGACCCCGGTGTGGTCATCAACAACTTCGGCCAGCTCATCACCCAGGGTGATATTGTGGTTGGCTTCGTGATCTTCTTCATCATCGTGCTGGTCCAGCTCATCGTCATCACCAAGGGTGCGGAGCGCGTATCCGAGGTGGCCGCCCGGTTCACCCTGGACGCCATGCCCGGCAAGCAGATGGCCATTGACGCCGACCTGTCCTCCGGCCTCATCGACGAGCAGCAGGCCCGGGTCCGCCGCGAGAAGATCCAGAAGGAAGCCGACTTCTACGGCGCTATGGACGGCGCCACCAAGATCG